>PNNP01000023.1 GCA_013824325.1 Thermodesulfovibrio sp. | reverse complement strand
TCTGATTAAAAAGATTCATCTTCCTAAAAACATTGTTCAAAATATCATTGACTATCTGAGAAGCGCGGCAGAGATAATAGAACCCAAACCTGTGAATGAATCAATCTGTCGTGATAAGAATGACAGTAAGATTATTGGAACTGCTTTGAGCGGCGGTGCCAGATTTATCATTACAGGCGATGAAGACCTATTGGTTTTAAAAAGATATAAGGGAGTAAGAATAATAAAACCCCGGGAATTTTGGAATATTCTAAGACAGTGACTCTTTCACTGCCCCATCAAGGTCAAAGACAAACTGTTTGACATGATTCTTAAAAAACTTCTTGATGATTTCCCACTTTAATTCTTTGCCCTTTACATACGCAGGGTCAGGATTAGAGTCGGCATCTGAAAAATACACAAGCGATTTTCCAATATGAACAGGATTTATCCTCTCCTTGCCGAAACGTTTTACCATGTGTTCAGCCACTTTATGAAAAGGCATGTCCTGCAGGATAAAGAACAAGTCCACAAAGTCCCTTTTTGTGCCCCTCTGGCAAATGGCTATAACTTTCATCGATGCTATGTCAAGTATCCCGGCTATCCTTATTCCTTTATAAATTGCAGGCTTGTCCATAAAGGGGTAATCGTATTTTAAAAACGATACTTTTATGCCATCTACATCAGCAATCAAATGTTCCTCTCCCTCAGAGATAATACGAAATGGATGACCTGTTTTCCTTATCCCCGAAACAACTGATTCCGTTTTAAAATCTGCATTGGTAAAAAAATCAAGGTCAACGGAGATTCTGTGTCCGAGATGAAGGGCTAACGCTGTTCCGCCGCCCAACATGCCATTATACTTATTGAGCATATCTTTGAGAATATGCAGCACTTCCCACCCTTTTTTAGAAAAGCATTCTTTATGCATTGATGACTCCAAACCATAACATCCAGAAATTGCGTGATTTTGCAGTTAGTGTTCTGTTCAGATACAGTGTATCAATAATTGTTCGGACAGGATAAACCTTTTGCAGCCATTTCAAAGCATCAAGGTCGCCTAATTCGAGCACCCGTTCAATAATATACCTGGCGTTTTGTTTAACATGGATTTTTTTAAGATTTGCATCCCAGAAAAGAGTTTCAAGTTTTTCAGGGATATCCGAACTCTCTTTTTTATGCAATAGCATTTTAACCACTTTCGGATTATCAGCACGGCCGAGGTATTTGTGAATAACCTTCTTGCCCTCACGCAAGACAAGGTATGCATATTTGCCATTCCCTATTTTTCTTGTAATTACGCTCATGGATATATTTTACCACACAATGTGTGTTAAACAATTTTATTAGGGAAAACAGGTTTTGGCTTTTGCCGGAGTTTGTAAATTATAGATTGATGAAGATGTTTTTAATAATCAGGCCTGATCTTCATTCCTATCTAATATACGCCTCTGTAACATACAGTCTCATCATCCTGTGGGTATTGAAGTAATATGCATTCTTGCCAATGGCGTTTTCCATTATCCTAATCCATATCTTTTTTTCATTGTAGAAGGCTGGTATTATCATTGTTTCGAGTTTGTAGTAGAGGTCGTCAGCATCCCTTGCAGGGTCAGCAGGCACATCAGGCGATGGACCGATTGCCCAGCCTGTATAACCCTCAATATGACCTTCTATCCACCATCCGTCAAGCACGCTGAAATTGGGCACTCCGTTATGTGTGGCTTTCATGCCGCTTGTTCCTGATGCCTCATAAGGTCTCAGCGGTGTATTCAGCCATATGTCCACACCTGATATAAGCTTCAATGCTATATCCATGTTATAGTTTTTTATGAATGCGATTTTGATTTTACTTTTCAGTCTGTCTCTTATCTCGAATATGTGCTGTATCAGTTGTTTGCCTGTCTCATCTCTGGGATGTGCCTTTCCTGCATATATTATCTGGATTCTGCCTTCGCAGGTGCGCGCCAGTCTTTCCTGATCTGCAAAGAGCAAATCAGCCCGTTTATATGCAGTGGCGCGCCTTGCAAAACCGATAGTCAGGGTATCATAATTCATTCCAGCCTGTGTTTCTCTGTTTACATAATCAATTAGAATTCTTTTAGCTTCCATATGTGCTTCCCACATCTCTTCATCAGGGATTCTGCCTACTCTTACAAATATCTCGGGTTCGTTTGCCCAGCCGGGAAGGAACTTGTCATAAAGCCTTTTAAAACTGTCGCATGTCCATGTGAATGAATGCACACCGTTTGTTATGGCATGAATCACGTAGCCGGGGAACATGACCTTTGACACCTCACCATGCTTTTTGGCAACACCGTTTATATAATTGCTCAGATTTATTCCGAGCAGGGTCATGTTAAGGTCTTCTTTTCCTGCAAATTCCTGTATAACATTTATTGGAATCGTGTCATACAGTATTCTCTGTACAAGGTCATAGGGGAATCTGTCATGCCCTGCTGCCACAGGGGTGTGTGTTGTAAAAACACAAAGACTTCTGACCTTTTCAGCGTCCCATACAAGTCTCTCGTCCCATACTTCCTCTATATCTTTTTTATATCTCTTAAGAAGTTCAAGGGTTAGCAGACTTGAATGACCCTCATTCATGTGATATTTCTTGATTTCAAATCCGAGCTCCTCTATTATCCTTGTTCCGCCGATTCCGAGGACTATCTCCTGTTTAAACCTGTATGCTGAATCACCTCCGTAAAGGCGGTGTGTGATTTCCCTGTCTCCCGGAGAGTTTTCAGGAAGGTCGGTATCGAGAAAAATAATCGGGACTTTTCCGCCTGTTGCGCTTGCAACAACATATAGCCACGGCGCAATTTGAACCTCCCTTTTTTCTATTAAGACGATGGCTCTTTCCTTCAGGGGAGTCATAAAAATGTTTGGGTCCCAGTCATCCGGAAGCTCTGTCTGTCTTCCGAAAATATCAAGTTCCTGTTTGAAATATCCTTTTTTTGTGAGGAGCGTTACCGCTATCATAGGAAGACGCAGGTCAGCAGCAGATTTAATCGTATCTCCTGCAAGCACGCCGAGTCCGCCGCTGTAAGTTTTGATGTCGTTTTTGATTCCGATTTCCATGGAAAAATATGCTATCTTGGGCTCTTTTGTGAATTCCTCTATTGCCATACGCTGCAACATTACCCCTCCAGATTCTTCCGGCTGTTTATAAAATTGGCTCTTTTCAAAAGTTCCTCGAGTGAAGACAATCCTTCTTTACCGATATCAAGGGTATAATCATTCACATACATGGATATATGTTCCGTTATCACCTTTTCTGACAGCTCCTGAGAATATTGCTTGATAAAAGGCATAACTTCTTCCTTGTTTGACATTGAATATTTTACACTTGTTCTTATCAGCTCTTCAATTGTTTTGTTTGCGGATATGCCGAGGGATTTTTTTGCAATGATGCCTCCCAAAGGTATGGGCAATCCTGTCTCCTTTTCCCACCAATCACCGAGGTCAATAATATTTTTGAGCCCGTATTCATGATAGGTGAAACGGCTTTCATGGATTATAAGCCCTGCATCCACCATACCATCTTTAACAGATTCCATAATTTTATGAAACGGCATAACAACAGGTTCTAAAGGCAGAGTGCCAAATGATGAATAGAAATACAACTTCAGCAAAAGCGATGCAGTCGTAAGCATTCCCGGAATTGCTATTTTTTTATTTTTTAAATCTCTTTCCTCATAGGTTTCTTTCGATACGATTAAGGGCCCGCAGCCCCTTCCGAATGCCCCGCCTGCCCTTAAAAATTGGTAGTCGTTCTGCAGATAGCAGAATGCATGGCAGGATATTTTTGTAACATCTACCATCCGTTTCATTGAGAGCTGGTTCAGAGTCTCCACATCTTCAATAACAAGATTAAAATCAAACCCGCAGTTGTCTATCTTTTTGTTTGCAATGGCATAGAAGATAAAGGTGTCATTCGGACATGGAGAAAAACCCAGACTTGTCATAGCTAAGAATTTTAGCATTAAATTTTTGTTATTTGCCAGAAAAAACTGCTGCTGATTTTTATGCAGAAGGCACAAATGCACTCAAACCTTTAAATTGCAATAACGATTAATTAATATGCCATTACGCAATCCACAAATTTTTGTTTTTGAGTAATTCTGCTTGCTCCAGAATTGCTCCATGGCATGTTTAAAGGTGTTGCAAGTAAAGCTTTTTCGTGCACCCGTGCCTTCTGTGATAGTTTAGAGTCATAATTTACGGTCACGCTTGAAAAATAAGCGCTATTTATGCTATGTTATTCAGCTAAAAACACACGCCCGGAAAGATTCTCCGATGGTCTCACTGAGAAGTAAGAAGTGAAAAGTGGGTTGAGGAGAATAGGGCGGAGGAAAAACCAGAGGAGGATTTAAAATGAGTGTTGTAACGATGAAGGAGCTGCTGGAGGCAGGTGCCCATTTTGGACACCAGGTAAAAAGATGGAATCCGAAGATGAAGAAATATATCTTCGGAGAGAGAAACGGCATCCATATAATTGACCTTCAGAAGACCCTGAGGGGAATAGAAGATGCATATAATTTTATGAGAAATATAGCATCAACAGGAGCACCGACACTTTTTGTCGGCACCAAAAAACAGGCGCAGGATTCAATTACAGAAGAAGCAAAAAGGGCAGGCGCCTTTTATGTCACAAGCAGGTGGCTTGGCGGCATGCTGACAAACTTTTCAACTATCAGAAAGAGCATAGAGAGACTTAAAAAGATCGAGACAATGAAAGAGGACGGCACTTATAATGTGCTTACAAAAAAGGAGATTGCCCAGCTTGAAAAGGAGAGGGAAAAACTCGAAAAAAACCTTATTGGAATGAAAGAGATGAAGGAATTTCCCGGCGCTATCTTTGTAGTAGACCCTAAAAAGGAACGTATTGGCATCGCTGAAGCCAGAAGGCTTTCTATTCCCATAGTAGCACTCGTTGATACGAACTGCGACCCTGATGAGGCGGACCATGTGATTCCCGGCAATGACGATGCGATAAGGGCGATTAAGCTTATTGCATCCAAGATGGCTGATGCGATACTGGAAGGGAAAGGTCTGCTTGCAAAAAAGGCGGAGGAAGAAATTGAGAATGCAGGCATTGAAGAAAAGATTATGCAGGACAAGAGTCACAGGGAAGCTGTTTCTTCTAAAAAAAGCGGTAAAGGCGAGGAGGATCTTAAATAATGAGTGTTACTGCAGAAATGGTAAAGGAATTACGTGAAAAGACAGGAGCAGGTCTTATGGATTGCAAACGCGCTCTTTCAGAAAGCAATGACAATATGGAGAAGGCGGTTGATATTCTCAGGCAGAAGGGGCTTGCAACTGCTGCAAAAAAATCAGGCAGGGCTGCAACCGAAGGTTTAATCGGCTCTTATATACACATGGATAAACTCGGTGTTATGGTTGAAGTTAACTGTGAGACCGACTTTGTTGCAAAAACGGATGATTTCAGGGAACTCGTTAAGGATATTGCAATGCAGATTGCGGCTGCCAATCCCTCGTTTATCTCAAGAGAAAATGTGTCTCAGGAAACAATAGAAAGGGAGAAGGGTATTTACAGGGCACAGGTTACTAATAAGCCGCCACAGGTTGTTGAAAAGATTATTGAAGGTAAACTCGAAAAATTCTATGCTGATATGTGCCTTCTTGAACAGATATTTATAAAAGACCCCGACCAGAAAAAAAAGATAAAGGATTTGGTAACTGACAAGATTGCCAAGCTTGGAGAGAATATAATCGTAAGGAGGTTTGCAAGATTCCAGCTTGGTGAGGGATTGGAGAAGAGTGCAGTCTGTGAAAACTAATACAAAAAAAGAATCAGGAATTAAGAGTCAGGAGTTAGGAGTTAAGGCACGGAATAAAAACTCTAAGCTCAAAACTCTGAACTCAAAACTCAAATACAAAAGGATTCTCCTGAAACTCAGCGGAGAAGCCCTGATGGGAGACAGGTCATACGGCATAGACCCTGCCACCGTAGAATTTATGGCGATGGAGATAAAGAAGGTCTTTAATATGGGCGTGCAGGTTGCGGTTGTAATCGGAGGCGGAAATATATTCAGGGGTGTCGAGGCGTCTGTGCAGGGAATTGAAAGGACATCTGCTGATTATATGGGAATGCTTGCAACGGTTATGAACGCCCTTGCACTGCAGAACTCTCTGGAAAAGGTCGGTTTGCGAACGAGGGTGCAGTCTGCAATTGATATGAGGGAACTTGCAGAGCCTTATATCAGAAGAAGGGCGGTCAGACATCTTGAGAAAGGAAGGATAGTTATATTTGCTGCAGGAACAGGCAATCCTTATTTTACAACTGATACGGCAGCAGCGCTTCGCGCTATGGAGATAGGTGCGGATGTAATACTCAAGGGCACGAGGGTAGACGGCGTTTATACAGCAGACCCTGAAAAAGACCATTCTGCTAAGAAATATGATGTAATTTCTTACTTAGATGTTATAAGGCATAGCCTTCAGGTTATGGATTCTACAGCAATAACCCTCTGCATGGACAACAACCTCCCTATTGTTATATTTAATATTAAAAAGAAAGATAATATTAAGAACATTATAAAAGGGGAAAAGATAGGGACAACTGTGCTGAGACAAACAAAAAGTCATTAGGTAATTTAGCAAGTTAACTTAGTGGAGTGAGAAAATGCAGGAGCTTAAGAAAAAGGCTGCAGAAAGAATGAATGGAGCTGTGGAATCCTTGAAAAAAGATTTTGGCTCTATAAGGACAGGAAGGGCGTCTCTTTCGTTGTTGGACTGGATAAGAGTGGACTACTATGGAACGCCGACACCTCTGGCTCAGGTTGCAACATTGGGAATACCCGAGAGCAGGCAGATAACCATTCAGCCATGGGAGCAGAGGCTGGTACCCGATATAGAAAAAGCCATCTTGAAATCAGACCTCGGTCTTACACCAAATAACGATGGCAAGACTATAAGGCTAAACATACCACAGCTTACAGAAGAAAGAAGGAGGCAGCTTGTAAAGATTGTCAGGAAGAGAGCAGAAGAAGCCCGTGTTGCTGTAAGAAATATACGCAGGGACATAATTGATGAGCTCAAGAAAGTCGAGAAAGAAAAACACCTCAGTGAAGACGATGTTAAGAGGCTTCAGGATGAGATACAGAAAATTACAGATTCTTATATAAACAAGGTTGAGGAGGTTCTTCAACACAAGGAAAAGGAGATAATGGAAGTATAGAATCACGGCTTTCCGTTGAAAGGTGCAGGAGGAAGCATGGTAAGGAAGTTAAATAAAAAGAAGATTCTTGAAAAAGAAAGTGCAAGAAAATCAAAGAAAAAGAAGATATCTGAAGATGAGAATACAAGAAAGGAAAGACTAAGGAGACTGCTGGTACAGAAAAGAGAGGATATAGTCAAAGAATCCAAGTCCGAAATCAAGAAATACATATCAGGTGAAAAAAGGCAGCTTGTTGAAACCGTGCTCGATGACGGGGATTTATCCGTTATTGACCTTTCGGAGGATATAAGTCTCAAGCAGCTCAGCACCTATAGAGAAACCCTTATCAAGATAGATGCTGCTCTCAGCAAATTGAAGGAAGGTACATACGGAATATGTGAAGAGTGCGGAGACGAGATAAGCGAGGAAAGACTGAGAATCATGCCTTTTGCAATATATTGCAGGGATTGCCAGGAAAAAAAGGAATTAATCGAAAAGATGGAGAGGGAGGTGTAATCAGAAGTTAATTTTTTCGAGAAACAATCCTCTTGCAGACGCTGCAGGACCTGCGAATCTCCTGTCTTTTGAAGCTAAAATTTTCTTTATATCCTCTTCGCTGATTTTGCCTTTTCCAACTTCAATAATAGTTCCCACAATGTTTCTTGCCATGTGCCTCAGAAATGCATCTGCCTCGATGCGAATCTTCAGGAAGTTTCCGTTAAGCCCCGCTGTCATAAAATTAATGACATTCAAACTTTCAAGAGAAATGTTTAAAATGGTTCTCACGGTACTCTTTGCTCCGCAGCCGCTTGCCCTAAATGCTGCAAAGTCATGGCTGCCTTTCAGGAGTTTTAGTGCACGGTTCATTTCATAGAAATTAAGTTTGTAAGGTATCTTCCATATATATCTGCTCAGAAAAGGAGATATTATCCGGTCAGTGGAAATCACATAAAAATAGATTTTGCTTTTTGCATCATATCTCGGATGAAATGTGCTTTCTGTGTTACAGACATCTATTATCCTTATATCATCGGGGAGGATGGCGTTTAATGCACTTTTGATAATATCAGGCGGAAGTTCAGTTGATGACTTAAAAGAGGCAATCTGTTCAATGGCATGGACTCCGGCGTCTGTCCTTCCAGCGCCGACGACTTTTGTATCCTCGCCCGTTATTTTTTTAATTGTTTCTTGAAGTATTCCCTGAATGGTAACTGCGCTGCGTTGTATCTGCCAGCCGTGGTAATTTGTCCCGTCGTACTGAATGGTCAATTTTATGTTTCTCATAGAGAAACAGTTTAACATAATGCTGATTCTTGTAGTGATTATTGATAAAGGTTATAATAAAACACAGGAAAGGAGCTTATTGTGATACGGCATACTTTTTCATTGCTTAACGGCATAGGCGAAAAACTCGAGCGTCATCTATGGCGAAGAGGGATCCTTGCATGGGATGATTTTTGCAATTGCAAAGAAATAGAAGGCATAAGCCCGGAGAGGAAAAGGGTGTATGATAATCAACTGATGCAGTCTTCCATGGAACTCAGCATCGGCAATGCAGAATATTTTGCAAAAATAATGAAAAGAAGGGAACACTGGAGATTATTCAATGCATTCAAGAACGAAGCAGTCGGTCTTGATATAGAGACTAACGGTTTTCAGCCGGGACAGGGCGGTTATGTGACAGTGGTCGGGCTTTATGACGGATATGACTCAAAATGTCTTGTCAGGGGTGAGAATCTCACAGCAGAGAATCTCAACCGCGCACTGTCAGGTTATAAATGTCTTATCACATTCTACGGCGCTGCATTTGATATTCCGTTTCTCCTCAGATCATTTCCCGGAATTAGATTTGATATCCCTCACTTTGACCTGTGTTTTGCAGCACGCAAGCTTGGAATCAACGGCGGTTTAAAAAAACTTGAGACATTATTCGATATAGACCGTGAAGATGTTGTTAAAGGGATGAACGGTTATGATGCGGTGAAACTCTGGGAGCAGGCAAAGAAGGGTAGTTTAGAGGCAAGGGAACTGTTATTAACATACAACAGGGAAGACACCATGCATCTATTAAAACTCGCCGGTATCCTATACCGGAAATTAAGGAATTCCACCGGCATAGAAGAGTTCATCGGGGTTGACAGTGTCTGCAGACATACTTAACTCATTTATCTCGTATCTCTCTGTGGAGAAGGGATTATCTAAGAACACAGTGCAATCATATTTTCTCGACTTGAAGGGATATCGCAATTTTCTTACAAAAAACCATAAGGATATCAAATCGTTCGGAAGGGATGATATTATAGGTTATATCGGCAAACTCAGGGACAGCGGCTATTCAGCTTCAAGCATATGCAGGTTTATATCTTCCATAAAGGGATTGTGTAAGTTTCTAATCATTGAGAAAATAATCTCTGATGACCCGACAGAAAATCTCAGAACTCCTAAACAATGGGATAGACTGCCCAAGGCGCTTGATGTTGAAGATATTATGAAATTGCTCGAAACAGAGTTTGAAAGCAGGGTGTTTATAAGGGACTCTGCAATGCTGGAACTGATGTATTCCTCAGGACTCAGGGTGAGCGAGATTATATCCATTAAGATTAATGATATAAATTTCGAGGGAGGTTTTTTAAGAGTTATCGGCAAGGGTTCAAAGGAGAGGGTTGTGCCAATGAACAGGAGGGCTGCAGAGAAGATAAAAAAATATATTCATGAATTGCGGCATCATCTGCTGAAAAACAGACAGTCGCATTACCTTTTTCTGACCGGCAGGGGAATGCCGATGACGAGACAGAGGTTCTGGCAGTCTTTGAAAAAATTTGGCACCGTTGCCGGTGTTAATCTTACCCCGCACTCCATCAGACATACCTTTGCAACACATCTTCTGAATGGCGGGGCTGATTTGAGGTCTGTTCAAAAGATGCTTGGACATGCGGATATATCCACAACGCAGATTTATACGAAGGTATCTGCTGACAGGATTAAAAAGGTTTATCTTGAACATCATCCAAGGGCAAAATAAGCAGTGATGATGAGGTAAATATGGTGACAAAATTAAAACCTGAAGAACTTTACAAATGCTGCGAGCCAGATTTTTTTAAATTTAATACAACAGAAGATATAGGCAAATTAGAAGGTACAGTCGGACAGGAAAGGGCATTAAAGTCCATGGATTTTGGTCTCAGCCTGACCAGTAAAGGCTTTAATATTTTTGTACTGGGTGAAGGCGGCACAGGCAGGATGAGAACCGTAAGGACATTACTGCAGGAGAGGGCATTGAAAGAGGATGTGCCGCCGGACTGGTGCTATGCCTACAATTTCAAAAACCCTGATTCCTGCCTGGCAATATCACTTGAACCCGGCAAGGCGATGGTTTTCCAGAAAGACATGGATGACCTTATTAAAACATTGAGAGTCGAAATGCCGAGAGTGTTTGAATCTAAGGAATATGAGAAGCAGAGAAATAAAATAATCGATGAGTTTCAGCAGAAACAGAAGGAATTGTTCACAAGCCTTGAAGAGGAAGCTCAGTCCAAAGGATTTGCTATAAGAAAGGCTGTGGCAGGTCTCATAATAGTCCCTGTAAAAAAGAGCGTGGAACCCCTTACAGAAGACGAGTTTGCAGCCCTTGATGAAAAGACGAGAAAGAAGGTTGAAGAGGTTGGCAAAATGCTCCAGGAAAAGCTGGATGATATTGCAAGGGCGGTGAGGGAGACAGAAAAACTTGTTAAAGAAATGCTCACCAAGCTCGAAAGGGAGATTGCACTCGGCGCAGTCGGACACCTTATAGAGGATTTAAAGAAAAAGTATGTATTTAATCAGAAGATTGTGGATTACCTTGAAGCAGTACAGGAAGATATTCTATCGCATCTGGATGATTTCAAGGTTACCGAAGAACAGGCACCGCCGCTGCCATTTATGAAGCTGCCGAAAACTGAAGTATCATTTGTGAGGTATACGGTTAATGTTATTGTCAATAACGGTGAAGATAAAGGGGCGCCTGTTATTTTTGAAAGCAACCCGACTTATCTGAACCTGTTTGGAAGAGTAGAGTATAAAGTCCAGTATGGAATGGCTTTAACGGATTTTTCGATGATAAAGGCAGGTTCTCTTCACAGGGCAAACGGCGGTTATATTGTGATAAATGCCCTTGACCTTCTCAGGAATATATTTTCGTATGATGCATTAAAAAGGTCTATTAAAAACAGGGAAATAAAAATAGAGGATGCATGGGAACAGTACAGGCTTGTAAGCACCATGGCATTGAAGCCCGAGCCGATACCTCTTAATGTGAAGGTAATTCTTATCGGCAGTCCGTATCTGTATTATCTCCTTTACAACCTTGATGAAGAATACAGTGAGCTGTTCAAGGTCAAGGCGGATTTTGACAGCAGAATGGACAGAACACCTGAGAATATTGATAAGTATGCAGCTTTTGTAGCCTCGTGCCAGAAGGAAGAAAAACTGCTTCCTTTCGAAAAGGGAGGGGTCTCAAAGATTGTGGAATTCGGCTCAAGGCTGGCAGGTCATCAGGATAAGATGTCAACAAGATTCAGTGATATAGCAGACCTTATTCGCGAATCGCATTACTGGGCGTTGAGAGAGGGAGGTTCTATTGTTAAGGCGGAACATGTAGTTAAAGCGATTAATGAAAAAGTGCTGAGAGTAAACAGGATTGAAGAGCACTTAAGGGAAATGATGCTGGAGGATACCCTCATAGTCAACACCTCCGGTGAGAAGGTCGGACAGGTTAACGGACTCGCAGTACTTGACCTCGGTGATTACAGCTTTGGGAAGCCGTCAAGGATAACTGCAAAGACATACATCGGGAAGGCAGGGGTTGTAAACATAGAGCGTGAAACAAAGATGAGCGGCAAGATACATGAAAAGGCGATTATGATAATCTCCAGCTATCTCGGCAGCAAATATGCAGCAAAAAAACCCTTAAGTCTTTCAGCTTCCATAACCTTTGAGCAGCTTTATGAAATGATTGAGGGTGACAGCGCAACCTGTGCGGAACTTTATGCCCTTTTAAGCAGCATTTCAGGTGTACCTCTTAAACAGAGCATTGCAGTTACCGGCTCAATGGACCAGAATGGCGATGTTCAGCCCATAGGCGGTGTAAATGAAAAGATAGAAGGGTTTTTTGATTTGTGCAGGATTAGAGGTCTTGACAGCAGTCAGGGGGTTATAATTCCGAAAAGAAATGTAAAGCATCTTATGCTCAAACAGGAAGTGGTTGACGCTGTTAAAGACGGGAAAT
This sequence comes from Thermodesulfovibrio sp., assembly GCA_013824325.1. Classification (GTDB taxonomy): domain Bacteria; phylum Nitrospirota; class Thermodesulfovibrionia; order Thermodesulfovibrionales; family Dissulfurispiraceae; genus PNNP01. Next base: position 8,721 of record PNNP01000023.1, on the reverse strand, counting down.
TTTCCATATATCCGATTGACGAGATGGAGGACGGGCTGGAGGTGCTGACCGGGATGCCTGTAGGTGAAATAAAGGAAGACGGCGCATATCCTGAAGGCACAGTAAATTATCTTGTTATGAAAAGGCTTGAAGAGATAGCAAAGGCACTGGAGAAGAAGAAGGAAAAGGAAGAAGAAAAAGAGGAAAAAAAGAAGGAAGAAGATACAGAAAGTAAATGAAGAAAATCAAATGGCTTCTGGAGGCTGCGCTTTTAGTCACGGTTTCCTTTCCACTCGCCATCCTTCCATATAAACTTGCTTTAAAGGTTGGAGAGACGCTCGGCGTTTTCATTTTTTATGCATGGAGAAACAGGAGAAATATTGCTGTTGAAAATATACAAAAATCAATTCAGGCAGGCGGGCTTAAAATCCCGGAATCTGCCGGAAGCATTGCAAGGGCGAGTTTCAAAAATTTTGGCAGGTCAGTTGTCGAGGCAATAAAAATTTATTACGGACTTGGCAGGAAGATTATAGATGAAACTGCGATAAAAGGCATCGAAAATTATCAGAGCGCAGCATTTAAAAACAAAGGAATTATATTGATAACAGGACACTGCGGCAACTGGGAATTAATGGCTGTAACCCTGAGCGTTAAGGTTTGCAATGTTTCAGTTGTGGCGAGGGTTCAGGACAACCCCTATCTGAATAAATTCATAGAAAAGGTGCGCGCAAAATACGGAAACAGAGTAATATACAAAAAAGGAGCGCTTAAAGGGATATTATCCGAGATAAAAAAAAGCGGAACAGTTGGGATTCTTATGGACCAGGCTGTTTTAAAAGATGAAGGGTATGTGATAGATTTTCTTGGCAGGGGAGCATGGACAACAAAGATGCCTGCGCTTATAGCAAGAAAAACAGGGACGCCCGTAGTTCCCGTATTTATTAACCGTGACGGTGACAGACATATCATTAATATTTATCCTGCGGTGACTCTTTCCGGCGAAGACGATGCCGAGAAGGCTATTATTGAAGATACAAAAAAGTTTACCGGTTTTATAGAAGAGCATGTAAGACAGTATCCGGCTGAATGGCTCTGGATACACAGGCGATGGAAAAGGGTTAATGATGGATAGCTGTTATGTTATTTGTGTAAAATAAGCAATGAATATAAAAGGGCTGGTAAGCGACATTCAGGACTGTTACCTGCTTTCCATCCGCGGGATTTTGGGAATATTCAGGAGACCTTTTTACTTCAAAGATACAATCGAACAGATGGACTATGCCGGTGCAGGCTCTTTCCTGATAATCTTTCTTGTTTCGCTTTTTATAGGAATGGCACTTTCACTTCAGTTATCTGCTGAACTCTCAAGGCTGGGACTCAAGATGTATACAGGAAAAGTTGTCGGTATTTCCATTATCAGAGAGGTAGGACCTGTTACTGCAGCGCTTGTCTTTTCAGGAAGGGTTGGCGCCGGCATGGCCTCAGAACTGGGGTCCATGATACTCGGACATCAGATAGACTCTCTCAGGGTCTTCGGGGTTGACCCTATTAAGAAACTTGTTACACCGAGAATCCTCAGCGCTGTCATAATGCTGCCTGCATTAACACTTATGGGCGATGCGGTTTCTCTCTTCGGCGCTTATTACATAGCTGTTTTTGTAAGTCATCAAAGCGGTTATTTTTACTGGAGTTCAATTAAGGATATTTTAAACTTTGAGAATGTCTTAGCGGGTTCGATTAAGCCGTTTATATTCGGCTATCTGATAGCGTGCATAAGCTGTTATATGGGATTTTCAACAAAAGGCGGAGCAGTGGGGCTCAGAAAGTCAACTACAAGGGCGGTTGTGATGTCAATAATAATGATTATAATCTCTGATTTTATACTTACAAGGATTTTACTTTATGTTCTGGGATTTTCGGTATGATTGTATTTGATAATATCTGTTTTTCATACGGAACGCGGCAGGTTCTGAAAGACATAAGTTTCTCCATTGAATCTAATGAAAGGGTGGCTATTCTCGGCGGAAGCGGTGAGGGTAAGACCACCATACTTAAACTGATAGTCGGGCTTATAAAACCAGATTCAGGGAGGATAGGCATTGATAAAGTGGATATCACCGATAAAACCGAAGATGAGCTCAGAGAAGTGAGAAAGAAGTTCAGCATTGTTTTTCAGGAAGGCGCGCTTTTTGATTCTCTGAATGTGAAGGAAAATGTAGCATTCTGTCTGAGAGAATATACAAAGATGTCTGAAGAGGAGATAGAAGAGAAGGTTGGGAAATTGCTCAGGAAAGTCGGCGTAGAGCAAGCAATGCAGCTCATGCCTGATGAGCTGAGCGGAGGCATGCACAGAAGGGTTGCTGTCGCAAGGTCGCTGGCAGTTTATGAACCGAGGATGTTTTTATACGATGAACCTACGGCAGGTCTTGACCCTGTAAATGCAGAAAACATATGCAATCTCATTGTTGATTTAAGCAAGGGCGGCATCGGTCATGTAGTTGTAACCCACAAGGTAGTTGATGCATTGAGGGTAGTCGACAGGTTTATGTTCTTACAGAACGGCGTAATGATATTTGACGGAAACAGTTATGGGCTTATGCATTCGGCTATTCCTGAAATTCAGATATTTATCAGCGAACTGAATTTTAATTCAAAAGAGAATAGACAGTTTGTTTAGAAACATTTTTCAGGGGAGGTAAAAATGTATGACATGAAAAAACAGCTTACGTGGTCAAAACTTAAAGTAGGCATTGTTATAACAATAGCCCTGCTCCTTTTATTCCTGACAGTGTTTTTTGCAGGCGGCATTACAAATATATTCTATCCAAAGGTTGAAATAAAGGCACAGCTCAAGGATGTTAAGGGGTTAAGGCACGGCTCCCCTGTCTGGCTGTCAGGCATTGAAATCGGTTCTGTGAGTGACATGAAACTTCACATGGCTCACGGAACAATAATCTCAATGCTGATACGTAGCGACACACTGCAATATATCAGAAAGGACTCAAAGGCTGCTGTGCTTACGATGGGTCTGCTCGGTGACAAGTATATCGAATTGAGCCCCGGCTCTCTCGATGAAGAACGGATTAAACCCGGGGATATGATAGAAGGCAAGACGCAGCTTGAAATAAAAGAGCTGGTAAACGCCAGTGCAGAGTCTCTCACAAAGGTTACAAATTTTATAGACAAAATCGGAAACTTTTTTGAAAAAATGGAGAAGAATGAAGGGACAATCATGAAGCTCATGACAGACCCCGAACTTTATACAAATTTAAAAGAGACTACAAAGACATTATCCAAGGTATTGAAGGAATTTGATGATTCGCAGGGCACTATGAAAATGCTTGTAAAAGACCCTTCGCTGTACAATAAAATGCTGTCTGCTACTTCATCCATGGAAGAGCTTGGAAGGAAGATGAATGAGAATTCAGGGACTTTGAAAAAGCTTATTGAGGACCCGTCACTTTATGAAAACCTCAATAATGCATCAAAAAAGCTTGATGCTGTGCTGGAAAAGGTAAATGCAGGAGAAGGCGTAGCAGGGACTCTTGTCAAAGACAAGGAACTTCCTGCGGATGTGAAAAATACCCTTAAAGAATTGAAAAGCACAATAGCAGAGTTTAAGGAGCTTCTCAAGGATATCAAGGAGAACCCTAAGAAATATCTAAAATTCAGCGTTTTCTAATTTGAGCTATTCATATTTTTTCCTTGCGTATTATTTAATAAAATCTTATTCATTATAGGATTTTGGGAATCAGATTCCCTGTTGTGTTATAATTTTTTATGGCTATACTGGAGATTAAAAAATACCCTGACGATGTCCTTAAGCAAAAGGCATCGCCTGTGGAAAAGTTTGATTCTGATCTGCAGCGTCTCATTGACAATATGATGGAAACCCTGCAAGCTGCTCCGGGCATAGGGCTTGCTGCCCCGCAGGTCGGAGTTTTAAAGAGATTAATGGTGTTCGATTTAAGTTCCAAAGAAGAAAAATATCCGCTTATTGTTCTGATTAACCCCGAGGTAATAGAGACAGACGGAATCATTGAATCAGAGGAAGGATGCCTCAGCATTCCCCAATGTGTCGCAACAATAAAAAGGGCGGAAAAGGTTATTGTAAAAGGACTTGATAGAAAAGGAAAGCCCGTAGAAATTGAAGGCACGGGACTTCTCTCAAGGGCTATACAGCATGAGATAGACCACCTTGATGGCATTTTGCTCTTTGATAGAGTAAGCCTTATTAAGAGAGAGTTTTTAAAAAAGCGGTATCTTAGGTCACTCAGAGAATCCAATGTCGGCGTTTAAAGGGTGATGCCGTGTCTTTAATCTTTTTCGGTACTCCTGAATTTGCAGTCCCCTCATTAAAAGCACTTATTAAAGAAAAAGAAGATATTGCCCTAATTATTACACAGCCTGATAAATTAAAAGGCAGAGGGCGTTTTCTTTCATTGCCACCTGTAAAAGGGCTTGCATTAGCTGAAAATATCAGGGTGTTACAGCCCGGCAAAATCAAGGAGGCGGATTTTTACAGAGAGTTGAGCAGCATCAAACCTGAATTTATTATAGTAGTTGCATACGGCAAGATACTCCCTGAAGAAATACTCGGCATACCGGCATCAGGCTGTATAAATGTCCATGCCTCGCTGCTGCCTAAATACCGCGGCGCTGCACCTATACAATGGGCATTGATTAACGGCGAGAAGGTTACCGGCGTTACCACAATGCTTATGGACAAAGGTCTTGATACAGGTGATATACTTTTACAGGCAGAGATGGAAATTAAGGACAACGATAATGCAGAAACACTTTCATTGAGATTATCGAATCTGGGTGCAGAAACCCTGATTAAGACTATTAACGGGATAAGGGCAGGCACGGTAAAACCGGTTAAGCAGAATGGAGATGCCAGTTATGCACCTATCCTCAAAAAGGAAGATGGAAAGATAGACTGGAGCAGGAGCGCTGAGGAGTTGTTTAACTTTGTCAGGGGCATGTATCCATGGCCCTCGGCTTTTTGTTATTTCGGCAGAGAAAGGATAAAGATTATAAAAGCAAAACCGCTTGAAGGCAGCGGAGTCCCTGGCAGGATTGAAAAGGCATCAAGAAGTGAATTGATTGTCGGGACAGGGAAAGGAGTATTATTGATAGAGGAACTTCAACCTGAAGGCAAAAAAACAATGCCTGCCGCTTCATTTATTGCCGGCAGAAAATTAAAAGAAGGACATGAAAAATTTTCTTAGAGGGATAGTCTTAAAGGTGCTTTATCCTGCAGTCATGCTTGCTGGCGCTTTTCTGAAAAACAGGAAGGAAAAGCTGCAGATATTTATTATAAATCTTAACAACATGCTTATAAGGGCTGAGGAATATCACACAAAAACGCTGCTGCTGCTTCTGCCGCATTGTCTCCAGAGAAGCGAATGTGATGTAAGGATAACCTACAACATTTATAATTGCAAGAGATGCGGCCAATGCGAAATAAAGGATTTGATAACTATCGCAGAGGATAACGGTTTAAATCTTTTTGTTGCTACAGGAGGCACTATTGCAAGACGCATAGTAAAAGAGGTTAAACCAGATGCTATAATAGCTGTTGCATGTGAAAGGGATTTAAGCAGCGGCATAGTAGACACTTATCCGCTGCCTGTTCTCGGAATTCTGAATGAAAGACCATTCGGTCCCTGCCTGAACACCAGAGTTGACCTTGACAAGGTAAAAGATGCCATAGAATTTTTTGGCAATAAAAAGCGGTAATTTTCACATCCAATCTTTCATGAAAGCTGATATAATTCTCCTATAGTTGAAGCAAAGGGGGGATGGGATTTTCGGGTTAAATATAAAGCAATTGATTCTTAATTGTTTCTTCTGTGTACCCTGATAGAACTCTTGAGATTCTTTTTGCAAGGTCATAAGCATTTCTCCTGGTTGCTATAATAACTCCGTAATGATTTTTACCATCATTAATGTGACTCGCACATAATCGTTCAAAGTCCAAGCGGTTGTGAGTAAGAAATGCGTATTCTTTTTCTACTGCATGATTTATCTGTTGGATATCGGAAGCGCCCAACATTTTCTCGTCGAGCGTGGTTAGAACCTTGAAGCCCTTAGCTTCAAGGAGCGGTTTTATAAGAATATCTACATCTTCATCGCAATATATTGAAATCACTTTTTTAATGAGGGGTGAATTTTATCGGCGGGTATCTGATTCTTTTCGATGCTTTCGTTGATTTCTTCTTGATGATCGCTGTAATAACTCAATGCTTCAAAGACCTGAGCGAGGGTGAGGTGGGGCATATGAATTACGATCTCTTCCGGCGATAAGCCGAGTCGCCAGTTTTCAACGATAGCCCGCACAGATGTCCTTGTTCCTTTGATCACAGGCTCTCCGCCGAGGAGTGCATCGTCTTTTACAATATATTTATATTCCGTTGCCGTTGACATAATAAAATTTTAAATTATGGGGTATGTCTTTGTAAAGCAGTTTATGAGGAGCCTTTATGAGTAGTCAATGATTTGGGTAATTTTCACATACAATCTTTCATGAAAATTGATATAATCTTGCTATAACTTAAGCAAGGGGGTATATCATGGCGATTTTAAATCATCGCATAGGCATTTCAATTACAACAATTATTTGTGTCTCCTTATTCCTTGCAGTGCCAGCCTCTGCCATAGTAGTCACCTTTGAGAAGGAATACACCTATCAGGCAAGCGAGATAGATTCCAAGGTAACCGCCCGCGCCATTGCCGTTGAGCAGGTGAAAAGGCTCGTGCTTGAGGAACTCGGCACATATCTCATGGCAGAGACCGAGGTCAAGGATTTCCGTCTTACCAAAGACAAAGTGGTTATGCTTACAGCAGGCGCTGTGCAGACAGAGATACTCAATGAAAAATGGGACGGCGAGAGATATTATCTCAAGGCAAGGATAAAGGCAGACCCAACTGAGGTTGCGGCTTCCGTTGACAGGCTTCGCAAAGACACGCAGAAGTCAAAAGAGCTTGAGGATATGAAGAAAAAGGCAGACGAGGCATTTAAGGAGATAGAGAGGCTTAAGAAAGAGCTTGAAGCCAACAAAGCTGATACAAAGAAACAGAAAGAATATGCAAAAGCAGTAGACAAATTAAGCGCAACAGATTTGTTTGAGAAGGGAAAACAGTATTTATCAAACGAAGAATATGATAAAGCGATAGAGGCATTTACCTCTGCAATTACCTCAGGTGAGGGCTATGCACCCGGTATCAGTGATGCCCATGCCTACAACAATCGTGGTCTTGCCTATACCAAGATAGGTCAGCATGATAAGGCAATTGAGGATCTTACTAAGGCAATTGCATTAGACCCAAATCTTGCCGCTGCCTACTTCAATCGTGGTCTTGCCTATTACAACCAAAAACAATATGAGAGGGCGATTGAAAACTTTACTAAGGCAATTCAATTAGACCCTGATGATGTTCATGCCTACAGCACGCGCGCGGTTGCCTATAATGACAAAGGTCTGTATGACGTGGCAATTGAGGACTTTAATAAGGCAATCGCATTAAAGCCGAATGATCCCTTTGTCTACAACAATCGTGGGTATTCCTATAATAAAAAAAGACAATATAACAAGGCAATTGAAGACTTTACTAAGGCAATTCAATTAAATCATCCACAGCCTCTCTATCCCTATGGCAATCGTGGGATGGCCTATTGGAATATAGGGGATAAAGATAGAGCTATTGCTGATTGGCGGAAGGCGTGTGATTTTGGATATTGCAAGACGTTGGAGTGGGGATTAAAGAATCGTTAAAAATGCATTGAATAAATCCGCCATACACATTTTTATCTGATGCGGGAATTTGTGAAGCATGTGCTTTTATAAAATAAATGGCAAGGTGTTACACCGCCCCTTTTCTCATCGCACTCAGAAACACCTCCAGACGCAGGAGAGCGCAACTGATTTAATTACTTATATCATGGCAATGCCGCTTGCCATTAAAGTATAATTAAGTAAATGAACAGGAATGTATTACAAAGCGCAATTGAAAATGGTTATATTGAGTGGCAGAGGCATTCTCTTGAAAGAATGTTTGAAAGAGGGATTTCAAGAGAAGACGTTAAGGAGATTCTAAGAAAGGGAGAAATCATTGAGGACTATCCTGATGATAAGCCGTATCCGAGCGCATTGTTTTTAGGATGGATAAACGAAGAACCTCTCCATGTTGTTGCAGCGATTGACTTATTAACAGAATGGGGTTTTGTTATTACAGCGTATAAGCCTGATTTAGAGCATTTTGAATCAGATTATAAGACAAGGAGGCAAAAATGACATTCAAGAACTTCCCCGATAAATGCCCGCTTTGCGGAGGCGCAAAAAAAGAAGGCAAGACTACTTTTACGGTTGATTTAGGTTTTGGCGTGGTAGTGGTAAGAGATGTGCCTGCAACTGTGTGTGCACAGTGCGGTGCAGACTGGATCGAAGATACCGTTTCTGCCAAGCTTGAAAAAATTGTGGATGATGCCCGCAAAAGACAGCATTTAGTTGAAGTTACAACGATGCCCGCATAACCTAAAGAAATGACGAAAAAAGAACATGTTGAAAGAAATATCGGCATGCCATTTAGACGCGTTGCCCTTACCGAATAAATCCGACAGGAACATTTTTTATATGATGCAGGAATTTGTGAAGCCTGTGCTTTTATAAAATAAATGGCTTATTGCAGACAGATTTTTTAAGAGGCTGTAAATATATGTTAAAATATAAACAAAAT
>PNNP01000022.1 GCA_013824325.1 Thermodesulfovibrio sp. | reverse complement strand
CGCGCTTAGGGGAAGTCCGGAGGAAAAACCTTTAACACCCGTAAATATCCTTCATCTCTTCCGCGTAGCTGCCGTCTTCATTGTAAATGAACATCGGCTTTTCTATTTTCAGACCTATCCTTCCGCCTTTCACAGCTTCAATCAGCACCATCTTTGCATCTGAATAAAGATTTGAATGGACAAACCGCATGCGCTTCGGCTCCAGCGAATGGTTTCCCATAATATGCATTATATAATTTACCCTTTCGGGCAGGTGAATTATACAGAGCCTTCCGTGATGTTTCAAAAGGGAAGAGCCGGCTTTTATCAAATCCTGCAAAGAGAGTTTGATTTCATGCCTTGCTATTGCCTTTTCATCTCCAACACTCAAAAGCCCTGTCTTTACTTTTCTGAAAGGAGGATTGGATACGACAATGTCATAAGAGTTAAGAGTTAAGAGTTTAGAGTTAGTCCTGCAAAAAAAAGATTCCTTATCTCCTGACTCTGGACCCCGATCTCTTGACTCTGAACTCCTGACTTTTAACTCTTGACTCTTGACTCTTAACTCTCTTACGTCAGCTTTGATTATGATTACCCTGTCTTCAAGGCCGTTTAAAACAACATTTTTTTGGGCAAGTCTTGCAAGACTTGCCTGAAGTTCAATTAATGTAACTTGAGCAGCCGGATATTTTTTTGCGAGGAGAAGCCCGATGATTCCCGAACCTGCGCCCATATCAGCAATTTTTTTTACTCTCTTGAGGTTGACAAAAGAAAACAGCAGGAGAGCATCTACTGAAAAGCGGTAACCGTCTTTATTCTGATAAATCTGAATATCTCTGATACTGTCAAGGGTAACCATCACCCTTTTATCATTTCCAGCAGTGCTTTTAAGAGTTCATCTTCTTTTACTTTCTTAACTACTTTACCCTTTTTAAATACAATGCCAATGCGCTTTCCGCCTGCTATGCCGAAGTCAGCCTCTCTTGCCTCGCCGGGCCCGTTGACAACACATCCCATGACTGCGACACTGATGGGTTTGTCAATGTCTCTAATGACTTCCTCCACTTTCTGTGCAAGGGGCTGTAAATTTATCTGGCATCTTCCGCATGTGGGGCATGATATTATCTCTGCTCCCCTTTTTCTGATACCAAGGGTCCTGAGTATTCCATAAGCTGCCCTTACCTCTTCTTCAGGCGGCGCAGTAAGGGAAACTCTTACCGTATCACCGATGCCTTCAGAGAGCAAGATGCCAAGACCTACTGCACTTTTTATTATTCCGGTGAAAGGGGGACCTGCCTCTGAAATGCCAATATGCAGAGGATAGTCATGTTTTTCTGAAAACAACCTGTATGCCCCAACAGTTTTCATTACATTGGATGCCTTTAAGGATACTTTGATATCAGTGAAATCGAGATCTTCAAGTATCCTGATGTGTCCCTCCGCACTTTCAACAAGTGCTTCAGCAGTCGGATGTCCGTATTTGACAAGTAAATTCTTCTCAAGGGAACCGGCATTTACTCCTATCCTGATTGGTATATTCCGTTCCTTTGCTGACAATACCACTTCTTTAACTTTCCATTTTGCGCCGATATTACCGGGATTCAGCCTTAATCCGTCAACTCCCTGTTTTATTGCTTCAAGCGCCAGTTTCCAGTCAAAGTGTATGTCTGCAATAACCGGAATATTAACCGCCTTCTTTATCTGACCGAGGGCATGCGCAGCTTCCTTATCAGGCACTGCAAGCCTTATAATCTCACAGCCGGAGGATTCCAGTGAATGTATCTGACCGACAGTTGCCTTCACATCCCTTGTATCCGTCTTTGTCATGGACTGGACAGATACGGGGCTTTCACCGCCGATGCTTACGCTGCCTACTTGTATCTGCCTTGTTTTTTTTCTGCTCATCATCATTTAATTTGCCTTTTTATCTTTACGGTTTGCTTTTTTTCTCTGAGTAAGTTCATCGTCCAATGCATCCTCTTCTTTTTCTTCCCGCGAGGCTTTAATTCTTGCTATCGCAGTATTATGCTCTGACAGCGTTTTTGAAAAAATATGTGTTCCGTTTCTTTTGGAAACAAAATAAATATACGGCACTTCAGCCGGATACAGAGCAGCAATTATTGATTTTAGCCCCGGTGATGCTATAGGTCCCGGAGGTAATCCCTTGATAACATAAGTATTGTAAGGCGTCTTTATCTTCAGGTCGCTTTTCTTTATCTTTCGACTGAAACTTTTCACGCCATAAATCGCTGTGGGGTCTGCCTGTAAAGGCATCCCCTTCTTAATCCTGTTGTGGTAGACAGCGGAAATCAGCGCTCTTTCAGCATCTGTTACAGCCTCTTTTTCGATAATGGATGCGAGCGTTAAAACCTCGTTTTCACTCCAGCCAAACTCCTTTGAGCGTTCCATAAGTTTCTCATCGTATGCCTCTCTCAGCTTTTGCACCATGAGCTTAAATACCTTATCAGGAGAAGTGCCTTTAGGCAATTTGTAGGTTTGCGGGAAAAGATAACCCTCAAGACTCGGTGCGTCAATGTCAATGGAATCAATAAAATCACTGTCCCTGACAAGAGCATTAAATTTATCTAATGACATAATCCTGCTTGAAGAGAGCTTTTTACCTATTTCCGATAGACTGTCTCCTTCAACAACTGTCACCTCGTATTCAATTATCTTGCCTTTTCTGAGCTGCTGAAAAACATCCCACGGAGTTATCCTGCTCCCGAATAAATAATAACCTGCACGCACCTTTCTATCAATATCTGTGAGCCTGCCGAGTATGATAAACAGATTTTTGTCCCGTATAAGATTGTTTTCCACAAGGATATTTATCGCCTGCTTATATGTAGCCCCTTCGGGTATTTGAACCTCTATATCTATGTTGTCTCTGTATGCAGGCACAAACAACTGGATGCCTATATAAGCAAAAACAAAGACGGGCAATAGCAGTATAAAAATTTTGAGCTTTCTCTTCATAATAATTAAATTAGGATAACAGAAGGGGTATTTAAACTACAATTTTTAATCCCCCTATAAAGAGATGGGGCGACCAAGTGGTCGCCCCATCTCTTTATCTTCTCACTTCTAATTTCTTACTTCTTTTTTTTAATACATGTCACCCATTCCGCCGCCGGGCATCGGAGGCATCTTTTTATCCTCCTCTGGTATGTCCGTAATCATAACCTCGGTGGTAAGCATTAAGCCTGCAACAGATGCAGCATTCTGCAGGGCGCACCTTGTAACCTTTGTCGGGTCAATGATGCCTGACTTCAGCATATCAGCAAATTTCTCTTCGTATGCGTCAAATCCATAATTAAATTCCTTTGACTCCTTCACCTTCTCAACAATGATGGAGCTTTCAAGTCCTGTATTATAAACTATCTGCCTTATTGGTTCTTCAAGCGCCCTCTTTACAATATTAACGCCAATCTGCATGTCATGCTCAAGCTTCATCTTATCTATAGCCTTAATGCATCTCAGAAGAGCGACTCCGCCGCCAGGGACAATGCCTTCTTCAACAGCTGCCCTTGTTGCATGAAGGGCGTCTTCAACCCTTGCCTTTTTCTCTTTCATTTCTGACTCTGTTGCTGCTCCGACATTTATAACAGCAACCCCGCCGACAAGCTTTGCAAGTCTTTCCTGAAGCTTTTCCCTGTCGTAATCAGAGGTCGTTTCTTCAACCTGCGCCTTAAGCTGCTTTACCCTTCCCTGAATTTTTGCCGAGTCACCAGCGCCTTCGACTATTGTTGTATTCTCCTTATCTATGTTTATCTTCTTTGCCCTGCCAAGGTCATTCAGTTTCACATTTTCGAGCTTTAATCCAAGGTCTTCTGATATAACGGTTCCGCCTGTGAGAATTGCTATATCCTCAAGCATTGCCTTTCTTCTGTCTCCGAAACCGGGAGCCTTTACTGCACAGACATGCAGGGTGCCACGCAGTTTGTTGACAACGAGAGTAGCAAGGGCTTCACCCTCAATATCCTCTGCTAATATAAGAAGGGGTCTGCTCATTTTTGCAATCTGCTCAAGGATTGGCAAAAGGTCTTTCATGCTCGAAACCTTTTTATCATGAATGAGTATGAATGCGTCCTCAAGAATGCACTCCATCCTATCAGCGTCGGTAATAAAATATGGTGAGACATAGCCCCTGTCAAACTGCATTCCCTCGACAACCTTGAGGTCTGTTACCATGCTTTTTGCCTCTTCCACAGTAATTACGCCGTCTTTGCCGACCTTATCCATTGCCTCTGCAATGAGTTCGCCTATAGAAGAATCATTATTTGCAGAGATTGTTCCAACCTGTGCAATCTCTTTCTTTTCGGCAACCGGCTTGCTCATTTTTTTAAGCTCTTCAACAACAACCTCTACTGCCTTGTCAATTCCCCTTTTGATGTCAATTGAATTGGCGCCTGCAGTAACATACTTCATGCCTTCTTTGTATACGGCATATGCAATGACAGTTGCAGTGGTGGTGCCGTCACCTGCCACATCAGATGTCCTGGAAGCAACCTCTCTGAGAAGCTGCGCTCCCATGTTTTCATATGGCTCTTTTAATTCGATTTCTTTTGCTACTGTTACACCGTCTTTGGTGATATTCGGTGCACCGAATTTCCTGTCTATTATTACATTCCTGCCTCTTGGACCAAGAGTTGCCTTTACTGCGTCGGTTAAAAGAGTTACCCCTTTTAAAATCGCATGTCTTGCTGCGTCACTAAACAAAATCTGCTTTGCTGCCATAAGTTTTTCTCCTCCTTAAATTATTCAATAATTCCTAAAATGTCTTCTTCCTTGACAATCAGATATTCCGTGTCGTTGACCTTAATCTTGCTGCCCGAATACTTGTCAAAAAGCACAGTATTACCTGCTTTTAACTCTTTTACCTCAGAGCCAACAGCTTCCACGATTCCCTTCTGCGGTTTTTCTTTTGCAACATCCGGCACGTAAATTCCGCCGGCGGTTTTTTCCATGCCTTCGTCTGAATACTTAATTACTACCCTGTCCTTAAGTGGTTTGATTTTCATGCTTATTCCTCCTTCTATTTAAAGATTGTTTTTATTAGCACTCACAATCACTGAGTGCTAATATATCCTGAAAAGAAACTTTGAGGCAAGGACGCCTTTGGGCAATTACAGGCTATTATTGTAGAATATTGCTATTTTTCTCAATTTCTCTCGATTTTCCTCTATAAATAATGTCTCTCTTTTCTTTTTGTGGCGAGCCACAACTTTATGGTAAGCAAGCCTGTTAAAAATCCGCCAATATGCGCAAACCATGCAATGCCTCCCTGATGCAAGCTTTTGCTCGCCATGCCGCTTATAAGCTGAAGTACAGCCCAAAAGCCGATTATTATTATGGATGGAATCCTGACTATCTGCCAGAAAAAACCAAAAAATAATAATGTATAAACCCTTGCACGCGGGAACAAGAGCATATATGCGCCAAGAACACCTGAAACAGCGCCGCTTGCGCCTATCATAGGTATTGTGGAGCCGGGGTCTGAAACAGAATGAATATACACTGCTGCAATGCCTGAAAACAGATAAAACAGCAAAAACCTTGCATGTCCGAGTGAGTCTTCAATATTATCACCGAATATCCAGAGATAAAGCATGTTGCCGGCAAGATGAAAAATACCTCCGTGCAGAAACATGGATGTGAAAATGCTTGTAACCGGGTGAATCGGCTGTGATGTTTCCATGGTGATCAGGTTATGGGGAACCGCACCGTAAAAATACGCTATCCTTGCCTCGCCGAGAGGCGACATGAACTCCCAGATATAAACAAGGCAGTTTATCGCTATCAAACTGATTGTGATAACAGGAAGTGTCCGGGTCGGGTTGTCGTCTTTAAACGGAATCATAAAATGATAACTGTTTTATTTCATTAACTGAAGAGTTACTTTGCAGATAGCCCATGCGAGAAAAACACACGCCGGGATTGTCAAAATCCATGCAATTATAATATTGCCACCGACTGTCCAGCGGACTGCTGATACTCTTTTTGATACCCCGACTCCCATTATTGATGATGAAATTGTATGCGTTGTCGAAAGGGGAAGTCCTATCCTTGATGCAATCTCTATCACAGTTGCCGCTGCGGTCTCTGCAGCAAACCCGTGAATAGGTCTCAAGGGTACAAGACGCCCCCCAAGGGTCTTTATGATTCTCCATCCTCCTGCAGCCGTGCCGAGAGACATCGCTATTGCACATAAAACAATTACCCATATAGGAACGTCGAAGGCGGGAAGATGATAATAACTAACCAGAGCCATGGTTATAATGCCCATTGTCTTTTGTGCGTCATTATTGCCGTGGCTGAACGCCATATAAGCAGCAGACATAATCTGAAGTCTGCTAAAAAGGTTATTTACCATTGAACTGGAAGTATTCCTGAAAAAACAGATAAGACATAACATAAGCAAATAGCCGAGCAGAAATCCGATAAGAGGGGAGAAAACCAACCCTGCCAATACCTTATAAACCCCTTTCTGAATTATTACATCAGTCCCTGAGGTGGCTATTGCAGCGCCGATTATGCTTGAAAGTATGGCATGACTTGAGGATGTCGGCAGTCCCAAATACCATGTAATCAAGTCCCAGATAATGGCAGCGATTAGTGCAGAGGCGACTGTTATCTGTGTAATAGACGAGACATCTACAAGACCTACCCCCACTGTTTTTGCCACAGCAGTTCCGGTTAAAGCGCCAAGCAGATTTAATAATGTAGCCATAAATATGGCTGCCTTTGGAGATAAGACTCTTGTTGATACCGATGTAGCTATTGCATTTGCTGTATCATGGAAGCCGTTGATAAAATCGAATATGACTGCAAGGACTATTACACAGACGAGCAAAAAGAAGGTATCATGCATATTTTAGGATTATGCCTTCAAGGATGTTAGCGACATCCTCACATCTGTCAGAGGCATTCTCAAGGTACTCATAGACTTCCTTCCATTTTATGATGAGGATGGGGTCTTTCACTTCATCGAAGAGCCTTACCAGCGCATCCCTGAAATGGCGGTCAATCCTGTTTTCGAGCCTGTTTATCTCTATGCAGTATTCTTGAACATAGGAATATTTTTTCTTTTTGAGAGCCTTGATTGCCTTATTTATGATTTCGCTTGTCGTTAAAAGGTCCTTTGCCATCTCAACAGCTTCTTTAGTAGTCTCTTTTAACTTGAATACGGAAAACCTTTCACACGAAGCCCATATCATATCAACGATATCATCAAGCCTCGAAGCGAGTGCGTGCATATCCTCCCTGTCAATTGGAGTAATAAAGGTCTTGTTGAGCTTTTTAATAATATCATGCGTCAGCATATCACCCTCTTTTTCGGCATCTCGTATCTCCTTTAATATGATGTCTATATTGTCAAGGTCCTGCAAGAGAGCGACAAAAAGAGATGCTGTCTTTACGACATTTGATGATACTTCCTCAAAGATTTCAAAAAAGTCTATTTGTTTTGGGAAAAGCCTCATAAGATATTTTTACCCCCTGATAGAATATAGAAAATGAAAATCGGATGTCAATTGCAACCGCTTTGTTTATGCTGTCCGCAGATTATATTATAATTTTGACCTTTGTGCCTTTTCCCGGGATGCTTTCAATCTTCATTTCCCAGCCGTGGGCTTTTACAAGATGCTTGACTATGGCAAGTCCCAATCCTGTGCCGCCGAGATACCTCGACCTTGTACTGTCAACACGGTAGAACCTTTCACCAACCCTTTCAAGATGTCTTGCTGATATGCCTATGCCTGTGTCCTGAACAAAGATGGCAGGCCTCCCTTCTGTTCTGTCCAGTCCGGCTGTTACACCGCCTTCTGCAGTGAATTTTATGCCGTTGTCAACGAGATTGAAAATAATCTGGATAAGCCTGTTTCCGTCTGCAAACATTACCTGCCTGTCTTCAGGCATCACCTTTTTAAGATACAGTCCTTTTTTATCAGCCTTTTCCTTCAACCCCGCAAAAACAATATCAATAATATCCGAGGGATTAATCTCTGTTTTTTCTATTACGATGTCTCCCAATTCTAACCCCGATAAAGTAAGCAGGTCATCCACAAGATTGTTAAGACGCTCGCTGTGATTCTTAATCAGCTCAACAAATCTGCCTGCATTATCCCTGTCGCTGAGGGCGCCGTCAAGAAGCTTTTCGGCAAAGCCTTTTATAGCGGCTACCGGAGACTTTATTTCCTGGGAAACATTTGCCACAAAATCCTTTCTCATCTCTTCAAGCCGCTTCAATCTCGTAATATCGTGAAGGGTAAAGACAATGCCGCTAACAGAGTCTGCGGAATACACAGGAGCGGCTGTTACAATAAGATATATTTCCTTATCAGCTCTGGGTACGGTTATCTCTTCAGAAATGATTTCCCATGTATCCATAGCGTTTCTGAAAACATCTAAAAGCTGGAGATTCCTGAGGACTTCAAGAAACTGTTTCCCTTCAATATTCTTATTGACATGAAGCATCTTCAGGAATATTCTGTTGGCAAGAATAATTACGCCGTTGCTGTCAGTAATGAGCACGCCGTCTGACATGCCCCTGAGCATTGCTTCCATTTTCTGAACTTCCTGCTCTGCGGCATTCAGTTTTTTATTTGTTCTTTCCAGAATGGTCACAATATCTCTCGCAACCTCTCCCAGTCTGCCCCTTCCCTTAAAGAACAGTCTTGCGCTGAGATTGCCTGATAAATATTCCTTCAGCAGCCGGGATATCTCCCTGACGGAAGAAAATATGCGATGAATGTAAAGGAGAAGAAGGATGATGATTATAAAAAGTATGACGATTATAAGGTTTGACATTTATTTTTAATCAGGTGATCGCCTTTTTTATATCTTTTACATTAATATCTCCCCGCAGCACTGCCTTTCCGATTCTCTCGGGAAGAGTAAATTTAATCTCTCCTGTCACTGCCTTTTTATCCAGCCTCATATGTGAAATCAGCTTGTCTGCATTTAAGTCCCTCGGCAGGTCAGACGGCAGATGATATGCGTCTATAAGAGATTTTATCCTGAGCAAGCCGTCCCTATTAATAAGCCCGATTATTGTTGAGAGCCTTGCCTCAAAATGCATGCCCATTGCAACAGCCTCGCCGTGTAAGAATCTGGAATATGCTGTTTCTGTTTCGACAGCATGACCGATGGTATGACCATAATTAAGAATTGCCCTGAGTCCTGATTCCCTTTCGTCCTGTGAGACAACTTCAGACTTTATTTCACACGACCGTTTTATAATAAACTCCAAAGACTCAAAATCGAGGCCGAGAATATTATCTCTCTTCTGTTCCATAAAATTAAACAATTTTTCATCCCGTATCACACCGTATTTTATTATTTCTGCAATGCCGCTTAATAACTCCCTTTGAGGCAGCGTTGTAAGGGTGTCAATGTCAATCCATACAAGCCTCGGCTGATAAAAAGTGCCTATCATATTCTTGCCGAGATAATGATTCACGCCGGTCTTGCCGCCAACGGAGCTGTCAACCTGCGAAAGAAGGGTTGTGGGAATCTGGATGAAATGAATTCCACGCATGTAAATGGATGCAACAAAACCTGTTATATCCCCGATTACACCGCCGCCGAGGGCAATGATGCAGGAATTCCTATCAAGCCTGTTTTTCAATAATTCAGTAAGGATATAGTAAGCCCAGAGATGGTCTTTGTATTCCTCTCCATCAGGTATGAGGACATGAGAACATCCAAACCCTGCCTTTTTTAATGACACCATTATATCATCGCCATAAAGGTTAAAGACCGTGGGATTGCTGATTATTGCTATCCTCGGGCTGAAGACGAATGTGCGAATTCTTTCACCTATATCAGAAAGACTTTGCCTGCCGATCACAACTTCATAACTTCTCTTTCCGAGTTTAACGCTTACTTTCTGCATGTCTCTAAATCCTTAAACTTACTGATTATCTCATCAGCCACTTCAAAAGGGCTTTTACCCTCTGTATCTATCATTATATCAGCCTTTTCATAATAAGGTGTTCTGATTTGCAGAAGTTCTTTTATTTTCTGCAATGGATTTTCAACCCGAAGGAGAGGCCTGTCATTATTGTTACCAGTCCTTTTTAAAATAGTCTCCGGAGACGCTGCGAGACAGACAATTACTCCCTTCTTCCTGAGATTATCCATATTTTCCTGCCTGAGAACAGCGCCGCCTCCGGTTGATATGACAGCCCTGTCCATTTCTGAAAGTCTTTTTATAACAGCAGACTCCATATCTCTGAATGCCGGCTCACCGTAATTTTTGAATATTTCGGTTATCTTCATCTTCTGTTCTCTTTCAATATTATCATCAACATCTACCAGTTTATACCCCAGTCTTTGAGACAAAATCCTGCCTACCTGCGTCTTCCCTGTTCCCATAAAACCTGTAAGCACTATATTTTTCATATCTACCCATTCTCGGAACTGCCGATTATGTTAAAATATTACGTGAAACACTTTTATTATACAAGAATTTTAATAATTATTATTTCACTTTTCTTAATTATACCCCTCGCAGGCGCAGCAGAGCGCAAAACATATCTCGTTACAGCAGTCCATGATGGTGATACAGTAAGCATAAAGGCAAAGAGCTTCATCGGCATCCCCCTGAAAATTGAGCGTATAAGACTGATAGGCATTGATGCGCCTGAACTTAAGCAGGAACCATGGGGAAGACGGGCTAAAAGGCATCTCAAAAAACTCATAAGCGAAAGCAACTGGGTTGTAACTGTTGAATTTGACGTTGAACAAAGGGATAAATACGGAAGGCTTTTATGCTATCTGTGGGATAAGAACGGCAGGCTCATTAATGAAAGGATGATTGAAGACGGTTATTCAGTGCTTTACACCATGCCGCCGAATGTGAAATATGCTGAAAGATTTACAGCTGCACAGAAAAAGGCTCAATCAAAAAATGCAGGAATCTGGGGAAAAGGCGGGCTCAAGAAAAGCCCTGAAGAATGGAGAAAAGAGCACCCCAAAAAATAGATTTATATAAGATTTATAATTCCAGTTTTTTGCCCTTTCTGTATCTTTCAAATTCTTCTTTCTTTGCTTCATATCCCTTTTTCCCCATCATGCCATAAGTCAGATTCTTGCCTTCTTCAACTCCCGGCTGGTTAAAAGGATTTATGCCGTATAAAAATCCTGTTACAGCAGTGGCAATCTCAAAGAAATGGAAAAGCTGTCCAAGATGGTACGCATCTATTACAGGAACTTTTATGGTGATATTGGGTCTTCCGTTTTTGGTAAGCGCAAGCTCTGTTGCCTCCTGCTCGATTTTTATCAACTCAGCAAGTGTATGCCCTGAAAGATAGCCGAGCCCTTCCATCTTGCTAAAGACATCGGGCATTTCTATATCTGCTCCGTAATCTTCTATTGATAAAAAGACGACCACCTTGTCTTTTGGACCTTCCATCCATGCCTGTAACTGGGAATGCTGGTCGGTAGTACCTATGGAAGGATAAGGGGTCAGCCCTTTGCCGTCCTTGCAGAGGCTTTCCGCCCACAACTGGCAGAACCACTCGGAGAATGATTTCAAGCGGTCTGCATACGGAACCATCACTGTTACGTTTCTTTTTTTAAGCTTTTTTAAAAGATAAAGCCCTGATGAGAAAAGGTATGCAGGATTTTCCCATAATTTCGGATTCATACACCTTTCGTGAATATCCTTTGCGCCTTTAAGCACATCATCCGAATTTACCCCTATCACCTCTGCAAGCAATAATCCCACCGGACTTAAAACAGAATATCTTCCGACAACACCTGAAGCAATTGGGAGAGACTTAAGACCATAATCATTGACTATCTTTCTGAGATTGCCCCTTTCAGGGTCGGTTGTTACAATTAGATGGTCTTCGGGCTTAAGATTCTCATCTTTCAATTTCTGATAGATAATCATGAAAGAGGCAATGGTCTCTGCTGTACTTCCTGATTTTGTGATGACATTTATCGAGGTCTTTTTGAGGTCTATCAAGTTTAGAATATTCTTTAATGTTGCTGGGTCAACATTGTCATAGATGAATACCCCTGATTTGCTTCTTAAATTGTGAAAAGGGCTCATTGATTCAAGTATGGAGCGGGGTCCGAGTGCAGAGCCGCCAATGCCCAGCAGCAGGAAATAATCAAATCCGCGGGCATACCTCCCCATTTCCTTTACGGCTGATGTGTCTTCATAAGGCAGGTTTAAGAAATCAAGCTCAGGATATTTTTTTGATGCGATAATCTCGTTTATTCCTTTGATATTGACCTTCTTGAAATCACCCTTCAACAGACCTTCTTTGCCTATTGAATCCTTCATTATATTGGAAAAATTAATCCTTATCATTAGCGCCCCTCCGCCTGAACCATTTTACTTGTTTGCTTGCAAGGAATATAACTATCAATGCTGCAATCAGTGCAAACCCTATGAACTTTGTAAGTTTGAGCGCTATAAGAACGAGCAGGATAGCAGCTATTATCAGGAAATAGAGCAATTAGCTCTCCTTTCTTGCAGCAATGAATCCCTCTTTTGTCATGATTATAAGGGAGACAGTGAAGCCAATAACAAGCCCTGTAATATTTATAAGTTTGAGTATTGCTAAAACTATAAGCACAGCGAAAATCAAAAGGATTTTAAGTGTGCTTATTCCCATTATAATCGGCTGCGCCATGTGCTTCCCGGCAAACTTCCTGACAGCCCATATTATCACCCAAAAACTTGCAAGAAAAATTATACCGCCAATAATGATGCTGAGAGGGAAACGCCATTCAGTAAAGAAAACGGAAAAAATTGCAAGCAGTGCAATAACAATGGCTGCCTGTTTATTTATCCTTTTTGTCATTGTCTCTATCATTGTCTCCATTTTGTATCCTCTCTGCCTTTTTTGCTATCCTCATGACCTCTCTGAAGCCGGCTATTATTCCCATAATAAAAAAAATAACCGACATGACAGGGAATGTCTTGAAAAGAAATTTCCCGAAAAGCGTATCCAGTCCGTAACCTATAGCAAGCCCGGCAAAAATACAGAGAACTAGGTGTATGCCCACTGTGCTCGCCTCAAAAACCTGTCTCAGCACGGATTTTTCGGGTTTATAGTCCGGCAATTAACCACTCCTCCTTTGACTCAAAGTTTTTGTATTCTGATAATATAAATTCCTTCAGCAGATTTGCAAGCTCCCTATATTAAAAAAGCAATTGTTCACAAGAATCAAGTGATAGCTATGCCTATCATATTGCTTGCCGCCGGATTTGAAAAATTATTTAATCTCTTTGAAAGTCATGTAAGCCGCTTTGACGGTTTTATCAATATCGGCTTTTGTATGGGCGAGTGAAATAAAACCAGCCTCAAACTGTGAAGGCGCAAGGTAAATACCTTTATTTAACATACCCCTAAAAAATCTTGCAAACCTTTCGGTGTCGGAGGTTTTTGCAGTCTTATAATCAAAAACTTCTTTGTCTGTAAAATATGTGCAGAACATTGTCCCTGCCCTGTAAAACTTTGTTTTGATGCCTGCTTTCTTTGCAGCATCCTTTAATCCTTCTTCAAGATGCTGCATTGTCTTTTCAAGTTTTTGGTATATGCCTTTCTTTGAAAGTATCTTGAGAGTCTCTATGCCGGCAGTCATTGCAATAGGATTGCCCGATAAAGTCCCTGCCTGATAAACAGGTCCTTCAGGCGCAACTTTTGACATAATCTCTTTTTTCCCGCCATATGCACCTACAGGCAAACCGCCGCCGATAACCTTGCCGAGGCATGTCATGTCAGGCTTTATCCTGTAATATGACTGTGCGCCGCCATAAGTTATCCTGAAGCCGGTCATTACCTCATCAAAGATAAGTATGATGTTGTATTTCTGCGTTTCATTCCTTAACGCCTCAAGAAAACCCTCTCTTGGCAGGACGCAGCCGATATTGCCGACAACAGGTTCAACAATAACGCATGCTATCTTTTTCCTTTCCTTTTGTATTACATCTTTGAATGCTTTTATGTCATTGAAAGGAAGCGTGATGGTATTTTTTGCATATGATTCCGGCACCCCCGGACTGTCAGGCACTCCAAATGTCGTGGCGCCCGAACCTGCCTTGACAAGCAATCCGTCTGCATGTCCGTGATAGCAACCTTCAAATTTTATTACCTTATCCCTTCCTGTAAATCCCCTTGCTGCCCTTATTGCGCTCATGGCGGCTTCTGTTCCGGAATTGACCATCCTTATTTTTTCAATAGACGGGTATGCCTTAATCACCATTTGTGCAAGCTCTATCTCAAGAGGAGTAGGTGCGCCGTAACTTGTTCCTTTATCAATTGCTGATTTCAGTGCTTTTATAACTGATGGATGGGAATGCCCCAGTATAAGCGGTCCCCACGAAAGGACATAATCTATATACTCATTTCCATCCACATCATATATTTTTGAACCCTTTGCCTTTTTTATAAATAGAGGCGAGCCGCCGACTGCCCTGAATGCCCTGACAGGGCTGTTAACGCCTCCGGGCATTAACATCACAGCTTTTTCATAAAGTGATTTTGATTTTCTTGTTCTCATGCTATATTCATTCTTACTTTTTTTTCATTTTTTCCGACGACCATGCGGTTACCCTGTTTTTTCCTGCTTTTTTGCTGAAGTACATGGCTTCATCCGCCTTTTTTATCAATTCAACAACTTCAATTGCATCATTCGGGAAGGATGCCGTGCCTGCGCTAAATGATATATAGGCATCTCCTGTCCTTCCTGCAAATTTATGTTTTCCGACAGCCCTTCTAAGTTTCTCGGCAAATTTTAACGCATTGTCTTTATCAGTATGCGGCGCAATAACGATAAATTCCTCGCCCCCGAATCTGCCCATTATATCAGTCTTTCTGCACTGGTGCCTCAAAATCTGGACTAAATCGCAGAGCAGCTTATCTCCAAGGAGGTGTCCGTGTGTATCATTAAAGTCTTTAAAATTATCTATATCAATAAATATAATTGAGGTATCAAAAACATGCCTGAGCGCCAGCTTCATCTCTAAATCAAGCTCTTTAAGCAATGCGCCCTTGTTATAAACCCCTGTCAGGCTGTCAAGCGTTGCCTGACTTCTCAGTTCTTCGACAAGCCGTGTCTTCTCTAAAACCTCAGCCGCCTGTGCTGCGAATATGCTGAGCAATAGCAAATCATGCTCTGCAAAAGATTCTTTTGTCTTTCTATAAACAGTGATGCAGCCGACTCCATTTCCCTTTATCTTTAAAGGCACGCTCATCACAGCCCTTATACCCTCAAGTTTTGCAAGCTCTTTATGAATACACTGAGTTTCTTTTGTCACATCTTCGGTCAAAAACGGCTTTCCTTCCAGAACAACCATGCCTGTTATCCCCTCTCCAATTCTTATTGCCGGCTGGGAAAGAAAACCGTTTGAAAGCCCGTAGCCTTTGATTATCTCAAGCCTGCCGGTATTTATATTGAAAACCCTGATGGTAGCGGCTTCTGCATAGGTAAGAGACACAGCGGTTTTAACGATATGTTCAAAAACATCTTCAAGACCATCAAATACTACTATGCGCTCTGTAATAAAGAAGATACGGTCAAGTATATCTTCATATTTATCATGTTTTAACACTTTATTCCTCCCATTTAAAAGATCTAAAAGTTTAATGAAAATACAAAGCAAAATGCAAATGATTTATATAAATTTTGCACGGGTTATAGATTAAACAAATTTCACATATTTCTAAGTTCTGTGATATTTTAAAGAGAAGATAAAAAGGAGCTTTCATGAAAGTATTAGACCCTGTCTGCGGCATGACAATTGATAAGAAAGGCTTTATTTTCACTTCTTCTTACAGCGGGGTTGATTACTATTTTTGCTCGGAGAAATGCAAGGAGGATTTTGATAAAGACCCTGAGGCAATTCTTGCTATGAAGATAGCAAGAGAAAAAGTGATGGAGGAGGAGAGGGCAGAATCACTTAAAATAATGATTGATGAGGTAGCACATGAGATAAGAAACCCTCTCACGTCTATTGGAGGTTTTACACGAAGGATTTATGAAAGACTGCCAGAGGGTGATCCCAACAAAGAATATGCGAAGATGATTATTGGGGATGTGGCAAGATTGGAGAATATGATAAGGCAACTCATTGAGTTAAAGACAATGGGCGTATCACACAAAGAACCCTCAAACATCAACGACATCATTAGTGGAGCTGTCAAATTATTTGAAAAAGAATTGAAAGATAAAAATATAGAGGTAATACTTGAGTTAGTGGACAAGCCTCCTGTCGTCTCTCTGGATAGAAATAGGATCACAACAGCAGTCTCCCATTTTATTAAAAATGCTATTGAGGCGATGGAGAAGACGCCTAAACTCCTTAAGATTACCACTCGCATAAGAGATGAACATGTAGAGATAGCAGTGTCTGATACCGGGAAGGGGATTCCTGATGATAAAATTAAGTATATCTTCGATCCCTTTTTTACATCGAAGATATACGGACCCGGACTTGGTCTCACCTTTACTCAGCGGATCATTCAGGAACACAAGGGGACCATTTCCGTTGAGAGTGAGCAGGGAAAAGGCTCAACTTTTACAGTCAGATTGCCAGTGAAGGGTTCTTGAGCTATTAACGATTCTCGGAGTGTTATTTAGGAGGTGCTGTTATGGAATGGATTAGAGAGAACTGGGTTTTCATAATATTTTTCATAATTTTCATTGCCATGCACCTCTTTGGCCACGGCATGCATGGAGGCTGCTGCGGAGGGCATGGGAAAAACGAAGAAGAGGAACATAAGGGGCATTCAGAAAAAGGTTCTTCACAAAAGAAAGGAGGTCACGGATGCTGTTGAATATAAAAGTCGTCAGCTGGTCAATGGGAATTTTTTTGGCGGTTAGTTTCATTTTATGTGTTCTTTATGGGCTGATTGTCCCGGAAAGACTCCACGGCATGAAGACATTCCTTGAGGCGATACTCCCCGCATTCAAGTGGCTGACTTTCGGGGGATTCATTCTCGGTCTTATAGAGAGCTTTCTGTACGGTGTATATATTGGAATTGTCTTTGTTCCGATATATAATTTTATTAATAAAAAGTGGGGGATGAAATGAAACTTAAACCTTTTGCGCTGGGTCTAAATCTATGGTGCAGACGTGGAGAGGTAAGATGCCTACTTACCCAGAACTAACCAGAAAACAGATAAAGCTCTGGAACAGGAATGCAGGCATGTATGACCTCATGAGTATGCCCATGGAGCATATGATGGGCTTTGGAAAGGCGAGGGCAAAACTCTTTGAGGGACTGACAGGGAAAATTCTTGAGTTGGGCGTAGGCACGGGAAGGAACATACCGTATTATCCGGAAGGTGCGAGAGTTGTTGCTATAGATATAAGCAAAAAAATGATCTCAAAGGCAGAGGATAAGGCAAAAAAGCTTTCCAATGTTGTATCTTTTGAGGTTGCCGATGTTGAGGAGCTTCCCTTTGATGACAAATCCTTTGATGTGGTTGTGGCAACAGGAGTTTTTTGCTGTGTTCCTGATCAGGTAAGGGGTTTTAAAGAGGCAAAGCGGGTCTTGAAAGAGGGCGGGAAGATCATTCTTCTTGAACATGTAAGACCAGCTGGCCTCCTCGGTAGGATCTTTGATATTCTCGATCCGATTGTCAGTAACATCATGGGTCCTCATATAAATAAAAGAACATTGGAAAGTATAAAAGAAGCGGGGCTCACAATTATTGAGGAAAAGAACATATTTTCTGATTGGGTGAAGCTTGTGATAGCGAAATGAATGAAGCCTTGAGGGAAAAGTAAGATGAAACTAAGTCCAATAGTAAGGTTTATGACTAACAGTTGCCTCAGGGCTCTGAGCCAGATATATATCGAAGCCCCTCTTTTAAGGAAAATGGCAGCAAAAAAGGAATATCCCTTGTGCCTCGAGATAGGCTGTGGCCGGGGCATTGGCGCACGTATCATTTTAGAGCAGTTCGGCGCAAGAAAGGTAATCGCCACGGATATTGACCCTGAACAGATTGAAAGGGCAGAAAGAGGTCTTAGTGCAGCTCTCAAAGACAGGGTTGAGTTTAGGGTAGAAAATGCCATGTCCCTTGATGAGCCTGATGGAAGGTTTGATGCAGTTTTCTCCTTTGGCGTCATACACCATACAGAGAACTGGAGAAAGACAATTAAAGAAGTTGCGAGGGTCTTAAAGCCGGAGGGAGAAATTTTCTTCATGGAACTTCTGAAATCAGTTACGAGGAATTCCTTCCTTGTAAAGATATCCCAATATCCGGGGGGCGGGGAGTTCGGCCTCAAAGAATTCGAGAATGCCCTTGCTGCAGAGGGTCTGAAAATAACCGGTTTAAAACATATCGCTGACATAGTTGCTCTTGGTGCAGCGAGAAAGAAAAGGTAGGAGGATAATCATGCACGGAGAAAATATTCCATTTGCCTACGGGCTTTGGTCACTTGTTGTTGTCAATGTCGTGTTGTTTGCCTTCTTCATCCTGAGCTTCATTACGCCGGTCAAGAAGAGAGAGTGGCGCTCCATGGGCGTAACTCTCGCATTTTTTGTGGCATTGTTTACGGAGATGTACGGCTTTCCCCTCACAATCTATATTCTCACAGGAGTACTCGGCAGCAGATATCCTGTATTGAATCCCTTCTCCCATGCCAGCGGACATCTCTGGCTGACATTCTTCGGAGGCAGCCCGGCGATGATGACAGTCATCCATCTCATCAGTAACGGGCTTGTCTTGTTCGGGTTTGTGATAATGTGGAAAGGCTGGAAATTGATTCATGCCGCAAAAGGCGGTCTGGTTACAGAAGGTCCCTATGCTTATGTCAGGCATCCGCAGTATTCTGGACTTTTCCTTGTGATGATAGGCATGCTGATTCAATGGCCGACCATCATAACCGCCTTGATGTTTCCGGTTCTTGTTTACGTATATTACCGCTTGTCAAAGAGAGAAGAAAACGAGATGATTGTATTATTCGGAGACGACTATAGGAGATACATTGAGAAGACGCCTATGTTTATACCGAAATTCAAAAGGGAGGCGATTAAATGAGCATTAAAAAGGTTTCAAAGAAGAATGGATTATCCTGTAAATGCCACAAATCATGTTAAGGAGGATGAATATGAAAAGGTTAGCGATTGTTTTGGCGGTTTTATTTGTTTTCAGCATTTCAGCAGAAGCCCAGACCGGTGGAAATATGATGCCTGAACAGAAAAGGCCGATGGGTCAAGAAGGGCAGCAGATGCCAATGATGCAGATGTGCATGCCCATGATGCAGCAGATGATGGGGCGGGGCATGATGATGATGGATATGATGCAGATGATGATGGACATGATGAAGATGCAGGAAAAGATGATGAAGGGGGCAAAAGCCTCTGAGAAAAAACAGATGATGAAGGACATGGCACAGATGAAAGAGAAGATGAAGAATATGATGTCAATGAACATGGGCATGATGACCGGAACTGGTGATCCTCAGGCCAAACTTAAGTGTGCCGAGCAGTGGTTTAAGAAAGCAATCGATCTTCATAAATTACACATTAAAGACCCCAAGACAGCAACCGAGGCATCCCAGATGGAGATGATGGATCAGATGAAAAAGGCACATGAGTGTGTTACAGGCACGGTTCCTGAAACGGAAAGACCAATATCGAAAAAACCAGAGGGCAAGGAAACAAAAAAAGAAGAACCCAAGAAAGCTGACCCGCATAAGCATTGATTATGACTGATGTGTGCCCAGGAAGAAGCGTATGCGTAAATTCAAAATAAAACTTGGGATAGGACTTTGGATATTGTGATCAAGAAGGCAGATGATATGCTCTATAAAGCTAAACGTGAAGGTAAAAATAAGGTAAAAGCATAAGTATAGTTTAAGGAGGGGGAAAATATGAAAGTAACAGACCCAGTTTGCAGCATGACCATAGAGGACAAGGATGCTATTGCCACATCAACGTATAAAGGCATCAATTATTATTTCTGTTCTAAGTCCTGCAAAGAGGATTTTGATAATAACCCTGAATCGTTTTTAGCGGAAAAAGCTGCCATGCCCGGGACTGATAAACCGCTATCCAAAACTACAAAGGTAACGGCTGAAATGGCAAAAGACCCGGTATGCGGGATGGTCATAAATAAAGAGCGCTCCATTAAAAGAGAGATTGGGGGAAGGACATACTATTTCTGCAGCGAAGGATGCGTAAGGACATTTGAAGCGCCTGAAGCAGAGCTGAAATCAATGAAAAGGCGGGTTGCTATTGCCCTTACAGGAGTGCTCGCACTTGCGGTTCTCAGGGCAGCAGTATTTTTAGGGCTTGCAGCAGGCGCAACAGTCCTCACATGGGTTCCTGTCCCATGGCTTCCATGGTTTACATGGGGTGTGTGGCTGTTTATTATCACTACTCCTATCATGATATTCGGTGGTAAGGGATTTTTTATAGGCGCATATCAGGCTATTAAGGACCGTGTGGCAAATATGGACCTTCTCATCGCACTCGGCACATCAACTGCTTATATATACAGCGCCTTTGTTGTCTTCTTTCCAGGGGTTCTGCCTGTTCATGAGAAAAATGTTTATTTTGAAGTCTCAGCCATAATAATCGCTTTTGTTTTGCTCGGAAAGTACATTGAAGAGATGATTAAAAAAAGAAGCTCTGCTGCTATACGTAAACTGCTTGACCTGAAACCGCAGACAGCAAGGGTTATAAGAGATGGCAATGAGGTAGAAATACCTGCTGAATCGGTTGTGGTGGATGAGATTATAATTGTCAGGCCAGGCGAAAAGATTCCGACTGACGGTGTCGTAACAGAAGGGCATTCTTCTGTTGACGAGAAGATGCTCACAGGTGAAAGCGTCCCTGTTGAGAAAAAAACAGATGATGAGGTTATCGGAGGGACAATAAACAAAGTCGGCTCTTTCAAATTCAGGGCAAGCAGGGTCGGCTCTGACACAACGCTGAGCCAGATAATAAAAATGGTTGAAGAGGCACAGACATCTTCTTCAAAGATTCAGAGGCTTGCTGACAAAGTTGCCTCATATTTTGTGCCTGCAGTTATAGGCGTGGCATTTCTGTCTGCTGTTGTATGGATACTCAGCGGCAGTTACACAATGGCTCTTTTATCATTTGTTGCAGTCCTCATCATTGCCTGTCCCTGCGCCCTTGGCGTTGCCACACCCGCAGCCCTGATGGTAGGAGTGGGGAAAGGCGCTGAGCTGGGAATTTTAATAAGAGGTGCTGAGTATCTTGAGAGGGCTGAAAAACTCACCACAGTGGTATTTGATAAGACAGGCACACTCACAAGAGGAGAGCCTGAAGTTACAGAGATAATTCCGACATCCGGAATCAAGAGTGAAGAGGTCTTGATGCTTGCTGCTATTGCAGAGAAAGGCTCGGAACATCCGCTCGGCGAGGCGATAATAAAAAGGGCAAAGATAATGGGCATGAGTATCCCCGATGCAGAGTCTTTTGAGGCTGTTTTAGGTCATGGGGTAAAGGCAAGGCATGAAGGCAGAGAAATAATTATCGGCAACAGAAGGCTGATGAATGAGACAGGCATAAAAATAAAAGATAAAGAGGAAATTATTTCAG
>PNNP01000021.1 GCA_013824325.1 Thermodesulfovibrio sp. | reverse complement strand
CATTGTCTGACAGAGAGGGGTGCAAGTGATTTACCGCCGCATTTTTGAGTTAATGTCATCTGATGTCATCACTGTTTCAGAAGACACAAAATTTAAGGAAGCCCTGCAGAAATTAGCCGACAGGAATATGAGCTATCTCATTGTCCTGTCAGGTGCAGATAAGCCAATCGGTATAGTCACTGAAAGGGATGTTACAAGAGTAGCAGCAACCATGTCGAATATTAATGATTTGTCTGTTTCGGATGTTATGTCAAAAAATCTCGTTACTATCTATAAAAATGCCGAAATTATCACTGCCATCGAAAAAATGGAAAAGAACCAGATAAGAAGACTTGTTGTTGTTGACATGAATGACATGCTGAAAGGAGTAATCACCTATCCGGATATAGTAAAAAAAATGGAAGGGGAATTCTTTAAGTTTAACACAACAATCGGCTCTATCATGACCGTGGAAGTCCTATCAGTTTCTTCTGACAGCCCGTTAAAATCAGCAATACAGAAAATGTTTACAGAAAAAAAGAGTTCAATATTTGTGATTTCCGACAATAAACCCTATGGAATCATAACTGAAAAGGATGTTATACGGTTTCTTGTTGAAAATACTGATATGGATGCTCCGGCAGGGAATGTGTGCAGGAAAGGCGTAATATATTTAGAACATAAATCATCCATTTATGAAGCCATAAGAATGATGAATGAGCTGAATATAAGACACCTTATGGCTGTGGACGATGACCTTGAGCTGAGGGGCATAATCAGTCAGACAGACATGATCAAACTCCTTCATGAAAACCTGTCGGATATGATAAAAGACCAACTGCAGGGATTCAAGGAATCCTTTGATATCCTGCAGACAGGATTTGTTGAGTTTGAATTAAACAATGAAGGCACAATCCTGTGGATAAATAAATACGGAGCAGAGGAGCTTGGATTCGAAAGCGCGGCTAATGCCCTTGGAGGCTCTTTTGTCGCTTTACTGAAAAATAAAGAGCAGTGGTCGCAGTTTTTACGCCAGTCAGATAAAAGCACCGCGGCTATAAACTTTATATTTGATATTGAAGGCAAAGTGCTCGAAGGCATTTTCAAGATAGTAGAATCCACTGCAAGCGGTGTGTTCAAAGATATAACACAGTTTTTTGCAGAAAGGGAATCAGTAAGAAATGAAAAAAATAAATTTGAGAATATTCTGAAAAATCTCACAGAAGGCATCATGATAGTTGATAAGAATGGAATTGTTAAGGAGGCAAATGATGCATTATTGGCGCTGCTCGGCATCTCAAAGGATGGGATAATAGGCAAGTCATACTATTCCACAATCTTTTCCTTTGTAGATGAAACAGGCAACATTTTCGATGAGGATAAGATGCTTTATTATGTTCTAAATACCGGCATGTCTGTGAATAATGTCATCAGGGGATATAAAAGAGCAGATGGAACTATTATATGGTTTAAGACAAGCATGACCCCGATATTAAATACAGAAAGCGGCGTGGAAGAGATAGTTGTCGTTGTAACTGATATTACAGAGCTCTATCGTCTGAAAAAAAGGAATCAGACAATACTGGAGACTGCAAGAGAAGGTTTCTGGGATATAAGACTGGACGGCACAATTCTTGAGATAAATAAATCATTATGCAATCTGCTCGGGTATAAAATAAACGAACTGCTCGGCAAACCAATATTCAGCCTTGTGGATAGCGAAGGAGAAAAGATTTTTGAACAGGCGCTGGATAGAAGAAAAATGGGGATGTCGGATAATTACGAAATAACATTACAACATAAAAACGGCTCTTCTGTTTATGTTATCGTCTCTGCTACTCCTAACACAGATTCTTTAATTAAAATCGAGGGAGAGTACGCCTTTGTAACGGATATCACTGATTTTAAATTTACTCACAATATGCTTCATACGATAGCTGCCTTTTCCAATGACATTACACGTTCTCTCGCCGAAAAAGAGGCATATGAAATACTCGAACTTTATTTGCTGTCAATAAGAAAAGGTGAAGATAGGATAAATGCCGTTTATTTCGTAAATGTGGACATTGATAATCATCATGCAGAAGAAGTAATAAATTACAATGATTCCGGACTGGAAGAAATTAGCAAATTCCCCGGACTTGACAAGTGTATAGCCTATATGCACGGAGGAACCTTTTTGTCAAATGATTTATCCAAAGACCTGCATTGTCCTTTTGAGAGGTTTGGTGCAAAATCAGGAAGTTACTATTGTATCCCTATTAAGATTGGCGGATCCGAAGCAGGTATTCTTCACTTATACAGTAAATGCGGTAACTTTTTTACAGAAGAGGTCAAGAAAACCATAGACAGTATAAAAGCTGTTTTTGCCCCTGTAATAAGCAATATAAGGCTTCTTGAGATAAACAAAGGATTAGCTCTGACAGACTCGCTTACAGGTCTTTTCAATCGCAGATATTTCGAAATATTCATAGATAAACATCTTGCAATAGCCAGCAGGAATGACCAGTTTTTGAGCTTGATTATGTTTGACATTGATAATTTCAAATCCCTGAACGATGCTCATGGCCATGATGCAGGCGACCTAATTCTAAGAAATATTTCAAAGACTTTGAATGAAAATATACGCTCGTCGGATATCGGGGTAAGATATGGAGGCGAAGAATTCGCTGTCATCCTCCCCAGTACTGATAAAATGTCTGCATTTGACGTTGCGGAGAAGATAAGAGACACAATTGAAAAAACACCTATCTATATCACCCGCGACAAGAAGGTTTTTATAACCGCCAGTTTCGGCATCGCAACCTATGGGTTAGACGCCACAAGTATTGACAACTTAGTGTCAAAGGCTGATTCTGCCCTCTATGCTGCAAAGAAATCGGGCAAGAATAAAGCCTGCCTTGCGTGACACTACTTAACTACAAGCACCGGACATTTGGAATAATCAACGACTTTGGATGAAACACTTCCCATAAGGAATTTTTTCGTTCCGTGTCTTCCGTGAGAGCCTGTTATAATAATGTCCACCTTCATTTTTTGTGCGGTTTCTAATATCTTCTCAGCAGGGTCACCCTGTCTTATCACAGTTTTTACCTCAAGGGATTTGCCTGATAAAGACTTTCTAATCTTTTCCATGGCATCTGCAGTTTCTTTTGAAAGGGCAGCAAGAATACGATTCCTCTCAAGGTCTGAAAGCTCTGTCAGGTAAAGTTCAGGAATCACCGATACAATCGTAATGGATGCAGTAGAATTAGCAGCCAGCTCAATTGCCTTTTTCAGCGCCTTATCAGAAGACTTAGAACCATCATGGGCTACAAGTATTTTTTGCATTGTTTTCTCCTCCTATTTACCATCCTCAAGACTTCTTACAAAATCTCTGTTGGTTTTATACCACTCAAAAGTTTTTTTTATTCCATCTTCTATGGTTGTAACGGGTGACCAGCCGAGCCGCTCTCTTGATGAACTGATATCTGCCCATGTGGCATGTATGTCTGCCGGGTGCAGAGGAAGCCATTGTATCTCAGCCTTTTTCCCAAGTTGTTCCTCAATAAGATTGATTACATACATAAGCTCAATTGGCCTGTCATTGCCGAGATTGAATATTCCGTATTCAGCAGGTTCAAGACACTTCAATGTGCCGTCAGCAATATCGTCTATGTATGTAAAATCGCGCTTTTGTCTGCCGTCACCAAAAACAGGTATCGGCTTGCCCATGTCTATGTTTTTTATAAATCTGAAAATGCTCATATCAGGCCTGCCAGCAGGACCGTAAACCGTAAAATACCTTGCGATGCTTATATCCATGCTGTACAGGTAGTGATAACTATAACACAAAACCTCTGCCCCTTTTTTAGTCGCTGAGTAAGGCGCAAGAGGGCGGTCTGTATTGTCAGCGACATTGAAGGGTATTTTCTTTGTATCTCCGTAAACACTGGATGTGGACGCAAGGACAAACTTCCTGACATTATAATTCCTGCAGCATTCGAGCAGATTAAGCGTTCCTTTCAGATTTGTATCAAGATATACCCACGGATCTTCAAGAGATGCCCTGACACCTGCCCTTGCAGCAAGATTAATAACAGCGTCTATGGTATGATTGGAAAAGACTGTTTTAACGCTTTCAAAATCACTTATATCGTAATAATGGCATATAAATCTGCCTGTTTTATTTGATTTTTCTTTAAGAAGGTTCAGTCTCCACTCTTTCAGTCTCGTGTCATAATAATCGTTTAGATTATCTACCCCTATTACAGATTTGCCCTGTTCAAGAAGCAGACTGGATACCTTATACCCTATGAAGCCGCAGCAGCCTGTTACTAAAATGGCATTCATTATGTTTTAAATTTCCTCCGCGTGACCCCTATTTTACCATATTCTATCGAGACTTAACATAAATCTTTATTGGCGTGCCTTTAAAGGAATATTCATTTCTTAATGCTTTTTCAATGTATCTGGTATGCTGTGCCCTGACTGCATTAGGATAATTCACAAAGACGGCAAACGACGGCGGCTCTATACCTATCTGTGTTATATAAAAAAACTTCACTTCCTTCCCCCTGTATAAGGGGAAAGGCTTAAAAGCTATTAATTTTGAAAGAAATTTATTGAGTGCAGCTGTTGGTATCCTTTTTTTTCTTTCAGCTATGATTTCGTCAATCAAGGGGAATATCTTTGTGAGTCTCGTCTTTTTAAGTCCTGATACTGTAATATACGGCACATAGTCCATAAACCACATCTTATTTTTTATTTCTTTGGCAAATCTTTTATATTCCTCTTCTGCCGCTTCTATTTTGTCCCATTTGTTCAACAGAAAGATTGCGCTCTTGCCGAACTCCTCCGCCATGCCCGCGATTCTCTGGTCCTGTTCGCTTATATCTTCAGATGCATCAAGAACAATAACAGCCACATCAGCCCTCTCAATGCTTCTGACAGCGCTGATAAGGGAGAGTCTTTCTATCGAGGGCTCTTGCAGTGCCCTGCCGCGCAAAAGTTTTCTGGTGGCTCGCATTGAATATCCGCCTGATTTTTTTCTTATCCCTGCTGTATCTACAAAAAGGTATTTTTTGCTGTAATACGTACATAAGGAATCAATGGCATCTCTTGTTGTCCCCGGAGCAGAACTGACAACAAGCCTTTTTTTACTGAGAAGGGAATTTATAAGTGTTGATTTGCCCACATTGGGCCTTCCGACCACTGCTATTCTGGGAACAGGTTCGGCATCACTTGTTGTATCATCGGATGGCACAGCATGCGGAAGCGCCGATACAATCTTATCCATAAGTTCATCAAAGCCGAATCCTGATATGGCAGATACGGGCATAATCTCATTTGCGCCGATACTGTAAAATTCCAGTATCCTGCCTTCCTTTGCTGGTATGTCTATCTTATTCACAACCCATAAGACTTTTTTGCCGGATTCCCTCAGCATATTAGCCATTTCGGCATCTGACGGATTCAGACCTTCCTTGCCGTCAAGAAGATGGATTATTACATCTGCTTCTTTGATTGCAAAAAAAATCTGTTCCCGTATCTGCCGGGCTGTTTCACCTTCTTCGGTAAGAACGCCTTCGGGATAAAATCCGCCTGTATCAACCACTGTGAATTTTTTCCCTTCCCAGTCTGCTGTGCCATAGTTTCTGTCCCGTGTAACACCGGGGGTTTTCTCTGTTATGGCAGGGACTTTCAGGGAATCAATCTCTTTTTTTATCATGCGATTGAAAAGAGTGGATTTCCCCACATTAGGCCTGCCGATGATGGCAACAATTGAACTCATAATTCAGTTTTTATGTTCTTTTATATCGTAAGTTTTAATCTTTTTGTGGAGATTGCTTCTTTCAATCTCGATAGCATCTGAGGTTTTTGATATATTCCAGTCATTCTCCTGAAGTTTTTTTATTATAAAATCTTTTTCAAATGCATCCCGTGCTTCTTTAAGGGTTTTGTACAAAAAGTAATCGTATTCGCCGGGTACCGGTCTGAGCTGCAGCATCCCCAGAGTTTCAATGTCGGTTTGGCTGATTACAGGTGAAGGGACCATTATCATAAGCCGTTCAACAGCGTTTTTCAGCTCTCTTATATTGCCGGGCCAGTCATATGCCTGAAACATCTTTATGACATCAGCAGTTATCTCCTTTGTTCTTATTCCATTTTCTGCTGCAAATGTTTCCATGATAAACTGGATTAGTTGCGGAATATCATCTTTTCTTTCTCTTAAAGGCGGGATAGAGATGGGGATCACATTCAGCCTGAAATATAAATCCTCCCTGAAAGTTCCTTTTTTGACCTCATCGGGCAGATTTTTATTCGTAGCAGCAATAATCCAGACATCTACCTTTATGTTTTTGCTGCCGCCGACCCTTTGAAACACCTGAGTCTCTATCACCCTCAGCACCTTAGCCTGCGTCTGCAGGGTCATATCGCCGATTTCATCAAGGAACAGAGTCCCGTCATTGGCGAGTTCGAACTTACCGATTTTTCTTTCGGCAGCTCCTGTAAATGCGCCCTTTTCGTGTCCAAATAATTCGCTTTCTATCAATTCCTGCGGGATTGCAGCACAGTTGACCTCAATAAATGGACCCCTTACACGCTGGCTTTTTTCATGAAGCAGCCTTGCAACAAGCTCCTTGCCTGTTCCGCTTTCTCCGAGGATAAGAACCCTCGTATTGCTCTGGGCAGCCATCTCCATTTGTTGTTTCAGGAGCTGCATCTTTTCCGAATCACCTATTAATCTCCATTTTCTGCTTAAATCAGCTTTAAGGGTAAGATTTTCTTCTTCAAGTCTCCTGCTCTCCAGTGCCCTCTGTGTAACTATCAGTACCTTTTCAAGGGACAGCGGCTTTTCCAGAAAATCATATGCTCCTGACTGTGTTGCCTTTACAGCAAGCTCAATATTTCCGTGCCCTGAAATCATAATAACAGGGATGTTTTTGTCCATTTCTTTGAGCTTTGATAATGTCTCGATTCCGTCTATCTCCGGAAGCCATACATCAAGAAAGACAATGTCAGGAAGCTTCTCCCTCGCTGCTGTCAGGGCATCTTCACCTGATGAGACAGCTACAACCTCATAACCTTCATCCTCAAATATGCCGGAAAGGCTTTCTCTTATCCCTTCCTCATCATCAACTACCAAAACAGTTTTCTTGGACATAATTCACCTCTATTTCAGGGCGTTTAGGCAACCGGTATTTCAATAGTAAAAATACTGCCGCGGGGTATATTGTTTTTTACCCTTATGCGCCCTCCGTGGTCTGTTGCTATCTTATTAGCTATGGCAAGACCGAGCCCTGTGCCGTCTTTTCTCTTTGAAAAATACGGAAGGAACAGCTTTTCCTTTTCTTCATCGGGTATGCCGGGACCGGTATCAGCCACATCAATTATTACATTGTTTTCACTTGTAGTTACATGAATACCAATGACACCTTTATTCTGCATTGCCTTTATGGCATTGTCCATAATATTTATCAGAACCCTTTTGAATTGTTCGGTGTCCAGATTAATCACAGGAACGCTTTTATCTACAACAACATTTATCTCAAGGTCTTTAAATCCTTTATATAAAGCTGTTACTCCTTCCATTAATTCTGTAATATTAGTCGGTGCCTTATTCAACTCCGGCATCTTGCCGTATTTTGAGAATACATCCACAAGTCTTTTCAGGCTTTCGACTTCTGAAATAATAGTCTTTGTTGACCTGTCAAAGACAGATTCAAAATCTGCATCCTTCTGCTGCCATTTTTTAATAAGCCTTTCAGTGGATAATTTTATGGGTGTCAGAGGATTTTTAATTTCATGCGCCAATCTCTGCGCCACTTCCTGCCAGGTAGTTGCCTTCTGTGCCTTTATAATATCAGTCAGGTCATCAAAGACAACGAGCATTCCGAGCGCTTTTGAAGAAGACAATTCTCTTATTCCTGATATGTATACTCTGAGTATGGCAATCCTGCCGCTTATGTTCACCTTTACTTCTCTTGTAATTTCTCTTATTTCCTTGCCCTCTATGCTTTTGACCATTTGGGTCAGGTCGGCTGAATTGAGACTTTCTATAAGAGCAGTATAATTTTTGCCTTCTATATATTCAGGGATGACATTCAGTACGGAACACGCAGCCTTGTTGATGGTGCGGATTTTCCCGTCATTATCAAGAAAGATTACGCCCGAATTGATATTCTCCAATATATTTTCCAGATAAAGCCTTCTTTCATTCAACTCGGTATAAGCCTTTTCAAGGGAGTCTTTGTTATCCTTTAGCTGTTTCACCATCTGGTTGAATGAATTTATAAGAAGACCGATTTCATCTTCACTCTTAACATCTACCTGAACATTCAGGTCGCCTGATGCAACAGTCTCTGTTGCCATTGCAAGGCTCTGTATGGGAATGGTGATGCCCTTTGAAATTTTCAATGAAACCCAAAGCCCTGTAAAAACGATTATAATCGTCAGGAAGCCGAGAATGAGTATATAGTTAAGCCTTAAAGGTTCTTTAAACGTCTCAAGTTTCAGATAGTCCTCATAGAGATTTTTTAATTTTTCTGATTTCTCGGCAATTGTCTTAGGCAGGGACATTTCAACAACAATCACTCCAGCTTTATCTTTACTGCCTTTACGTTCAGGAACGGCTGCCCTGACAATATCGCCGGTATTTTTTGAAATGACTTCAGTGCCTTCTTTGCCGTTAAAGGCATCCCTGATGATATCAGTTGCATCAACAGGCAGCGCATAATATCTCTGAATGGAAATCCCTGCTGTAACGGCCTGCTCGCCGTTTGCTATCTGTTTTGCAACGGCAAGCGCCCTTTCTCTTTCAAAGTCGTAAAATGCCCTCGCAAGCTCGACTGATTTGCTAAACGGCTCCCTCATCTGGGGTGAGAAGAGGCGGTTAATATAGTTGGTTGCAAGACCGCTGGCAGCCATAAAAAGAAATGCTGAAGGTATGAGGGTGAGAATGACAAATATTGCCATTAGTTTTGTCCTGAATTTATAGCCTAAAATCCTGTGGTGCCTTTCCATATATAACCTGAAGAGATTCTTTATGACAAGGAATATAAGCGTGAGAAGGGCAACAATGTTAAAAGTGAGAAGACTGATGAGCAGAAAGCGTGTTTTTATATCCATGGTAGGCAGTTTTATAAAATAGAGTTCAACAGCAGTTATTACAGCAACCAGAAGAAGAAGCAGAAGTGCTATTATTAACTGTTTCAGTATTTTCATTTTATCTCGCCCTGTGGATGTAAGCTGAACGTCTGGGAATCCTTGTGAATACTGAATTCCTTTTCAGGCACAAAGAATAATAAATATCCAATAACAGGAGGCAGCTTCCTTATGTATGACTCAAGGGTAACCCTTACAAAGTACGAGCCTGCTTCCAGTCCTCTGATATTTGTCAGTTTCATGTCTGTAATGTTCATCGCCCAGTTAAACATAGATTCTGAATCTTTAAATCTCTTTTCGAGTTGGACATTGCCGTCAATGCTTACAGCAACATATTCCCGTTTTATCGGGTCGCTTTTTAAAATGTTCACTATTTTTTTGCCTGATACAAACTCATCAGGCCAGATAGTCCAGACCCTGAACAGGTCTATATAGAAAACAAACTCTTTTGACAGCCCTTCTTTTGTATCCCGTATTAGTTTAGGGTCAGGCTTCACAGATGCAGATACGTGTATCTCGTTATTTTGCAGTTTAACATTAACAGTGGTAATATCAACTGCGAAACATGGAACAGGCAGGATTAATATGGACAAGAATAGAATTAAGTTTAAAGTCCAGAAGGTTAAATATATCTTTTTTCTGAATTTTTGTTTAAAATTTTGAATATGGGATTCCGGCATTATTTTCATGCTTATATCTTTCAAAAAATTTATTTTCATTATAACATAGACACTTAGTGAGTATTTTTATAAAACAAATTTTTAAAGGGAGGCGCGATGGAAATAAAGACTGTAAGACTCGATATACCGGAGGGCTGTAATATTATCCTCGGTCAGACGCATTTCATAAAAACTGCCGAGGATCTTTATGAAATCATTGTAACAACCGTTCCACAGGCAAAATTCGGCATAGCTTTTGCTGAGGCATCCGGTCCATGCCTGATACGGACAGAGGGCAATGACGGCGAACTTATAAGCACGTGCGTGAAAAATCTTCAGGCAATAAGCGCAGGTCATGTATTCTGCATACTGCTGAAAAATGCATTCCCCATTAATATCCTGAACTCCGTAAAGAACTGTCAGGAGGTTTGCAGGATATATTGTGCAACAGCAAACCCGTTAGAAGTAATTGTTGCCTCAACCGAACAGGGAAGCGGAATCATGGGCGTTATTGACGGCTCTGCACCAAAGGGCGTGGAAACCGCTGATGATAAGATAAAACGCATGGAGTTTTTGAGAAAGATAGGATATAAGGCATAGCAGGAGCTAACACAGGAGGATTCATGCTACCGGAACTGAAATATGATGAAAAGGGGCTTATTCCAGCAATTATACAGGATGTTGACAGTGGCGATATCCTGATGATGGCTTACATGAATGAGACTTCCCTGAAAATGACCATTGAATCGGGATTCACACACTTCTGGTCAAGGTCGAGGCAGAAATACTGGAAAAAGGGTGAGACATCCGGCAATGTGCAGGAGGTTAAAGAAATACTGTATGACTGCGATGCCGATACGCTTTTAATCAAGGTTAAACAGCATGGCACATGTGCATGCCATACAGGAAACAGAACCTGTTTTTACAGGAATATTAAACTAAAGTAAGAAGTGAGAAGTGGGAAATTCGGAGGATATCAGATGGGTGATTGCATATTCTGTAAGATTGTTGAGAAAAAATTACCAGCTAAAATAGTGTATGAAGATGATATTGTCATTGCCTTTGATGATATAAGTCCTCAGGCGCCTGTCCATACGCTTATAATTCCCAGAAAGCATATTTCTACTCTTATGGATATTAAAGATGATGAACTTAATTTGTTAGGCTACATGATAAAAATTGCCCGCAAAATAGCTAAAGACAGAGGCATTGCTGACAGGGGTTTCAGACTGGTAACGAATTGTAATCCTGAAAGCGGGCAGTCAGTATATCATATACATCTTCATATGCTTGGCGGGCGCCGGATGCACTGGCCTCCCGGATAAAAGATAATGAATATTGACAAAAAGATAGTCTGGGAAGGCAATTACATCAGGACAGTAATCCTCAATTACAAGGACGCTTCCGGAAAAGACAGGAAATGGGAAGCGGTTGAGAGGGTTAACTGTAACGGCATAGTTGTAATTATACCGGTGACAAGGCAGGGTGAATTCTTGATGATAAGGCAGTTCAGGCCTGTCCTGAATAATTTTGTTATCGAATTCCCTGCAGGATTGAATGATAAGGATGAGAGTCTTGTTGAGGCAGCAAGACGGGAACTTGTTGAGGAGACGGGCTATACAACTGATGATTTTGTTTTTTTGGCAGATGGACCAATATCATCAGGCATGTCAACAGAGATTTTGACCCTGTTTCTGGCAAGAGATGCTGTTCCTGCTCCCTCACGCTTGATGCAGAGATATTCGCCTGATGAAACTGAAAGCATTGAAATAATAAAAACACCCGTTTCTAAAGTCTATGAAAAGATTGAAGACTTCCGCAAAAGGGGTGATTTGATAGACCTGAAAATCTACGGGTTTGTGGAAATTGCAAAAAAAAAGATTCAGGATTCAGAATCTATCTGACAAAATGTTTTCTTCTGAATCCCGAAGCCTTTAATAATTCTTTACTCTAATATTATCGCTTGAGAGGGACAGATAATCACAGTTTCTTCACAATCGCAGGTATTGCATTTGTCAGGACCTATAACCCATGCCTTCTCGTCCCTGATTTCAAAAACCTCAGGACATAATTCAGCACATGA
The DNA here is from genome assembly GCA_013824325.1 of Thermodesulfovibrio sp. Classification (GTDB taxonomy): domain Bacteria; phylum Nitrospirota; class Thermodesulfovibrionia; order Thermodesulfovibrionales; family Dissulfurispiraceae; genus PNNP01. The sequence continues at coordinate 9,883 of PNNP01000021.1, read as the reverse complement.
AGCACATCCAATACAAAGGTCGTAATCAACTACCGGTGTTGGCATAAAAAACCTCCCATAAAAGTTTTATATTTTAATATAACAAATACTTTTTCCAGTATACAATAATCTGCTGTTTTTTACAAAATTTTGTTTGATTTTAAACTGCATTTCAGGATAAGTTAATAGACAGCAAAATTTGCAGGAGGGAACAGTCTATATGAATATAAAGCAGTTTGTTATCAGCAGGGCAATGGAAGCGAAGGAGGGAGCAAAGAGTCTTGCAAAGGCATCTTCAAAGCAAAAAAATCAGGTTCTTATAAAAATGGCAAAGGCCATAAAAAACAGGGCTGACGAGCTTATTTCAGAGAACAAGAAGGACATTGAGTATGCTGAGAAAAAAGGCCTTTCCATGGCACTGATTGACAGATTGACCCTGAATGAGAAGCGCATCAATGAAATGGCTGAAGGGCTCAAGGAAGTGACACATCTGCCTGACCCTGTTGGAGAGATAACCAGAATGTGGCAGAGGCCAAACGGTATGACTGTCGGAAGGATGCGGGTGCCAATAGGTGTTATTGGCATAATTTATGAGTCAAGGCCTAATGTTACCGCAGATGCCACAAGTTTATGCCTTAAGGCGGGGAATGCTGTTATACTCAGGGGCGGGTCAGAGGCGATAAACTCAAACAGGGCTATTGTAAATATTATGAGGGATGCTGCAAGGAAAGAGGGCATTCACGAAGGTGCAATTACATTCATTGATACCCCTGACAGGGAAGCAATCATGGAAATGCTGAAGCTTGAAGGTATCGTAGACCTTATTATTCCGCGTGGCGGAGAGGGACTTATAAGAACCGTTACCCAGCATTCAAGGATACCTGTGCTTAAACATTACAAGGGGGTCTGCCATGTTTTTGTAGACAGAGATGCAGACCTGTCCATGGCTGAAGAGATATGTTTTAATGCTAAGGTGCAGAGGCCCGGAACGTGTAATGCCATGGAAACAATGCTTGTTGACGAAGCAGTTGCAGGGAAGTTTCTGCCAAAGATGCTCGGCAGATTTAAGGATGCAAAGGTCGCATTGAAGGGATGCCCGAAGACCCGGTCAGTATATCAGGATATAATGAAAATAAAAGAAGAGGATTTTTACAACGAATATCTGGATTTGATTTTAAATGTCCGGGTTGTCAGGGATATTGACGAAGCTATTGAACATATTGCTAAATACAGTTCCGCACATTCAGACGCTATTGTTACTATGGACTATAACAAGGCGATGAGATTTTTGAGGGAGGTGGATTCCTCTGCTGTATTCGTTAATGCATCCACCCGTTTGAACGATGGATACCAGTTTGGGCTGGGTGCGGAAATAGGCATATCAACGGATAAAATACACGCAAGGGGTCCGATGGGGCTTGAAGAGCTGACCTGCACAAAGTTTATTGTTTTTGGAAGCGGACAATTAAGGGAATAAAGGAGGAAGCGGAGATGTCAGAGAAGTTGAGCTATGAAGAGTTTGTTAAAAAGGCAATTGTAAGTCTCAGAAAGGAAGGGTATAAGGGTATTCATACTGTTTATTCTGGATTCAACCAGGCATTCAAGAAATACTATGATGGTGAAGACCCCATTAAGGTAACAAACCAGCTTGCCGATGAAGGCAAGATAGTAATAAGGCCTGTTAAAGGTGGAGTAATGCTTTACCTTCCCGAGGATGCGCCAGCCTTACAAAACAGGGGTGATGAAGCACTCAAGCAAATGGGTCTCTGATATTATAAATAGTCATTGAGCAATTGAACAAATAATTAATCAGGAAGAATGATGGTCTAATGACTCAATGACTTAGCGGCTTGATAATTTAAATATGCGGCTTGGAATATTTGGCGGGACGTTTAATCCCATTCATTACGGACATCTGCGGGCTGCTGAAGAGGTCAGGTATAAAATCAATCTTGACAGGGTTATTTTCATACCATCAGGAAACCCGCCTTTGAAGTCATCTGAATTGTCGGATGCTGCGCACAGGTATGCAATGACAAAGCTTGCCACAGATTTAAATGTAAACTTTGTTGTATCAGACATAGAGTTAAGGCAGACAGGGAAGGCATATACTGTCAACACTCTTGAAAGGCTTTTCGAGATTTACGCCGGAGACGAATTATTTTTTGTTCTCGGCATAGATGCATTCCTCGACATACCCAACTGGCGGCAGCCTGATAGACTGATTGGCATGATTGATTTTATAATATTAACAAGACCCGGTTTTGACCTGAAAGATATTATAAAATCTCCCTTCATATCCGGGCGCATTAAAACCGACAGGATTGTCGGCGAAACAATCACCCTCAAAGGCGGAAGGAAAGCTATTATTGTTGATATAAGACCGCTTGATATATCATCAACGGAGATAAGAGAGCTCGCAAGAGAAGATAAAAGCATCAAATACATTTTGCCTGAAGCAGTTGAGAAATATATATATACTCACAACTTGTACAAGAGTTAATAGTGGAACGCAGAACGGTATCAATTGAGGCAATTGTAAACAACCTGGATGAAGCTATCTGTTTATTTGACAGGGACGGCAGATTGATTTTCATGAACAAGGCAGGTGAGGAATTTTTCGGCAAAAGCCTCAGGGAGATAAGGCATATCGAGGATTTGTTTTCGGATGCAGATGACATAGCTATGCTCATGCAGAAAACCATAAATGAAGGCCGTTTATACAACTGCAAGGAAATGGACATTGATATAGGAAAAATCGCAAACGTAGATTTCAACCTGTCACCATTTTATCTGGACAACAATATACAAGGCGCCATACTTTCTGTAAGGGAAAATCTGGCATTGACCGAGCGGGAGGATTATCATTTTGATTCATTGCTTTATCTGTTCGGCTCCATTGCACATGAAATAAAGAACCCGCTAAGCGGCATCAGGGGAGCTGCCCAGATACTTAAGGGAAATGCTGAAAATTCCGATGCTGTAGAATGTACAAATCTAATTTTGAAAGAGACTGACAGGTTGAATTCCATACTGCAGGGCTATCTTGCGATTACCAGAAAGCCGAGCTTTAATAAGCTTAACATCCACGAGGTTTTAGAACACGCAGTTAAGGTAATGAGCACAAAGATTGCAAAGAAGAAAATTTTGATAGATAAATCTTATGACCCGAGTCTCCCCAGCATTTACGGTGATGAAGGGAAATTATTGCAGGTGTTTATTAACTTGTTGAAGAATGCCATTGAAGCCATGGAAACATCAAAGAATGCAAGGGTTCTGCGCATCTCAACAAGGCCATCCAATGAATATGTGTTGATTTATGAAAAGGGAGGTAATAATAAAAATAATAAACGAACAAAAAAGCAGCGATGGGCAGTTGTTAATGTTCAGGATGCAGGTGTGGGTATTTCCAAGGAAGAGATTAACAGGATATTTTTGCCGTTCTATACAAAAAAAGAAGGCGGGAGTGGTCTCGGTCTTGCCCTTTCAAAAAAGATAGTCAGGGATCACGGAGGTATTATTAAGGCTAAAAGCTCCGCAGGGAGCGGTTCCACATTCAGCGTGTATCTGCCTTTTCAGTCAGCATATGACAGTCAGATGCCAGCAGCAAGAAAGAAGAAAAAATCAAATCATAGATAGAGGATATTAAAGCGAAATGAACAAAAAGATATTGGTAATAGACGATGAAGAAAGCGTAATCTGGGTTGTCAGAAAAGCGCTGGAACCCATCGGTTATGAAGTGGAAGCAAGAAAGAATATCAGATCGGGCATCAAGGCTCTTGACGGGTTTAGACTTATACTGCTTGACCTTATACTTCCTGATGGAAACGGGATAGACGCGCTTAAGGAGATACGGGTCTTTAATCCTGATGCCCTTGTTATAATCGTTACCGCACACGGCAAGATGGAAAGCGTCATTGATGCAATGAAAGAAGGGGCGTATGACTATCTGGAAAAGCCCTTTGACATTGAAGAGCTTAAGATAGTAGTGGAAAAGGCATTCAAGGATTTATCCATCAGGGATGAGCTGCTTACATTGAGGCAGACAAAGGAAGAATCAAAGACCTCCCAGATAATCGGGAAAAGCCACGGTATGCTGAAGATTTTTAAGGAGATAGGAAGGGTTGCTCCAAAGGATGTAACGGTTCTCATTTCAGGCGGAAGCGGAACAGGCAAGGAGCTTGTTGCAAAGGCGATTCATAATAACAGCAGGAGAAAATTTGGGCCGTTCATAGCAATAAACGCAGCATCCATACCAAAAGAGCTGCTTGAGGCAGAACTTTTCGGATGGGAAAAGGGGGCATTTACCGGAGCCCATGAGAAGAAAGAAGGAAAGATTCAGGCTGCAAGTTCCGGAACACTCTTTCTTGATGAAATTTCAGAACTTGATATAAACATGCAGGCAAAGTTATTGCGTTTCCTGCAGGAACAGGAATACAGCCCTCTGGGAAGCAACAAAATCATAAAGGCGGATGTCAGGATAATAGGCGCTACCAATACTAACCTCAAGGAATGTGTGAAAAAAGGCCAGTTCAGGGAGGATCTGTATTACAGATTCAATGTTATTGAGATAAAGCTGCCCCTGCTAAAGGAAAGAAAAGAAGATATAATACCTCTTGCACGACATTTCCTAAAGGTATCTGTAAAGGTCTTTGAACTTCCTCCGAAAGATTTTTCAAAGGATGCAGAAAAGGCACTGATTGAATATGACTGGCCGGGCAATGTCCGGGAGCTTGAAAACACGATAAAGCGTGCTTCAATCTTTTCAAAAGGAAGTCTGATAGAGAGAAGGGACCTTTTTGCAAATGATTATAATTCCTGTTCGATAAAGGAATTTCTGGAGGACAAACTTAAAGGTTTCCTGAACGAGATGAAAAGACTCGAGAATTCCAATCTTTACAAAACTGTAATATCGGAGGTTGAAAAGGCAATATTCAGCATAGTTTTGAAGGAGACAGGAGGCAATCAGGTCAAGACCGCAAAGATTTTAGGAATAAACAGAAACACACTTAGCAAAAAAATCAAGGAATATAAGCTTATTTGATTTAGTCTAAATCAATATGTTATAAATAAAAACTTATGGACACCCCGAAAATTTAGAGATCAGGGGTATACTCCATGCCCTTTCCATGGGAAAGGGCTTTAAATCCATATGGAGGTGTTATGTGAACATCTACGAAAAAATTGCTATCCTTAATCCTTCCCTCAATGAAGAGGAATTAAAATCAGTAATCGACAGGATTACAGACCTTATAACAAACTCTGGCGGAGAGGTTCTTAAGGTTGATATCTGGGGAAAAAAGAGATTTGCGTATGAAATTGCAAAACAGAAAATGGGCTTTTACGTATTGTTTCTGTTTAAATCCCCTGCCTCTACCGTTATGAAGATCGAGGATTATTTCAAGGTCTTTGACCCTGTCATGAAATTCATGGTTATCAAACTTGGGAAAAAACAAATAGCAGCTCTTCCAAAAGAGGTTGTCGGAATTCCTGTTACCCCCGAGGAGATGGCTTCTCCTGTTGAACCGAAAGTAGGTTCCTGATGTTTAACAAAATCATTCTGATAGGCAATCTTACAAGAGACCCGGAGGTAAGATATACACCTGGCGGAACGCCAGTTGCAACAGTTTCGATAGCTGTAAATTCAAAATATAAACAGGGTGATGATTTGAAGGAAGAGGTTCTTTTTATTGATGCCGTCGTATTCGGGAAGCAGGCAGAGAGCTGCGGACAATATCTCAGCAAGGGCAGGACAGTACTTGTTGAAGGCAGGTTAAGGGAAAGAAGATGGGAATACGAGGGACAGAAGAAGAGCAAAATGGAGGTCATTGCCAATAGTGTCAAATTCCTTTCAAAGAAGGAAACCCAGACGGCTGAAGCCGGTGCCGGCGATGCCGTTCCTCCTGAAGAGACAACGGATTTGGAGCCGTTTTAAAAGTTTATGATAAGGAAAGGAGATTCAATGCAACAGAAGAGATTCCAGAGAAAGAAATTCTGCAGATTCTGTGCTGACAAGGTGTCTTTTATAGATTACAAGGATTCAAAGACTTTGAGGAATTACATGACAGAGCGCGGAAAGATGCTTTCAAGAAAGATGACAGGCACATGTTCGGTACATCAGAGAGAACTGACCGTTGCAATAAAAAGAGCGAGAAACATAGCACTTCTGCCTTATATGGAAAGGTGAGATGAGGATTCCAAAAAGCTGGGTTCCTTCGATATCAAAGCGAATTGTTGATAATCTGATAAAAAAGGAACTCATAGATTCAAATGTTTCGGTTGATAATCTCATCGCGGAAACAGAGAAACTGCTTCTCACCGAGCTGACGGCTGAAGACCGGCTGAATGACGAAGTGCGCCAGCTTCTGAAAAAATATGAAACAGAGATAGAAAAAGGAAGACTTGATTACAGGAAGCTCTTTGACATGACAAAGCAGAAACTGGTGAGAGAAAGAAACATAATATTATGATGCTCTCTGACGACAAGATAACCCATACCACACATGCCCTGCTGAAAGGGTTAATGGAGAAGAACCTTATAACACTGAAAGTAGATGACAGCGATGTAAGAAGGGAGATAAAGAGAACAATATTAAATGATATGAAAATAGGGGAAGACATCGATATCGCAGTGAGAAGAAAACTACAGTCATTCTCAAAGAAGCTTGTGGAAGGCAGCCCTGAATGGGAAGTCCTGTATAGGAAATTTTTTGAAGAAGAGGAAGTCAGAAGAGGCAGAAAATAGTGCAGTTTGTTTCTGACGTTTCCGCGGAAGAGATAAAAAAAGAGCGCGTCAAAGCCCGTGAACTCAGAAAAACTCAATGGTGGAAAAGAAAGCTGTCACAGGGCAGATGTTATTACTGCAATGCAAAAGTGCCTCCCAAAGAACTATCAATGGATCATATTGTTCCCGTTATCCGCGGCGGTAAATCAGTTAAAAACAACATAGTTCCTGCCTGCAAAGAGTGCAACAACAAAAAAAAATATATGCTGCCGATTGAATGGGAAGGGTATCTTAAACTTGCGTGAGGCATCCGCATTGCCGGAAATTTATGAATTAACCGGGTTAAAATACTTTTTCTGAAAATATAGAGCAACATTCACCAGGCTTATAAGTACAGGAACTTCTATAAGAGGACCAATAACCGTTGCAAACGCCTGATTTGAATCTATGCCGAAAATAGCGACTGCAACTGCGATTGCCAGTTCAAAATCATTGCTCGCTGCAGTGAAAGAAACGGCTGCAGTCTGATCATATCTCGCACCGATTTTATATGAGATAAAAAATGTTACAAACCACATGAGAAAGAAATAAATGCCCATCGGCACGGCGACTCTAACGACATCGAGAGGCTGCTTGATGATATAATCACCTTTTAAAGAAAACATCACAATTATGGTAAAAAGCAGTGCAATCAGTGTAATCGGACTTATTCTGGGAATAAAAACTGTCTCGTACCACTCCTTGCCTTTCACGGCTATCAGGCTGAATCGTGTGACTATTCCCCCTATAAAGGGAATTCCAAGATATATAAAAACAGTCTTTGCAGCCTCTGTCATAGAGATGCTTACATTCAACCCCTCTGCGAGTCCAAGCCAGTTGAGCGCAAATGTGATAAAGACATAAATATATACAGCATAAAACAGCACTTGGAAGAGGGCATTAAATGCCACCAAGCCAATCGCAAGCTCCCTGTCTCCTTTTGCAAGCTCATTCCATACCATAACCATAGCGATACAGCGTGCAAGACCTACTAAAATGACGCCAATCATATACTCCGGGTAATTGCGAAGAAAAAGCACTGCAAGAAGAAACATCACAACAGGTCCAACAACCCAGTTCTGCAGAAGTGATAATGAAAGAAGCTTCTTGTTCTGAAAGACTTTGCCCATCTCTTCATACTTCACCTTTGCAAGCGGTGGATACATCATGAGGATAAGACCGATTGCAATTGGAATAGAAGTCGCTCCGACCTGCATGCCGGCAATAATTTGTGTAACCGATGGGGAATAGTATCCTATTCCGACACCAACCGCCATTGCCATGAATATCCAAAGTGTAAGAAAACGGTCAAGAAAGGACAGTCTCTTTGGAACAGCGCTCATTTTATCTCCTGAATAAATTTGATTATTTTTTTCTCTATCTCATCCCTTGCCCTGCGAAATTCTTTTATTATCATATCTTCTGTGCCTATTGTTCCCACGGGGTCTTTTATAGGCCAGTGCAGGCGCTTTATTTCCGGCGGAGTCCATGGGCACATCACCTCTGCATGGCTGCACAATGTTATGACAACATCCATCTTTCTCAAAAGTTCACTATCTATCTCTTTTGACTTCTGGTTTGAAATGTCTATCCCGATTTCTTTCATAACAGCAATGGCTCTCGATTGGATACCTGCAGTCATAAGTCCTGCGCTGTAAGGCTCTATCAAACCCTTTCCGAATTCCCTTGCAAATCCTTCTGCCATCTGTGAACGGCAGGAGTTGGCAGTGCATAAAAACATTACCTTAAGCATCGGTCACCTCCCCAAGCATCCTGGTTTATCTTCAGGGAAGGTCAGCAAAACAGCTTCTTTTGATATAAAAGTTCTTTTTTTATTTTTTAGAAATTTGTTAAGCCTGTTCTTATCTTTAAATACTACACCGGCAGGAATCTTCTCCAGAACCGAGAGGATTAGAAACCTCCTGAACATATCTGAATCATCAATGCTGTAATGAACCCATCTGCCCTCTTTTCTGTCTTTGATCAGTTTTGTCTCTTTTAATACACTGAGGTGAAATGACACCTTCGGCTGAATCATATCAAGGGCAGAAAATATGTCGCATACACATAGTTCACCGTTTTCAAGAAGTTTTAAAATCCTCAACCTTGTTTCATCTGAAAGTGCTTTAAAAATATTCAACAATTTATCCATGCAATTTTTCCTTTTATATGCTTCCCTGTTTTATTAGTTCTTTTATTTTTTCAACAGTCGGCAATGGTCTTCCGGAATGTTTGAGTTTTCCGTTGACCACAAGTCCGGGAGTTGATATTGTATATTTCATAATCTCCTGAATATCAGTAATTTTTTCAATCTTTGCATCAATGCCGAGATCTTTCACAGCTTTTCTTGTCATCTCCTCCATCTTATGACAGTTCAGACAACCGGGACCCAATACCTTAATTTCCATTTTAAGCCCTCCTATAAAATTGCATTAAACAAATAGCCTACAGCTATTATTGTTACTGTCATTATTCCTGCAAAGACTCCGAGCAAGGGGATTTTCAAAACCTTTCTCAATATAATCATTTCAGGCAATGATAGTGCGGTCACCGCCATCATAAAGGCGAGCACAGTGCCCAGGCTCAGCCCTTTTTCCATTAGTGCATATACAATCGGTATCACACCTGCGGCATTTGAATAAAGAGGCACGCCGATTGCCACTGCCACAGGAACAGCAAAAGGATTCTGCGGGCCTGCATATCGGGCAAGAAAATCCTGCGGCACGTAACCGTGTATGAATCCGCCTATTGCAATCGCTATTATTATGAATAACCAGACCCTTTTTAAAATATCAGCGGAATTCCACTTTGCATATCGAATCCTTTCCATGAATGTCTGTTTGATTATTTCATGCTCCTGACCAGAATGAAATTTATAAACATATTCTTCCACCCATTTTTCGAGTTTGAGTTTACCTATAATAAATCCTGATAGAATCGCTACAAGTAGACCCGTGCCGATGTATATAGTTGCTATTTTCCAGCCGAAAAGTCCCCATAAAAGCACAATAGCCACTTCATTCACCATCGGCGAGGATATTAAAAAAGAGAATGTCACGCCAAGCGGCACGCCAGCCTCTACAAAGCCTATGAAAAGGGGGACAGCAGAGCATGAACAGAACGGAGTCACTACTCCAAGCA
>PNNP01000020.1 GCA_013824325.1 Thermodesulfovibrio sp. | reverse complement strand
GTAAAAAGGTGAACCAGAAAATAAGAATAAAACTAAAGGCTTATGACCATAGACTTCTTGACCAGTCTGTTAAGGAGATAGTGGATACCGCGCAGAGAACAGGTGCAAGGGTTGCAGGTCCTATGCCTTTACCGACAAAGATAAGCAAATTTACTATTTTAAGGTCTCCCCATGCAGACAAAAAATCGAGGGAGCAGTTTGAAATCAGAACTCATAAAAGACTTATAGATATCTATGACCCGACTCCTGATACAGTGGATGCATTAATGAAACTGGAGCTTGCCTCAGGGGTTGATGTGGAGATAAAGCTATGACGAATATTTTGGGCAAAAAGCTTGGAATGACACAGATATTTACTGAGGATGGAAAGCTTGTCCCTGTTACTGTAGTGGAAGCAGGCCCATGCACCGTTATTCAGGTTAAGTCCTCTGAAAAGGATGGGTATGAGGCAGTAAAAGTCGGCTTTATAGAAGCAAGAAAAATTAAAAATGTACCGAAGCCTATATCCGGTATTTTTAAGAAGGCGGGTACGCCGGTGTACAAAGTATTAAAAGAGTTTCGCATGAGTGGTTTTAAAGTTGGCGACAAAATCAAGGCTGAAAACTTCAGCAAAGGTGACATTGTTGCAGTATCGGGCAATTCAAAGGGAAAGGGCTTCCAGGGTGTCATGAAAAGGCATAATTTCAAGGGAGGACCTGATACCCATGGTTCAACGTTCAACAGGGCCCCTGGCTCAATAGGTGCCAGCTCATATCCATCCAGGGTTTGGAAAGGACTGAGGATGGCAGGGCATATGGGGAACGAGAGGGCTACCGTAAAAAATCTTAAGGTTGTTGATGTGATGCCAGAGCAGAACCTTTTACTAATTAGAGGTGCAGTGCCTGGTGCGACAAACTCAATTATAGAGATCTGGAAGGAATAATAGTGTCATGCTGGAAATAGAGATTAAAGATAAAAATAACAATATTACAGGTAAAATGAGCCTGTCTGAATCGATATTCAACAGCAAAGCCTCAGAATCTGTTGTGCATACCGCGGTAGTAAGCTATTTAGCCAATCAGAGACAGGGAACCCATGCCACAAAGACAAGGGGGATGGTGAGCGGCGGCGGTAAAAAACCGTGGAAGCAGAAACATACAGGAAGGGCAAGACACGGTAGTATAAGGTCTCCTTTGTGGAGAAAGGGAGGGATCACATTCGGACCTCGGCCGAGAGACTACGAAATTAAGCTGCCGAAAAATATGAAGAAGGCGGCATTATATAAAGCATTAACAATGAAGCTGTCTGACAAAGAGATTGTCGTGCTTGATTCTATTTCGATAGACAAGCCCAGAACAAAGGAAATGATACAAGTGCTGAGAAATCTTGGTATTTTTAATAAGACAGTGCTGTTTGTTTTGCCTGAAAAAAATGATGCAGTTGCACTTTCGGTCAGAAATATTCCCGGAGCGGATATCGCAAGGGTTTCTGATCTGAATGCATATCATGTTGCAGCTTTTGACAATCTCGTTTTTACTGCTGATGCCCTATCAAGGCTTGTCAGCATCAAAGAAGAGGCTGCCGCATGAAGATAATTTATGATGTGATAAAGAAACCCCTTTTTACCGAAAAGGGCATGGATTTAAAAGAGAGAGAAAATAAAATCCTTATAGAAGTTAATAGGGATGCAAATAAGATTGAAATAAAAAAAGCCGTTGAGGAAATATTTAAAGTTAAGGTTGAAAAGGTTGCAACAATCAACAAAAAGGGCAAAATTAAAAGATACGGCAAGTATATAGGGAAAAGACCGGACAAGAAAAAAGCTGTAATTACATTAAAACAAGGTGAAAAACTCGATTTTATTGAGGGTGGTGTATAAATGGGAATAAGAAAATATAATCCGACATCGCCGGGAAGGAGATTCCAGACATCCCATGATTACAAGGAAATAACGGCTGATAGTCCATATGAACCGCTTACAATGCCGCTCAGGAAAACCGGAGGCAGAAATAATTCCGGAAGGGTAACTGTGTGGCACAGGGGCGGAGGCAATAAAAAACTTTACAGAATTATAGATTTTAAACGGGATAAATCGGGTATCCCTGCTACTGTAAAAACTATAGAATACGATCCCAACAGGTCCGCAAGGATAGCTCTTCTTAAATATAAAGACGGCACATACCGCTATATCCTTGCTCCTGAAGGACTCAATGCCGGAGATGTAGTGATGGCAGGGTCAGATGCGGAGATAAAGCCGGGCAATGCACTTTATCTGAAGGATATACCACTTGGCACACTGATTCATAATATTGAACTGAGTCCAGGTGCAGGTGCAAAACTTGTAAGAAGCGCAGGTGCTTCTGCCCAGATTGTTGCAAAGGAAGGCGATTACGCTCGAATCAAGATGCCGTCAGGCGAGACAAGACTTGTGATGCTGTTATGTATGGCAACAATCGGACAGGTGGGAAATCTTGAACATGAAAACATATCATACGGCAAAGCAGGAAGGAAGAGATACTTAGGCAAAAAACCTCATGTCAGGGGAGTAGCTATGAACCCGGTTGACCATCCTTTGGGTGGCGGAGAAGGAAAAGCCTCTGGTGGGAGACCGGCATGTTCGCCATGGGGCAAGCCGGAAGGCGTTAAAACGAGAAGCAATAAAAGAACAGACAAATTTATTGTTAAAAGACGCAAGTAGGAGGAGCAAGTGCCAAGATCCTTAAAAAAAGGCCCGTTTGTTGAGCTAAAATTAATGAAGAAGGTGCAGAGCCAGATGCAGGCAGGTGATAAGAAGATGATCAAGACATGGTCAAGACGCTCAACCATAGTGCCTGAATTTATAGGTTTTACATTCGCTGTTCATAATGGGAAGAAATTCATTCCGGTCTATATTACTGAAAACATGGTTGGACATAAGCTCGGTGAGTTTTCACCGACAAGGATATTTAAAGCACACGCACGCTCTGAAAAGGCTGCAGCACCAGTGAAAGGGTAGTGTTATGGAAGCAAAGGCAATTTTGAAATATGTGAGAATAACGCCAAGAAAGGCTCGAAGAGTTGTAGATTTAATAAGAGGCAAAGGCGCATCTGATGCTATGATAGTGCTGAAATATATGCCTTACCGAGGCGCACGGTTTGTGGCTAAGGTTTTAAAATCTGCAATGGCAAATGCTGAACAGAAGAACGCCAATCTGGACATCGATAAATTAAAGATAAAAACCGCTTTAGTTGACCAGGGACCCGTTACGAAGCGTATGGATACCCGTGCAATGGGCAGGAGCAATGTGATTAAAAAGAGAACCTGTCATATAACGATTGTCGTAGCGGAAGAATAAATCAAGGGGGTGTTGATTTGGGTCAGAAGACTAATCCGATAGGTAATAGAATAGGGATAACACGCACATGGGATTCGAGATGGTTTCTTAAAAAGGGCTATGCTGATCAGCTCCTCGAAGATCTGGATGTCCGCAAGCTGATTAAACAGAAATTGTTTCATGCAGGAGTCTCAAAGGTAGAGATTGAAAGACCGGGCCAGAAAGTAAGAATCATCATTTATACTGCAAGACCGGGAATAATAATAGGCAAGAAAGGTGCAGAGGTAGAAAAACTCAAAAAAGAGATTGAGGATAAAACAGGAAAACAGGTTGCAATTGATATAAAGGAAGTTCGCAAGCCGGAGTTGAATGCCCAGCTTGTTGCAGAAAATATAGCACTTCAGATAGAGAAGAGGGTTGCATTCCGGAGGGCTTTGAAGCGTGCGGTGACGTCCTCCATGAGATTCGGAGCTTACGGTATAAAGGTTCAGTGTTCAGGAAGACTGGCAGGAGCTGAAATAGCAAGAACAGAATGGTACAGGGAAGGAAGGGTGCCTCTTAACACATTCAGGGCTGATGTTGATTATGGTTTTGCCGAGGCAAGAACTACGTACGGCAATATCGGAGTCAAGGTCTGGATGTATCATGGAGACAAACATCCCGAACATGCAGGAACCTCTTCTATAGGAGAATAATATGTTAGCACCCAAAAAGGTTAAATTCAGAAAGATGATGAAGGGCAATATGAACGGCAAGGCATACAGGGGTTCTGACATTTCCTTCGGGGAATTCGGATTAAAAGCTCTGGAGCCGGGATGGATAACAAGCCGGCAGATAGAGTCTGCAAGGGTTGCTATAACAAGACAGGCAAAAAAGGGCTGTAAACTGTGGATAAGAATATTCCCCGACAAGCCTATTACCCGAAAGCCTGCTGAAACAAGGATGGGAAAAGGCAAGGGCAATCCCGAGTTCTGGGTTGCTGTTGTCAGGCCCGGAAGAATATTGTATGAAGTCTCCGGCATCAGCGAGGAAACAGCAAAGGCTGCATTTGAACTTGCTTCTAAAAAGCTGCCTATTTCAACAAAATTTGTAAAGAGACAGGGGGCAGTGCTATGAAACCCTCTGAATGCAGAACATTATCTATTGAAGAATTGAAGCAGAAGGCGTTAGATTTGAGAAAGGAATTGTTTAATCTGTGGTTTCAGCTTTCAAAAGGGGAACTGGAAAATAATATGAGAGTGCGCAGCGTGCGTAAGGATATAGCGAGAATACTGACTGTAATTACGGAAAAAGAAAAAGGGGCTTTCGGAGAGTCCGACAAGAGGGGTAGCAAAGATGCCTAAAAAAATACATACAGGGAAAGTGGTCAGTGATAAGATGGACAAGACTGTTGTTGTGGCAGTGACAAGAACTTTTCAGCATCCGTTATACAAAAAGACTGTTAAAAAGGTTGCGAAATTTAAAGCACATGATGAAGAGAACAAATGCAAAGCAGGTGATATTGTGCAGATAATCGAAAGCAGGCCTCTGAGCAAGGATAAAAGGTGGCAGGTAATTAAAATTGTTGAAGGCGGGGACCGGTAAAAAATGATTCAGACGAGAAGCATTCTTTCGGTAGCAGACAATTCGGGAGCCAAAAAGGTTCAGTGTATAAGAGTGCTTGGAGGTTCTAAAAGAAGATATGCAAGGCTTGGCGATATAATAGTCGTAAGTGTTAAGGAAGCTATTCCTGAAGGAAATATAAAGAAGGGTTCTGTGGCTAAGGCAGTGGTAGTCAGGACAAAAAAGGAGACGAGAAGGCCTGACGGTTCATATATCAGGTTTGACCAGAATGCCGTTGTTCTTATAAATCCACAGATGGAACCCATAGGGACAAGAATATTTGGTCCTGTTGCAAGGGAATTGAGATGGAAGGAGTTTATGAAAATAGTATCCCTTGCTCCGGAAGTGTTATAGCAAGTTGAAGATTGGAGGATAATGTGGGTTTAAGAATAAAGAAAGACGATACGGCGTTGATAATAACAGGAAAAAACAAAGACAAGAGCGGAAGGGTGCTGTCAGTTTTATCATCTGAAGGAAAGGTTATTATCCAGGGTGCTAATATCATCAAGAAACACATGAAGCCGAGTAAGAAGCATACACAGGGCGGAATAATAGAGAAAGAAGCACCCCTGCATATATCGAATGTAATGCTGTTATGTCCGAAGTGTAATAAGCCGACACGAATCGGAAACACAGTTTTTGATGACGGCAGAAAGCTCAGGGTCTGCAAGAAATGCAAGGAGGTCATAGATTAGAAATGGCATCCAGACTGAAAGAGAGATATATCAAGAAGATTATGCCGGCAATGATAAAGGATTTTTCATATAAAAACGTAATGCAGGTCCCGAAGCTCCAAAAAATAATCGTTCATGTCACACTGGGCGAAGCAACCCAGAATATTAAACTGCTTGACGTTGCAGAAAAAGAACTTGCAGCTATTACCGGACAGAAGCCGCTTGTTACAAAATCCAAAAAGGCAATAGCAGGTTTCAAGCTGAGAAAAGGCGTTCCTTTAGGATGCAAGGTCACCATGCACGGTGAGCGTATGTATGAATTTATGGACAGACTAATCAGCGTTGCATTGCCGAGGATAAGGGACTTCAGGGGGCTTTCCAGGAAATCATTTGACGGCAGGGGCAACTATTCTTTTGGTTTAAAGGAGCAGTATATATTCCCAGAGATAAATTACGACAAAGTTGAAATGGTTCACGGCATTGATATTACGATATGCACTTCAGCAAAAACTGATGAGGAATGCAGGGCATTACTGACACACATCGGTATGCCGTTTAGAAAATAAGGAGGATTTTCGTGGCAAAAACGTGTTTGATTGAAAAATCCAAAAGGACGCCTAAATTCCCGGTCAGGGCTCATAATAGATGTAACATTTGCGGCAGGCCGAGGGCGTATATGAGAAAGTTTAAAATGTGTAGAATTTGTTTCAGGACTCTTTCGCTTCGGGGGCAGATTCCCGGAGTAACAAAATCAAGCTGGTAGAGGTGTTTGAATGCTGACAGATCCGATTGCAGATATGCTTACAAGAATAAGGAATGCAATTCGTACAAAAGCCGAGAAGGTAGATATTCCTGCCTCAAAGATGAAGGTTGATATAGCGAAGGTTTTAAAAGAGGAAGGGTTTATAAAATCCTATAAGATTATAAAGGATAAAAAACAGGGTATCCTGAGGGTGAGTCTTAAATATGCCGGAGAGAACATTTCAGTCATATCAGGACTGAAGAGAATCAGCAAACCCGGCAGAAGGGTTTATGTTGAAAAAGAGAAGATACCCAGTGTAATTGGTGGGGTCGGAATAGCAGTTATAACAACATCAAAAGGCATTTTAACCGACAAGGAGTGCCGCCAGGAAGGCATTGGCGGTGAGGTTTTATGTTATATATGGTAAGGAGAGATTAATGTCAAGGATCGGCAAAAAGCCAGTAGAAATACCTCAGGGCATACAGGTTGAAGTTAAAGAAGGCGTTATCAGGGTAAAAGGCTCAAAAGGTGAGCTCAACTATACTTTCCCTGAAAGCATAAAGGTTTCGGTTGCCGACAGCAAGATTATAGTGGAAAGAAGCTCTGATACAAAGGTTGATAGAGCCTTGCACGGACTTGCCCGCAGTTTGATATCCAACATGATAACAGGTGTATCTCACGGATATACAAAAGTTCTGGAAATAAAAGGAGTTGGTTACAGAGCACAGGTAAAGGGTAATAAATTAGTCATTACACTGGGGTATTCCCAACCTGTTGAGTACGAGCTCCCCAAGGGTATTACTACAACCGTGGATGATAAGCAGACAACGATAACATTAAACGGGATTGATAAACAGATGCTTGGACAGATTGCAGCCAATATCAAGAAGCTCAGGCCACCTGATGTTTATAAAGGCAAGGGCGTCCGGTATGCTGGAGAGAGGATTAAACTGAAGGCTGGCAAGACAGGCAAGAAATAGTTGTGCGATTTGTGTCCGGCAGACTTTTATGGCATAACGGACACGAATAACGATTGATAGAGGAGGATATCTGGTGGTTGTAAAGGAAGAGGCAAAAAAGAGAAGACACAAGAGGATAAGAAAACAAGTGTCAGGGACTCCCGATAAACCGAGATTGAGTGTATACAGGAGTCTTAATAATATATATGGTCAGGTTATCGATGATACAAAAGGACATACCATTGTTTCTGCTTCGACCATTGACAAAGAATTAAAAGCAGAGAAGGGTCATAAGGGAAATGTCGCAACGGCAAAAAAGGTCGGGCAGCTTATTGCTTCGCGTGCAGTAAAGGCTGGAATAAAGAAAGTTGTTTTTGACCGGAGCGGATATAAATATCACGGTTGCATAAAATCCCTTGCAGAAGGAGCGAGGGAAGGCGGGCTTGAATTTTAGGTTTTGAGTTTTAAAATTTGAATATTACTGTTCAGGAGGTGTGGTGAAGATCGATAGAATCGACCCCGAGGGGTTTAATCTGAAGGACAAGGTTATTTATATAAACCGTGTTGCAAAAGTAGTCAAAGGCGGCAGAAGGTTTTCTTTCAGTGCCCTTGTAGTCGTTGGAAACGAAGGCGGAGTTGTTGGAATCGGCAAAGGGAAAGCATCAGAGGTTCCTGAGGCAATAAGAAAGGCAGTAGAGCAGGCAAAGAAGCGGTTAATGAAATTCCCCATGAAAGGCGGGACAATAACCCATAGAGTCATCGGGCGTTACGGTTCAAACTCTGTAGTTATGAATCCGGCTCCCAAGGGTACAGGAATTATAGCAGGTGGTGCAGTGCGCGCTGTTTTCGAGGTGGCGGGCGTACAGGATATAGTTGCCAAATCACTCGGCAGCCACAATCCGTTTAATACTGTAAAAGCCACACTGAACGGACTTGGCAGCCTGAAAGACCCTGAACATGTTTTAAAGCTCAGGGGCAAGGCTGAGGGAGAGTCAGCACCTGAAGAGGCAGCCGAACAGGAGGAAAAGGCTCAGTTATGAAAATACATGATTTAACCCCTGCGGAGAACAGCAAGAGAAAACCAAAAAGAATCGGGCGCGGACCGGGTTCGGGACACGGGAAAACCTCTACAAAGGGGCATAAAGGACAAAAATCGAGGTCAGGCGGTACAAAGGGTCCGGCATTTGAAGGCGGACAGACACCGCTTCAGAGAAGATTGCCCAAGCGGGGCTTTAAAAACAGGCCGTTTAAAAAGGAATATGCAGTTTTAAATCTTAAAGATTTAGTCAAATTAAGTGATCTTGGGACAATAACGCCCGAGGTTCTTTTACAGAATAAGATAATAAAAGATATAAAAGATGGCTTAAAAATACTCGGTGAAGGCACAATAGACAGACCAATAAATATAAAGGCACATGCCTTCAGCTCATCTGCAATTTCGAAGATAAATGCTGCTGGTGGTAAGACCGAGGTGCTTTAAAATTGGGAGTCCTTTCAAGTATTCGCAATATCTTTAAAATCCCCGAACTTAAAAAAAGGGTGCTCTTTACATTAATCCTTTTGGCAGTTTACAGAATCGGCGCCCATATCCCAACCCCCGGAATTAACGGTGAAGAGCTTAGTAAATTCCTCCTTGAAAGGGGAGGGGCGATGATGAGCTTTTTTGATATGTTTTCGGGCGGCGCGTTGTCAAGAGTTACAATCTTGGCGCTGGGCATAATGCCTTATATAAGCGCCTCGATTATCTTTCAGCTTCTGACAGTTGTTATACCCGCCATCGGAAGGCTTGCCAAGGAAGGTGAGGCTGGCAGAAAAAAAATTGTCAGATATACAAGATATGCAACAGTCGTAATAGCCGCCATTCAATCATTTGGAATTGCGGTCGGACTGGAAGGCATGTCCGGCGGTCAATTTATCCAGAATCCCGGCTGGTCATTCAGATTGCTCACCATGATTACGCTGACATCAGGCACCTCATTTCTGATGTGGCTTGGAGAACAGATAACAGAAAGGGGCATCGGAAACGGCATATCTCTCATAATCTTTGCAGGAATAGTTGCGCGCTTTCCGAGTGCCGTTGCAAGCACCTACAGCCTTGTCAGGGCAGGGGAGCTGTCCATATTCTTTGCAATACTTATTACACTCATGATGATAGGAGTAGTCGGAGGGATTGTTTTTATTGAGAGGGGCCAGAGAAAAATACCGGTTCAGTATGCTAAAAGGGTTATCGGCAGGAAGGTATTCGGCGGTCAGAGCACTCACCTGCCTTTGAAAATAAATACTGCAGGCGTAATACCTCCAATATTTGCCTCATCTATAATAATGTTTCCTGCAACGATAGCCGGCTTTATCGCTGTGCCATGGGTTCAGGAAGTTGCAAAACAGATGGCACCGGGAACAGTTTTCTATACCCTTCTTTATGTAGGGCTAATAGTTTTTTTCAGCTATTTTTATACTGCGGTTATATTCAATCCAGTTGACATCGCAGAAAATCTCCAGAAACACGGGGGGTTTATTCCCGGAATAAGGCCCGGGCAAAAGACTTCTGAATATATTTATAGGGTTTTAACAAGACTTACATTTGTAGGCGCTGCATATCTATCTATTGTATGTATCATGCCGGAGCTCTTAATTAGCAGATTTAATGTTCCATTTTATTTTGGCGGGACATCCCTTCTGATATCTGTTGGTGTTGCTCTTGATACCGTCTCCCAGATAGAATCCCATCTGATAACAAGGTCATATGAAGGTTTTCTTAAAAAGGGAAGAATAAAGGGGAGAAGGAGTTAAGTATTTTTTAAGTGTGATAATAATTAAATCACAGGCAGAAATAAACAAAATTGCAGCAGCTTGCCGGATAGTGGCAGAGGTTCTGGGAAACGTGAAGTCTTTAGTGACAGCAGGCGTTTCAACGGCTGAAATAGAAGCTTTTGCAGAGGCACAAATCAGAAATATGAAGGCAATCCCTGCTTTCAAGGGTTACAGGGGATACCCGGCGAGCATATGCGTATCATTAAATGACCAGGTTGTGCATGGAATTCCCTCGCCGAAGGTTAAACTGAAAAACGGGGATATTGTCAGTGTGGATTTGGGAGTTCTGCTTGACGGGTTTTACGGAGACGGGGCAATGACCATTCCTGTGGGAGATGTCAGCGGGGTTTCTGCAAAACTTATCAGGGTGACAGAGGAAGCCCTGTATGCCGGAATAGAGAAGTCAGTTATAGGCAACAGGGTTTCTGATATTTCCGCTGCCATACAGCAGCATGTTGAAGCTAATGGTTTCTCTGTTGTCAGGGCATTTGTGGGTCACGGCATAGGCCGTTCGCTGCATGAGGAGCCTCAGGTTCCCAATTTTGGCAGACCCGGGCAGGGGAGCCGGCTGAAGGAGGGGATGACACTCGCAATCGAACCGATGGTTAATACAGACAGCCCGGATGTAAAAATACTGGATGACGGCTGGACAGCGGTTACTGCTGACGGAGGATTGTCTGCTCACTTTGAGCATACAATTGTTATTACAAAGAAGAGGCCTAAAATCTTGACTAAATTTTAACTGGATAGTTATACTATTCGATTAATTATGGCTAAAGAGGAAAACATTGAAATCCAGGGAAAAATTATCGAGCCTTTGCCTAATGCGATGTTCAGGGTTGAACTGGAAAACGGGCAGGTCATACTTGCTTATGTATCGGGAAAGATGAGGATGCACTTTATAAAGATATTACCTGGAGACAAGGTTCTCGTGGAGCTTTCACCATACGACCTCACAAAAGGGCGTATAACCTATAGATTTAAATAGATAGTGAGAAATAAGAAGTGAGAAGTAGGAATTAAAAATTTTTACTTGTTACTTCTAACTTCCCACTCTTAATTCGGAGGAGGAAAAAATGAAGGTCAGACCTTCTGTTAAAACAATATGTTCTAAATGCAAAATAGTGAAGAGAAAAGGTGTAATAAGGGTTCTCTGTGAAAATCCCAGACATAAACAGAGGCAGGGATAGTTTATTTAATTGATAATTTCGGATTACGAATTAAAAATTAAAATTCTAAGGAGTGCATATGGCAAGAATAGCTGGCGTTGACCTCCCCAAAAATGAGCGTGTAGAGATAGGTCTTACACGCATATTTGGCATCGGAAGGCCTCTGTCCAATAAGATTCTGAAGGAAACAAAGGTAAACCCTGATACAAGGGTGAAAGACCTTACTGATGAGAATATCGTTAAGATAAGGAGTCTTCTTGAAAGGGACTACAGGGACTACAAGGTTGAAGGTGACCTCAGGCGTGAAATATCAATGAACATAAAGAGACTGACCGATACCGGAAACTACAGAGGACTAAGACATCTTGCACACCTCCCTGTAAGGGGTCAGAGGACAAGGACGAATGCGAGGACGCGTAAAGGTCCGAGAAAGCTTATAGTCAAGAAAAAGTAAAAAGGAGGGCTAATACTTAATGGCTCAGAAAAAGAGAAGCGGCAAAAAGATAAAGAAGAATATACCAACTGGTGCGGCGCATATTCAGACAACCTTTAACAATACAATAGTTACAATAACAGACCCCAACGGACATGTAATAGCATGGTCAAGTGCCGGAAGCCTCGGTTTTAAGGGGTCAAGGAAGGGCACCCCCTTTGCCGCACAGATAGCATCTGAAACCGCTGCAAAAAAAGCCATGGAAATGGGCTTAAAGCAAGTTGATGTTTATGTTAAAGGACCCGGTGCAGGAAGAGAGACTGCAATCCGTGCACTTCAGGCAGCAGGGCTCGAAATAACCATGATTAAGGATGTTACTCCGGTGCCGCACAACGGCTGCAGGCCGCCAAAAAGGAGGAGGGTTTAAGATGGCAAGGTATACAGGGCCTTTATGCAGGCTTTGCAGAAGAGAGGGCGAAAAACTCTTTTTAAAAGGCACCAGGTGTTACACTGAAAAATGCGGAATTGAAAGAAGAAAATACGCCCCGGGACAGCACGGACAGAAGAGGGGAAAGCTGTCTGATTATGGCATACAGTTGAGAGAGAAACAGAAAGCAAGAAGGATTTACGGCATAATGGAGAACCAGTTCAGGATATATTTCAAGAAGGCATCAAAGATGAAGGGCATCACAGGTGAAACACTCTTGCAGCTTCTTGAAAGAAGGCTTGATAATGTGGTTTACAGAATGGGATTTGCTGCTAACAGGAGAGAAGCAAGGCAGATTGTGAATCACGGGCATTTTATTGTGAATGGAAGGAAAGCAAACATTCCTTCCATTCTTTTGAGGCCCGGTGATGTTGTTGAAGTCGCAGAAGTTAGCAAGAATAAGCAGACAATATCCGATAGTTTGTCAATAGCTGAACACAGAGGGCTACCCGACTGGATAGAAGTCGATATTCAAGGCTTGAAGGGGAAATTTATCAGGATTCCGTCGCGAGAAGATATACAACTGCCTGTTCAGGAACAGCTTATAGTCGAGCTGTATTCAAAGTAATATTTGTAAGAGTTATTTTTACTGTATGGTTTTTGAATTTTTATCGTATCTAAACGGCAAAGTTACAGGTTTTGCAGGTATAAATAAAAAATAGAAACAAGGCAGAGGAGGCTTTATCATTATGGATCTTGTTAAAAAGGGCTTTCAATTATTCAGGAAGATTAGTTTTGAGCCAGAGTCCATGTCAGATTATTACGGGAAATTGGTTGTAGAGCCTCTTGAACGTGGATTTGGTATAACCATAGGTAATTCTTTACGTAGGGTTTTGCTTTCCTCAATAGAGGGTGTTGCAGTCACAGGAGTGAAAATCCCGGGTGTTCTGCATGAGTTTTCAGAAATAAAAGGCGTAAAAGAAGATGTTATAGATATTGTTTTGAACATTAAGAAGCTGAGATTCAAGATGCACACTGACAGCAGAAAAACCATTACATTGAAAGTAAAGGGGCCCAAGGTTGTGACAGGTGCTGATATACAATCAGACACCGCTGTTGAGATATTAAATAAAGAACATTATGTTGCCACTATAGACAAGGACGCAACCCTTGAAATGGAAATGCATTTAAAAAAAGGCAAGGGTTATGTGTCTGCAGAACTGAACAAGGAAGAAGGCGCTTCTGTTGATGTAATCGCAATTGATTCAGAATTCAGCCCTGTAAGAAAAGTAAACTTCTGGATTGAGAAGGCAAGGGTTGGAAGGGCAACAGATTACGACAGGCTTATAATGGAAATATGGACAGACGGCGGAGTGTCACCCGAGAAGGCTGTGAGTGAAGCAGCCGAGATACTGGTAAAACATCTTGAACAATTCATATTTGTTGAAGAGCCGGAGCCGGTGATAGAGGCTCAAGGCATTTCAGGCAAGAGAGATTCCAATAATAAATTGAATGAACATCTTTCCAAGAGCATAGACGAACTGGAATTGTCAGTCAGGGCTTATAACTGCTTAAAGAACGCCAATATAAAAACAATCGCCGACCTCGTTCAGAAGACAGAGAATGAAATGCTCAGAACCAAGAATTTTGGACGCAGGTCTTTGAACGAAATAAAAGATATTCTTAGTTCAATGGGATTACATCTGGGCATGAGAATGGATGCGAATGAGCCCGAAGGTGTTTCAAGTCAAAGAGGAGGTATTGGCAGAGATGCGTCATAAGGTTGCGGGAAGATATTTCGGAAGAACTGCAAATCAGAGAAAGGCATTATTTCGCGGGCTTATAATGTCCCTCTTTGAACATCAGAGAATAGAGACCACACTCGCAAAGGCAAAAGCTATAAAAAGAATGGCTGAAAAACTGGTTACCTTTGGCAAACGGGGAGACCTCCACTCAAAGAGAATGGTTATGTCTTATATACCGAACAGGGCTGTTACTGCAAAGCTCTTTTCAGATATTGCACCGAGATTTGTAGACAGAAACGGCGGATACCTGCGCATAGTCAAGACTAGGCAGAGGGTCAATGACCGTGCACCAATGGCTATCATAGAATTTGTTGACTATGAGAATATCAGGGCAAAGACTGCTGGCAAAGAATCCAAAAAGGAATCCAAAAAGGAAACAGAAAAAGCCGGTAAAGAGGAAGTTAGGGCGGAAACTAAAAAGACTCCTGAAAAACCACCAGAAAAAACAGCCAGGAAAGAAAAGAAACAACCGAAAAAAGTGAGTAAAAAGGAAGAAGGAGAAAAACCTAAGAAGGCAGCAGAAGAAAAATCAAAGAAAGAAACAAAAAAGAGCGCAACAAAGGAAACAAAAAAAGCAACCCAAAAGGGAGCAAAAAGTGAATGATATATTACTTGCAGCAGGGATAATCCTCGTCTGGGCAATCTTGCAGTTTGTCATATTCCCTAAACTCGGCATTCCTACATGAGTACTAAACAAAAAGGATTCGGGTGACTCCAAGAAGTGTAAATAAACAGATTAAGAATAAATTTACAGAAAGCGTTGCAGCAAAAAATGCTGTAACGCTTTCTTGTTTTTAAAAAACTTGACAATCCTTAAAAATTTGTATATCTTTTTAAAGGATTAAAAACTTGAAGGTGGTGTCTAATGAAAGTGAAAATAAGCAAATATAGAGCAATTGCCGTTGTTTTATGTTGTATCATCTTGACAGTTGGATTAATAATTGTAGCATGCGTTCCAGAGTATTCATATAAGAGTCTGCCCACAATTTTAAGCAGTTATGCGTTTACTGGCTTTGCAATTCCGGAAGTTAGACCACCCGGCTCTGTCAACCTTACTGTAGCAGTAGTAGAGCCTCATTATAAAGAAAGGGTAGGAACTGAGTATTCAAATGTAATTAAAAGCTTCTCAAGCAGTGTGGGAGCAGGTCTTGACCAGATGCTGGTAGCAAAAGGTTTTACCACTAAGGGACCCTATGGAAGTCTGGACGAGGTGCCTTTCCCTGACAAGAAAGCCTCGAATTTAACACTCACTCAGACTGTATTCATGCTTGTTACCGATAAGGGGCTTATAAATAAAACATACGAACATTTTAGCAGCGGTTCAGATATTCCTATTTATGCGGATGTGGAAACAAGAAAGTTATCTCTGGAGGCGTGGATAGCTTTTGAGATGAGGGAGCCGATGTCTGCTGAAAAGATGTGGATAAAGAAACTGGATCTGGGTGTGTTTGAAGAAGAGTATCAGATAGCAACCCAGAGACATTTTCACCAGCCTGACCCATGGGCACCACCTATATATAGAACAGGCAAGGTGTTATTTGATACAAGAGCGGATGTGTTTGCTGGTATCCTGAGCAAACTATATCCAAAGGTAATGCAGGCTGCATGGACTTATCTTCATGCGGAAGAGATGAGAAACCTTGACGAGAAGGGTAGGGAGATAAGGCATCTGAAGAGATATTAATTATTAATGCAGTCAGGGTGTGATTTGATATATCCACATGCAGGTTGTATATAGCGAAAATATAAGCGAAAATATAAGCAGACTGTCCAGCCTCTTCAGATTTACTGTTTTTAATGTATAAAAAACGGAGCAGGCAAAAAATATCAGCAGTCCGATTACTGTACCTGCATTAACAATATCCAAAGTCTTTATTATGAGATAAGACGACAACGTAAAGCCTGATAAAAAAATTATCCCCATAATTTTTGGAAATCCAGTATAGTTTAAAATATTTTGCACGCTGTCAGTTTTATCTCCCTCCATGTCTTTGAAATCCTTGATGTGCGAGATGAAGAAGAAGGCTGAAAAAACATAAAGGAGTATTTCTGTTTTTTGCAGCGACAGATAAACCTCATAAGACTTAACCAATGCACCTCCTGATAGAAACGCACCAATGCCGATGAAAGAAAGAATTAGATGTCCCGCAGGATAATATCTCCTTAGTCTGAAGGGCGGTGCGGAGTAAACATAAGAAGCAGATAGTATAAAAAGCCAGTAAAAAACAAAACTTATTTCGGCGGCAATGGCAAATGCAAAGGATATTATCAGCAAAATATTTTTTATCTCGTTTGCAGACTCAGCAGATATAGCATTTCTTACGAGAGGTCTTTCCTTATTAGAGACCCTGTCTATTTCTATGTCGTGTATATCATTTGTTATTTTTGAATAAAAGAACAGAAGTTTTATAGAGATAACTGCTGATATAAGTTTAAGAATATCTTCAATGTTCAATGCTGCCGGATAAGCATGCGACTGGTTGGCTACGAAGATAAATCCAAAAACGAGAAGCAGAATATAAAACGAAAGCCTGCTTGGATAAAAAAATGAGAATATTGACTTAAGGGTTTCCCTGTTCTCTTTAGATAAAAGATATATTGTCACCCAGGAAATCAAAATAACAGGCAGTAAATACATAAACAAAAATTTCTGTGATAATGTTATTCCTGATATGCTTTTTCCTGAAAGTGCATAGAAATTTATACCGAGTATCTTGTATAAAGCCGGCAGATAACCATACAGAAGAATGACTGAATATATGCAAAGAGACAGAAGAAGAGACCTGAAAATCCCCCTTTTGAATATGTAAAAAGAAACATAGAAGGAGCCTATGAATGCAACTGCAATCTCCATTCTCACACCTGCAGTAACAGTCTCAATTTTTGCAAACGGATTAAAACAATTGAGATAACTGTAAGGAAATGTCTCAATCTCAAAACTATACATCAGGAAGCTGCCTTCACCTCCTGTAAAAATAAAGTCAGCAAATGGCGGAATCAATATAATGGGAAAGAAGATTAAAGCGAGTTTCATGGATTTCACGAATTGCAATTTTAAAAAGATTGTTATCAATATGGCGGCAGTAAAAAAAAGACAAAGCCAGAAAAAGTAAATATGTATATACGAAACTGCATTTGCATAAAAATCAGGATAGTATTTGAAGGAATGTTTTTTCTCAAGAAGCATCTCAAAAAAAGTACGGATTATTATTATGAAAGTCAGTGTCTTAAAGATGCTGTCAACCGGTATCTTTTTTTCTATTGAACTGATAATGAGGGAATTGAGTGTGGTCAAGTGTTCAAATTCCTCTAAAAATAAAATGTTTCATTCGGACACTATTTCCGGACATCGATTCTGAACAATTCGAACAGTTAAGATTATGCAGCTCATATAGGCACTGTTTTGAACTTCATAATATTAAAGTGCTCATCGAATGTAAAAGCCGTATCTATTTTCAATCTTACCATCAAAGCAAAGCTGGTGGCATCAGTATAAGAGAACGATTTATCTCGATATTTCTTCAGTATTTTCCATGCCTCTTTTTCGTCTTCTGCGCTTATCCTATGCAAAATTATTAGAGGATTGTTCATTATTAGCTCTGCCATATCGACTGCTATTTCATGATATTTGCAAAAATAAGTGTACACCTCATCGAGAATAAAATTTGTGGCATGCAGCCTGAGCCGCTTGTCTCTGATTGTATATAGGAAATTTTGGGCATTGTTATAATTTACATCGTCTTTTGCACGCATCGCAATGAAAGCACTTGTGTCCACAAATATATCCCTGCTCATTATTTGCCTTTCCCTCGATAAATATACTCGTCATGCTCTTTAGATCCGCCTTTTCTGCCCATTGATACAGCTTTCTGCCCTATGGAGAACAGAGGATTACCTTCGTAGTCCTTTTCTTTTGGCAGCTTTTCATCTATAAGCTTTCGCACTGCTTCTGCCATACTGATTTGTTCTCTCTCTGACCGAAGACGCAGATAGTCATATTGGTCAGGGTTAAGATAAATCTGTGTTCTGCGAGTTTTTGTTCCCATAAATCCCTCCTATTATATACAGCATAACATATATACATCGTAACAGCAACAGATAAAGGCATACACTAAAAAAAATGTATTATTTGAATCACACAAGCTCAAAGAAGGGGATAAACTTTACAGTCGTCCTGTCAATCTTTATTTCTTTTCTTAGTCCCAGATTTACAACCCAAGCCTCTTTTGGTTTATACAGATCGATAAAATTCCTGCCAATTTCCATAAAGTTAGCGTGTAGAGCTATCCCGGTCATGCAGATTATGCGGATACAAATGTATTGTGAAAGAGCATATTTGCATTGTATCAGCACCGCCAATTTGGTAGTATATACATAGGGAAGAATGCGGCAATGAAGATAATTGTGCAGTTGATTGGTGCAGCAATCGGTGCGCTTTTGGGCGCTCTGATTTTACAGTTTCTCACAAAATGGATAGCCAAGTTCAAACCAGCATATAAAACTGCATATTTAGCATCATTTCTGGGTTATATAGTTCCTATTTTGATCGCATTTCTCATGGGATTTTTTATCGGACTTTTTGGAGGCAAAGTAACCGGCAGTGCCGTAATACTGATAACGGTTATAGGATTTTTTGTTCAGTCAGTGGTGTATATGTTTTTTCTTAAACATCCTGAGACCGGCTCAATCGGCTATGGAAGAGCGTGTTTGATAAGCGCAATTCAATTATTCATAGGAGTTATTTTGCTCCTCATAATAGCAGTTATAGTGATGCTTTTAAAAACTACATTACCGCCGGGATTATAATAGCGGATAAATGACCGGATGCATTCCGAGACATTTTAGTTATAAAAGCTGATTCAAAAAATACAATGCCCCCTTTTTATCGAGCGGCTGGTTCGCAGAGCCGCACTGTGAATCCTGCACGCAGGATGGGCATCCTTCCTCGCAATCGCAACTCCTTATTATCTCTATTGAGGAATTTATCCAGTCATAAGGCACATCGAGCACTCTTTTAGCAAGTCCGACACCGCCTTCATAGCCATCATATATAAAAATAGCAGGGATCTTAAATTCAGGATAAACCGTATAACTCAATCCGCCTATATCTCCCTTGTCACACAAAGCAAACAGGGGGATAGATGAAATAGTCACATGTTCGGCAGCATGAAGGGTTCCGGCAAGGTCAAATCTTTTATCAATGATTTGATTTGCGAGGTTCTTGTGGACAATCATATAAATGCCTTCTGTGTTGAAGATGTACTCAGGCATTTCAACAGCATGCCTTGAAATTCTTGTGCCGTTGAACAGGTGCTTCCTGTCATAGCCTGTTACCTGATAGGTTATTCGCAAACTTCCAGAATAAAGCTCTATATCCCTGTTATTAAAAGATGGTGTCCTGAAAGTTGCTCCTGTAATCTCCACACGTTCATGTGATAATGCCTGCGTGTAATATTGGACATCAACCTCCCTGCAAATAGCTTCATTATTCAGGAGGTCAAGTTTTAAAATCTCATACTGCCTTCCCCTGTGAAGATAGATTGCACCGGGAAATGCATCCCTGTAAATTCTCCTGCCGTCTAAATCCCCGATTGTTTTATTGGTAAATTCGTTTTTTAATTTCAGAGGTCTCCCGATGCTTCTTATTCCCACATCTTTCTGGGGCATCCTTTTTCTGCAAAACCATATATCGCCTCTTTCCCCTGTTTTTAAACTGCCTTCATTCACCAGCTCATCAATTATATTATTGATTGCCGGCATATCATAAACAGGGTCATCATTTTTTAAATATAATTCATCAGCAGCGCATACGAGATGTTTTTTAAGAATGTTTGTGTTTCCCGGGTCGCAGGTTACTGCCTCGTGTGGTTTTCCAAAGAAAGTCTCTGGATGAGAAACAAGATAATGGTCAAGTGCATCCTTGATTGCTATCATTACTATCAAAGATTCCTGTCCGTGTCTTCCAACCCTGCCTGCCCTCTGCCATGTGCTCGATATTGAACCCGGATAACCGCAGAGTATGCATACATCAAGACCGCCGATGTCAACTCCAAGTTCAAGGGCGCTTGTGGATATAACCCCTGTTAATTCTCCACTGAATAGCTTCCTTTCTATTTCGCGTCTTTCAGAAGGCAGGAACCCCGCCCTGTAAGGGCTGATTTTTTCAGACAGCAGCGGTGCCCGCTGGATGCTCCATTTATAGATTAATTCAGTAATTTTTCTTGCCTTTGTAAATACGATTGTCCTGAAGCCGGAATTGACACATTTTAGAAAAATCCTTGTTGCCTCTGAATAAGCGCTGTCAAGAGGGCTTATACAAAGAAAATGCTTTCCTGATTGAGGAGACCCTGTTTTATCCACTACATAAAAGGGCAGGCCGGTGAGCGTTTCTGTCAATTCCTTCGGGTTTGCTATGGTTGCAGAGCATGCAATGAACTGCGGATTGCTGCCCCAGTAATTGCATATTCTTCTAAGCCTTCTGAGGACATGGCTTACATTTGACCCGAACACCCCTCTGTATGTGTGTACCTCATCAATTACTATATACTTCAGATTTCTGAAAAAGTCCTCCCATTTTTTATGAAATTGATTCAAGGCAAGGTGAATCATATCAGGATTTGTGAAGATTACATTCGGAAGCTTTTCCCTTATCTTTTTTCTTCTGTGCGGTGTTGTATCTCCATCGTATACTTCTGCAAAGGCATTTATCCCCCGGCGTCTTTTCTTGGTAATGGTGGAATCAGAGGGAAATGTTTCCACATCTGACGCGCAGTCATTTAAAAGTTCACTCAGATTTTTGACCTGGTCCTGCTCAAGTCCTTTCAGGGGAAAGATATACAGCGCCTTTGTTTCAGGATTTTGAAGGATTGATTCAATAACGGGGATATTGTAAATAAGACTCTTACCGCTGGCAGTGGGCGTCATTATAACTACATTGTGCCCCTGTCTTATAAGATTTATCCCTTCAGCCTGATGTCTGTAAAATTTTTCTATCCCTTTAATTCTCAGGACTCCCCTTAATCTATCGTTTAAATTTATATCAGCAAACTCGGCGTCTTTAGAAGGAATGTATTTATGTGCAGTAATCCCTGCATTTATTTGACGGTCATTCTTCAGGATATTAATAAGATTGGCTATAGCCATAGGTTTTTCCATCCTTTTATTAAAGCAGATATTTGATGGTTAGTGCTATCTAATTTGTATAATCATGTTTTGATTTGGATACCCTTGCATTTTTTTTTAAAATTATGGTATATAAAAATGCTTAATAGTTCAATAAATAAAAGAGGAAGATATGAAAGACATGCAATATGTAATACTGAAAAGGGAAAATTTTAATGATTTTATCTTCAAACTCACAAAAATGCAGAAAGTTGTAGCCCCTGTACACAAGGGTTACAACAATTTTGCATTTGAGGAAGTATCTTCTGGTGAGCAGATTTCTGTTAAATATATTCCTACCATACTACCCCCCAAAAAATATTTTATGCCTCAATATGAAAATCTTATTGAATTTGATATAAATAATGGGCTGGAAGCCGAAGCGGTATTGGAATGCGAGCCAATAACACTCTTCGGTGTCCACACATGCGACCTTGCAGGAATTCAATGTTTGAATGTGGTCTTTTCGGAGCGCCCCAAAGATTATAATTACCTGATGCGCAAAAGCAAGATAGACATCATCGGCATGGAATGCAATGAATATTGCGATGAATATGCGAGCTGTGCGCTTGTGAGTTCCAATCTGCCCAATGGCGGATATGATTTGTTTTTCACAGACCTTGGTGATTTTTTTATTGTTCATGTGAATACCATTTCAGGGGAGAAGATTGTCGAGGGAACAGGCGCTTTTGAAAAAGCCGCAGATTCTCACAAAGAAGCTTTAAAGAAATTACGGGAAAAGAAAAAGACGATATTTAAAAATGAAATTCCTATTGAACAGAGGAATATCCCCGAACTGTTCGACAGGGCTTTTGCAAGCAAAGTATGGAAAGACCTGGAGGACAAGTGCCTGGCATGCGGAAACTGCACCAATGTATGCCCGACCTGCTACTGTTTCGATATAAGAGACGATGTTGACCTCAGTCTTAAACAGGGAGTCAGGTATCGTGTGTGGTATTCCTGCCAGCTTGAACCATTTGCCAAATTAGCCGGTGGAGTGAATTTCCGCAAGGAGCGTTCCGCAAGACAGAGACACCGTTATTACCGCAAATTCAGATACCAGATTGATAAGTTTTCAAGGTTCTTCTGCACAGGATGCGGCAGGTGCAGCAGGACTTGCATGGCAGG
>PNNP01000019.1 GCA_013824325.1 Thermodesulfovibrio sp. | reverse complement strand
TTGGTCTTGAAGGACGGCAGACAAGTTCCCTACGAGTTTGCCGGATCAATACTGAAGGATAGCAAAGATAATATTATTGCCTTTTCCGGAATCGGCAGAGACATCACTAAACGCAAGCGGGCGGAAGCGGAACTGGAGAATCTTATCTCCGAACTTAAAGATGCGCTTGCTAATGTCAAGACATTGAGCGGCTTGCTGCCCATCTGCGCTTCATGCAAAAAGATAAGGAATGACAAAGGATATTGGGATCACCTCGAAACTTATATAAGTGAACATTCTGAAGCCGAATTCAGCCATGGCCTTTGCCCTGATTGTGTCAAAAAGGCATATGAAGAATTAGATAAGTTGAAGAAAAGGAAAAATGAAAAATAATGCAATAGATGAATAAACAAATCTTCTCCTGGTGCTTGTTTGACTTTGCGAATTCGAGTTATTCTGCTGTTATAGCCGCAGTTATATTTCCCGTCTACTATGCGAATGTAATCGTCGGCAATGAAATAAGTCAGGGTGATGTATGGTGGGGAAGGGCAATAGCAGTGAGCATGGCTGTTGTTGCTTTGACTTCACCCTTTCTCGGCGGAATAGCTGATTATGCAAAGATAAGAAAAAGACTGCTTTTCTTTTATACACTCATCTGCATCTGTGCAGTTGCCTCATTTTCATTCCTTCAGAAAGGCATGGTACTTGAGGGTTTTATACTGATTGTCATTGCAAACATCGGTCTGGAAGGGGGTCTTGTTTTTTATAACTCTTTCCTTCCTGAAATTACTGAAACAAAATATCAGGGCAGGGTTTCTTCATGGGGCTTTGGAATCGGATATGCCGGCTCGATAATCTCCCTGATAATTGCACTGTTGCTAATAAACAAAGGCATGCAGACTTTTGTCTGGCCTATGGTGGCAATTTTTTTTGCAGTGTTTTCTTTGCCGTCATTTCTTTTTCTGCCTGCAGACAGCAGGGAAAAAATCAATATATTCACTGCAGCGATAAATGGTTTTAAGCAGACATGTGAGCGATTAAAAAAATTATGGGCAAATAAGGAGCAAAGAAAGTTTTTAATTGCATATTTAATATATGAGGACGGCGTAAGCACAGTTATAGTCTTTTCAAGCATATTTGCTGCTACAACACTTAAATTCAAACCTGAAGAGTTAATATTGCTTTACCTTGTGGTCCAGTTTACTGCCCTGCTCGGCGCTTTTTTGCTGGCACGTCCCATAGATTATATGGGACCTAAGAAGGTGGTCACTTTATCATTAGTCCTGTGGATTCTTGTATCAGGCGCAGCTTTTTTTGTTTATGATAAAATGCATTTCTTTTTCGTTGCTTCTGTTGCAGGTCTCGGACTCGGTACAGTGCAGGCAGCATCAAGGGCTTTTTATACACAGTTTATACCCGAAGGTCAGGAATCCGAATATTTCGGAGTGTATTCATTTGTGGGGAAATCATCTGCGATTCTTGGTCCTCTGATTTTCGGGTATCTGTCCTCAACCTTTGGAAGCCAGAGACCTGCTATCCTGTCTGTTTTGTTCTTCTTTCTTGCTGGACTTGTAATAATCCAGACTGTCAAAGGCGGAAAACCAAATGTGAAATCACATGCTGATTAAATTTGCAATATCTCTTGCAAAGTCGGATAGCGTCTCATCCCTTGCACCGAAAACGACATAGTTATCCCATTCATTCAGTCTCTTTAAAACAGCTTTTCTGTCACTGACAACCTCAGCATTTTTCCCCTGCTTCCTGATTCCATCTGCAAGGTCATTGCTTGATATATCTGTGCTCACAGTGCCTCCGGCATAAAAAATCGGCAGAAGGATAAGGCAGTCTGAATCACGGAGGTTTTTTGAAAAGGCTTCAATGTACTCGTTCTTCATCATTCTTGTCGGTGCAAAACCATGCGGCTGAAATATGTAACATATATTTTGCCCGATGTTTCTCATCGTCTGCATAAGAGAGGTTATTTTATGCGGGTTATGAGCGTAATCATCAATGATGAGTCTTTTGCCGTCATTAAGATGAATATCAAACCTCCTGTCAATCCCCTTAAATTCATGCAATACACCCGAAATATCCTTCAGGGGAATTCCCATTTCAGACAATACAGCTATGCATGAAAGTGCATTATAAAGATTGAATTTTCCCGGGATGGAAAGGCAGAATCTTATGCTGTTTAATGAAAATTCTGTGCTGAATTGTCTGTAAATAATATTGCCGGCGCTGTATTCAGATGGATTATCAATTGAAAAAGCAACCGCATCTCCGGCATTAATCTTTTTGAGATTTAAATCATCAGCATTTACGAAGATTTTACCCGAAGTATTTTTTATGAGCATTTCAAACATCCCTGCAGTTTTTTCCACTATATGGTGGTCAAGTTCAAGGTTTAAGATTATCGAGTGCAAGGGTTTATAATTTACTATTGTGCCGTCCGACTCGCACGCTTCAACAACAAGAAAATCTGAATCGCCTGTAATGGAATTGCCCGGGTTTGTATCTGTTTTGAATTGCCTGACCCTTCCGCCGCCGATGAAATTCGGCTTTAATCCGAGTCTGTGCATTAAAAATGCAAGCATTCCTGATGCAGTTGATTTTCCGCTTGTGCCTGCAACTGCGATTGTCTGGAATTTGAGCACTATTTCTGATAGGTATTCAGGTCTTGTCTTTACAGGGATTCCGAGCGCTTTAGCTTTTATAACCTCCGGCTGGTCGGATTCAACAGCAGTGCTGAATACTGCAAAATCGAGCGATTTATCAATGCCGCTTCCGTCTTGCGGCACAATTTTAATGCCTTTTGATTTTAAAGATTTATATGCAGGATGGGCAGGATTTTTTTCAAAAGACCTGTCCGAGCCGGAGACGATATTTCCCCTTTCAGCTATGAAGTATGCTATTGCAGACATCCCGCTTCCGCCGATGCCCGAAAAAAATATTTTTAATGGTTTGTCCGTCATCTCGCAAATAATAATTTTTCAGGTAACTTTTTATTATAACCTAACAATTACATTTTCCATGCATATTCAAAAAAATGTTGAAAAAATTGCTTATATAAGCTATGTTATTACTCAGAAAGTTTTATATTTGCTTTTGCTTATGCAGGATTGTAAAATAAAAAATTAATTTAGAAGGAGGAATGACAATGGGCCTGTTTACACTGTCAGTTTTACTTGTTGGAGCATTTTTTGCTTTTATTCTGGGGGTATTCTTTCTTTTCCTACCTCAGGCATTAAAGAAAATGAATGAGTTTTCAAGCAAGATGATTCTTAAAACTGAAGATTATTTATTTCAAAACCGCACGGTTGTCGGGATAGCTCTTTTGGTTTTCTGCGCTTTTCTGGTTTTTATAATTTATACCAAACCGCTTAAAATATAGGTGATTAGGGTTGGATGTTTTATATCAGCTAATTATCCGGAACTATTACCACCTTTAGGGATTCTTCCGCCTTTGAGACAAGGTTAAACCCTTTCTGACATTCAGAAAGGGGAATTCTGTGGGTAATCATCTTTTTTACATTTACCGCACCGCTGTTAATAAGCTCAATAGCTTCTCTGAGTTCAAGTGGAGAAGCTCCGTAAGAGAATGTCACGGTAATTTCATCCCTCCAGAACATCACTGATGGTATTGTTATATCGCTGCTGGGCACTGCAAAGAAGAGTATCTTCCCCTTTCTGTCAACAGAAGATACAGCATTATCAACAGCCTGTTTTGCGCCTGCGCAAACAATGACGCACTCTGCGAGACAGTCTTTATTTATAGTTTTCAATTCATCAGATGAATACCTGTCTGCCCTGAAAACATAGTCAGCACCGAATTCCGATGCCTTGTTCAGTCTGTATTCATTGATATCAGTTGCTGCAACAGTTGCACCTTTTTGTTTTGCCAGCAGGATATGCAATAAACCGGAGATACCCGAACCTATTATCAGGACAGTCTGCCCTTTCTTTATTTTAGCCTGTTTTTGTCCTAAAACCACGCATGCCAGAGGTTCAATCATAGCGGCTTCTTCATAGGTCATATCATCGGGAAGCGGAAAAGTCCCGGATTTTACATTCTGCCCGGGCACCCTTATATATTCTGAAAATCCTCCGGGGTCGTAATTGCCTGCATGCAATAACTCACAAGCAGTATAGTTGCCGTCAAGACAGTAATGGCATTTATAACACGGCACATGGTGGGATACAAACACCCTATCGCCTTTCTTGAATTCCTTCACGCCGCTGCCAATTTCCACAATCTCGCCTGCCATTTCATGTCCGAGGATACGGGGGGCTTTTTTCTGTCTGTACCACTGCATGACATCTGTCCCGCAGATGCCTGATGCCATCATCCTTACCAGTATTTCGCCGTTGGCTATATGAGGAACAGGGCGTTCCTCTATTCTCACATCTTCATTGCTGTAATATACCGCTACCTTCATTTAAAAATTCCTTGAATTCTACAATAAGCAGGATTGGATTGAACTCAGAACTGTCGAAAAATATCATCTGAGCGAAAGCCAGTCCTGCTTATTAAAATAATTATCTCTGGATTTCTACATTTATTTCTTTGAATAAATCTCAAAAGCCTCTTTGACAGTAGCGCCTTTGTGAACAATGGCTCTGACCGCCTTAATCATTCCCACAGGATTATCGCTTTGAAAGATGTTTCTGCCCATATCAACACCTGAAGCCCCTTCTTTGATGGCATTTTCGGTCATCTGCAGGGCTTCCATTTCAGGCAGTTTTTTGCCTCCTGCTATAACTATCGGCACAGGACATGCTTCAACGACTTTATGAAAATCCTCGCAATAATATGTCTTGACCATATGAGCACCGATCTCTGCTGCTATTCTGCAGGCAAGCCCCAGATACCTTGTATCCCTGCCCATCTCTTTGCCGACTGCTGTGATTGCAAGGACAGGCATGCCGTACCTCTCTGCATCATTGATGAGCCTGCCGAGGTTTGATATAGTTCTGTCCTCGTTCTTTGCACCGACAAAAATGGACATTCCTATCCCGGCAGCATTGAGCCTTAAAGCTTCTTCAATTGAGGTTGTGATGTCTTCATGTGACAGGTCTCCAAGGATGCTCGGACCGCCGGATACTCTTAGACAAACAGGGGTGTCAGTATTAGGGTCAATGCATGTCCTTAACATCCCTCTGGTTATATATAAGCAGTCAGTGTGTGGGAGAAGGGGAGTAACGGTTTTTTTGAGGTCTTTCAATCCGGATGTTGGTCCCTGGAAGTATCCATGGTCAACTGCGAGCATAACGGTTTTTCCTGTTTTTGGTCTGAAAATCCTTGACAGCCTGTTTTTCATTCCAAAATCCATAATTAAATTCCTCCCTTTTTATGAATTCTTATTCTGACAGTATAAGAAAAGAAAGAGTTTAATGCAACTAAGTCTGTTATCGGCTTAGCATCTCTTTTACGGTGATTCTCACAACTTCGGCGAGAACGGCTGAATCATACCCTCCCTCAAGTGAAAATATAACAGGGTTTGTGGAGCAAGTGAGGATATTCTGCACAATTGCCCTTATTCCTTCATTTGAAACCCTGATGCTTGCCAGCGGGTCGTTTGTATGAAGGTCATAACCAGCGGATACGAGTATAATATCAGGGAAAAATTTTCTAATAAGGGTAGGAAGAATATCCTGATAAATCGGGAGATATTCCTTATCTCCTGAACCTGACTGCATAGGTACATTATATGTAAAACCTTCCCCTTTGTTTTTTCCTCTGTCAAAATCCCTTCCGGTTCCCGGATAGTGAGGATATTGATGCGTGCTGAAATAAAAGACTGTGTTATCCTCTTCAAATATGTGCTGTGTGCCGTTTCCGTGATGAACATCGAAATCAATAATGAACACCTTTTTGTAACCAATCGTCTGTGCGTATCTGGCGCCTACTGCAATATTATTAAATATGCAAAAACCCATTGCCCTGTCTGCTTCAGCATGGTGTCCGGGAGGCCTGACAGCGCAGAATGCTCTTTTAATCTCGCCATTTTTGCATCTCTCAACTGCTTCAATGACAGAACCGGCAGCATATAAAGCTGCCTCGATACTGTCTGGCGAGATATAAGTGTCAGGGTCAATATATCCTGTTCCGAAATTTTTAATTCTCTCAATATATTCCTGAGTATGAACAAGGGAAATATCATCGTAGCTTGCCCTTCGGGGTTTTATATGAATCAATTTCTCCCATAAGCCCGAGCCTTTCAGAACATTCAGGATGTTTATCAGCCTTTCTTTGTTTTCAGGATGCCATTTTGGCGTATCGTGTTTTAAGAAAATATCATCGTAAATGAAACCGACCTTTTGCATAATTTAAATTATATCTAAAAATATCGAGTATTTCATCAAATTTTTCACAGTTGTATAAAAATTTGTATTATTATCCCGACAATTATTTATAATTTATATAAACTAAACTCTTGATAAATTACTAATCATAAGCTATGATTTAAAATAAAAGAGATTGTTTTAACTGAGGAGGGGAGATGGTCAGCAAACAGAGTGTTGAGAGTGTGCTGGAAAAAATCAGAAGCGGACTTAAGAGGGATGGCGGTGATATTGAACTTATTGACGTAAAGGACGATATAGTATATGTGAAACTCAAAGGAGCCTGCGGGACATGCCCTATGGCTACCCTTACTTTAAAGAACTGGGTAGAGGCTTCTATGAAGAGAGATATTCCTGCTGTTAAAGCTGTTCAGGCTGTATGAATAATCTGCAGAAGACAGTCCGCCTCAGGCGAATTAAAAGTCAGAAGTCAGAAAATAGGAGTTTTTATTTTAGAAGAAAAAAGATGATTGCCGGTTTCGGACTTCTTTTTTTCTGCATTCTTTTGTTGCCTTCAACTGCCGTATCAGGCGATGCAGTTGAGCTTAAAGGCATCAGACACTGGGTCACTTCCGAATATGTAAGAATTGCTATTGACATCTCAGGTGCCGTTGAATTTACTAAAGGCAGGCTGACCAATCCCGAAAGATTATACTGCGATTTTAAAAACACAAAACTGAAAAAAGGACTTCAGACTAATTACCCTATTGCCGAAGGTTTTGTTAAGACAGTGAGGATTTCCCAGTATGATGCAAATACTGTAAGGGTTGTTTTTGACCTCCGCAATGCTGATTATGATTATAAGATTTCGAGCCTTGAAGACCCCCCGAGGCTTGTTGTTGATTTCTTCCCTAAGGGGACTGATGAAAAGAAAATAGACGCAAAGTCGGATATGTTTCTTTTTAAGAGAGTAGTCGTTTTAGATGCAGGACATGGAGGGCATGACCCGGGCGCTGTTGGATTTAACAAACTTTATGAAAAAGACGTTGTTCTGAATATTGTCCTGAAGATGAGGGATATAATGACAAAAGAATACCCGCTTTATGAAGTTATCCTTACCCGTGACAGTGATGTTTTTATCCCTCTTGATGAAAGGGCTGCTATTGCAAACAAAAAGGGAGCCGAGCTGTTTGTATCTGTTCATGCAAATGCAAGCCCGAACAGGCAGGCGCGGGGAATAGAGACATATCTTCTTAACTGGACAAATGATGAAGAGTCCATGAGGGTTGCTGCACGGGAAAATGCCATATCTTTAAAAAAGATGAAACAGGTTCAGAATGAACTTGGATTTATA
This sequence comes from Thermodesulfovibrio sp., assembly GCA_013824325.1. Lineage (GTDB taxonomy): Bacteria > Nitrospirota > Thermodesulfovibrionia > Thermodesulfovibrionales > Dissulfurispiraceae > PNNP01. The sequence continues at coordinate 15,081 of PNNP01000019.1, read as the reverse complement.
CTCGCATCTCTTGAAAGGGAAAGCAAGAGGGACGAATCAGTCAAGCTTGCAGGGCAGATACAGAATTCACTTACATCAACAGTCACACTGCAATATCCTGAGGTGAACAACCTTGGAGTGAAACAGGCACTGTTTTATGTACTTGTTGGTGCAAAGATGCCGTCTTCTCTTGTTGAGGTTTCCTTTATAAGCAATTTAGAAGAAGAGAAACTGCTATCAGATGAATCTTACAGGCAGAAGATAGCATATTCCATTGTTGCAGGCATACACGCCTACTTTGCTTCAACGACACCCCAGAAAGTTGAGCACCATAAGGATGCAAAGAGTAAAAACGGTCATAAGGTCAAACCTATAAAATATACGCGCAGATAACCTGCTGGTTTCTGCTTCCGGTTTTTAACCTATGCTTGATTACTTAATAAAAAACGGTTTTATTATTCATGGTGATGAATCAGCCCCTGTGAAAACAAACATCGGTATACAGGGGGATAAAATCGTTTACATCGGTGATGAGATGGTTGATGCCGGAAATGTTGTTGATGCAACCGGTCTTATTGTTTCACCAGGATTCATAGATACACATGCCCATTCTGAATTCACGATTCTTGCTGACGGCAGGGCTGAAGGCAAGCTGTCACAGGGTGTCACCACAGAGATAAACGGCAACTGCGGCTTATCTGCTGCCCCTCTGTACGGCGATGCCTTTGAACACAGGGAGGCAGATTTAAAGGAACTCAGCATAAAGGAAAGATGGTCAACTTTCAGAGAGTATTTCAGCATTCTCCAGAGCAAAGGCATTGCAATAAACTTTGCAACATTGTGCGGCCATGGAAATGCAAGGGCATCTGTCATCGGATATAAGAATACCATCTCCGACAAAAGCAACTTTCTCAAAATGAAAAATCTTTTGTCTGATGCACTCAAAGACGGAGCAAAAGGTCTTTCAACAGGACTGATATATCCTCCAGGAGTTTATTCGGATACTGAAGAACTCATAGAACTGTCAAAGGTTATTTCCCGCGAAAGCCGTGATGGTATATATACTTCTCATATGAGGAGTGAAGGTGATGGACTTATTGAAGCCATTGAAGAAGTTATTCGTATAGGCAGAGAAGCCGGTGTTAATGTCCATATATCGCACATTAAGACAGCAGGTGAGCAAAACTGGTCGAAGATAGACAAAGCGATTGAAACTATCGAAAATGCAAGGAACTCAGGAGTCCGCCTGACATGCGACCGTTATCCCTACATAGCTTCAAGCACAGACCTCGATACTATCCTGCCTTCATGGGCATATGATGGTGGAGTAGAGGAAGAGTTAAGGAGGCTTAAAGACCCTGCGATAAGGGAAAAAATAAAAGCAAAGATTTCATCAAACAGCGATGATTACTGGAAGGGCATTTATGTATCATCTGTTGCAAAATCAGAGAATAAATGGATGGAGGGAGAGAATATTTTTGACATTGCGCTAAAGGTCGGCAAAAAACCTGATGATGCAGCGCTAAATATTCTGATAGATGAAAAGGCAAGGGCAGGGGCTATATTTTTTTCAATGAATGAGAACAATCTAAAACAATTTCTGTCACTTCCTTATGTGATGATTGGCTCTGACAGTTCTGCAAGATGTTTTTCAGGCATGACATGCACCGGCAGACCACATCCGAGGGGATTCGGAAGTTTTCCGAGATTCATAGGGAAGTATGTGAGAGATGAAGGTTTTATGGATTTGTCAAAGGCAATAAATAAGATAACCTGTCTTCCTGCTCTAACCTTCAAACTCGCGAAACGGGGGCTTATAAAAGAGGGCTATTACGCAGACCTTACTGTATTTAACTATGAAAAAATTAATGATACGGCGACTTTTAAAGAACCTTACAGAAAAGCTGAAGGTATAGCATATGTTTTTGTTAACGGCGCATTGGCATTCAAGGAAAGAGAATTTACAGGAAGCCTGTCAGGAAGGATTTTGAGGTGAAAAATCAGTATGTCTATACCTATCTGGTAAGTGAATTTGTCTCTACGTTTTCATTTTTTATGATATAATGAAAAAAGTAAATAGAGGGTAAATCTTAAGTTGTTAATGAAATTCAGTGATCTTCCCCAATTTCCTTTGAGCTGGATGCTATGGCAGCCTAACGTAACTCAGTGTCCGAAAAAACGGGGGAAGATCACCCTGATTTGCTAAAATAAAAATTTTTGTGAAACCTATAATCGGCATAACTTCTGACATGGATGAGGATTTCTTCAAGCTCAGGCAGGACTACGTTTCTGCGATTGTAAACGCCGGCGGCATGCCTGTAATTATTCCTCCATTGATGGAGAGCGTCAATAGCATGGCAGGCTTTATCAATGGCCTTTTGTTGTCAGGGGGCAGAGACCTTCTGCCAAAATATTACGGAGAGGAGATTTCTGTTCCGCATGAATGCATGAAATTTGTTGACGAGGAAAGAAGCGATTTTGAATTTGCACTCTTATGCGAGGTTATAAGAAGGCAGAAGCCTGTTTTGGGCATCTGTTACGGCATGCAGCTTATAAATGTTGCGCTCGGCGGCACTCTTTATCAGGACATCGGATATCAAATTCCAAATGCACTTGACCATAAAGAAGGACTTCATAATATTCAGACCAATCAGTCTTTGACCTCGATAGTTAATCTTCAGCCCTCTGTTATTTCAGTAAACTCTTCACATCATCAGGCAATTAAAAGTTCTGGCAAGGGTCTGAAGGTCTTTGCAGTGTCAGATGACGGGGTTATTGAAGGATTTTATAAATGGGATTATCCCTTTCTTGTGGGAGTGCAATGGCATCCTGAGCGCAGTTATGATAAACTTTCATTAATGCTATTTGAATCGTTTATAAGAAATGGAGTGATATGAAATCAGATAAGTTTTACTATTTAGCCGTAACAGCACTTGTCCTGCTTCTGGGTTATCTGACTTATCAGATACTTAAGCCCTTCCTGTCTCCGATAGCCTGGGCTGTGGTCCTTTCCATAGTATTCTATCCGCTGTATACCTTTGTTTTAAGATATATCAAATGGAAGTCCGTAGCATCGCTTATAACGCTTATAGCCATTATGTTAATTATTGTCGGTCCTTTTTCCTATATTTCGTATACGCTGGTTGATGAGCTGAAAAATTTATCGGATTATATGGAGAAAGAAAATATATATGCAACCAAAGACCTGCTGCACCACCCGTATCTGCAATCTCTGTTTGATAAGCTAATTGCTACATTTAACATCACGGCAGCAGAACTTGACCAGACCATTATTGAAAATGTTTCAAAATTCGGAAAGGAAATGGTTGGTAAAATTACCAGCGGACTCGGGGATGTTCTGAATGTGGCAATCAACTTTGTCTTTATGACATTTTCGATATTTTTTATTCTCAAAGACGGTCCGGATTTATTGAAGAAGTTCCGTGATTATATGCCGTTCTCAGAGGAGCAGGATGACAGACTTGTTGCCCAGATGAAAGATATCATAATATCCACGATTTATGGCGGCGTTGCAGTTGCGATTATTCAGGGCATTATCGGAGGCGCAGCATTTTATTTCCTCGGATTTTCATCACCTGTTCTCTGGGGTCTCTCAATTTCGATTGCCTCATTTATACCGTTGCTGGGTGCGTTTGCAGTGTGGGGTCCCGCTGTTGTGTATTTATTTATAAACGGTGCGGTTTTAAACGGAATTATTCTTTCTATTGTCGGACTCTTCGGCATCAGTCTGATAGACAACATCTTAAAACCCATATTTATCGGCAGCAGGATCAAAATGCCGGTTCTTGTAATTTTCTTCAGTGTTCTTGGCGGCATAAAATTGTTCGGGTTAATCGGACTTATAATGGGCCCGCTTGTGCTCGCATTGTTTGTATCTGTTATAGAAATATTCAGAAACGTAGAAGGAGGCCAAAATGTTTAGCAGGGCGGAATTGAAAGAAATAATATCTATAAGCGCAAAGGATGGTTATTTTGTGAGCCTGTATCTAAATGTTGACCCCATGTTTAATAAAAAAGGCGATTATATAGTACATTTCAAAAACATGATAAAAGAGATTGCAGAATCTCTGAACCCTGCCGTGTATAAAACAGTGAAAGGCGACATTGAAAAGATTGAAAGCTATGTCCTTACAAACAAGAGGATGTTTAAAAAGGGGCTTGCCCTCCTAAGCTCTGCAAAAAATTCCTTCTGGAAAGAATACCATCTCAATGTTCCGGTAAAGAACGAGCTGATTATTGATAAAACCCCGCATGCAAAACCCCTTATGGCTATTCTTGATAATTACCAGAGGTATGCTATTTTGCTTGTGGATAAGGAATCTGCAAGGATATTTGTAGTGCATCTCGGAGAGATTGTCGAGTTCGGCGAGGTTCATACACCCGATATCCCCGGAAAACACAAAAAGGGCGGATGGTTTGCACTTTCCCAGAATCATTATGAAAGGCACATGGATTTTCATATCAATTTGCATCTGAATGATGTTGTGGAAAAATTTGATTCTTTCCTCAGCGGAGAGTATATAGGGAGAGTGGTAATCGGCGGTTCTGATGAAACAGTTTCTCTCATTAAAGGAAAGCTTCATAAAACCGTTCTTGATAAAGTAATCGCAATTATCAGGATGGAAATGTTCGCTAAAAGCGATGAGGTGCTTAGCAGGGTCGAGCCTGTGCTTGCTTCATACGAGAAAAAGATGGAGGAAGAGACTGTTGAAACCCTTATAGCAAGGGCAATGAAAAATGAGAATGCTGTTCTGGGACTGGATAATGTACTCAATGCGCTTCAGGAGCGGAAAGTAATGAAACTCATATTCATAAAGAATTACAAGAGCGCCGGATACGGCTGCAGGTTATGCGGCTTTCTGACTGCCCATAAAATTGCGTCATGTATTTACTGCAAGGGTGAGATGGAATGCATTGATTATATAATTGACATGGCAGGGCAGAAGGCAATACAGCAGGGTGCGCTGATTGAGGTAGTTGATGAAAATAAAAAGCTGCTAAATGCCGGAGGAATCGGCGCATTTTTAAGATACTAAAATATGTTGATTGATACCAGGTGATGAGAAATAAAAAAGGAAGCAGATTATCTCCTGCTGCTTTATTATTCGTTGTCCTGCTTCTCTTTTCATGTTCATCGTCAAACCGCCTTGACGGTTATCTCTATTACAGACTGAATACAAATCCCACCACCCTTGACCCCGCACTGATTACAGATGTCTCGGGTGCAGCGATTGCTGCGAAACTTTTTAACGGGCTTGTCAGATTAAAGGATAATCTTGAAATAGCCCCTGATATAGCAGAAAAGTGGCAGATATCAAAGGACGGCTTGAGATATACATTCTTTCTGAAAAAGGGAGTGAGGTTTTCAGCAGGAAGGGAGGTCAGGGCTCAGGACTTTAAATACTCATTTGAACGCATTTTGAGTCCTGATACAAAATCACCGAATTCATGGATATTTGACAAGGTTGAAGGCGCGAAGGAATTCAGGGAAGGCAGGGCGGATGAAGTTAAGGGTTTCAGAGTAATAAATGACTATGCTTTTGAGATTAAGCTCAAAAAGCCGTTTTCGCCGTTTCTTAGCATGCTTACAACAGCCCCTGCATATGTGATTCCCAAAGAGGATGTAAAGAAATGGGGAGTTGATTTTTCGAGTCATCCGTCAGGCACCGGACCTTTTGTTTTAAAGGAATGGCTGCCAAACAGAGAGCTTATACTGCAGGGCAATAAAATGTATTTTGACGGAGATGTCAGCATCAGCGGCATCATTTACAGGATAATACCCGAGGATTTAACCGCTGTTACTGAATTTGAACTCGGAAATATTGATGTGCTTTCACTTCCTGCATCAGCATACTCAAAGTTCAGAGATGACAGAAAATGGAATAAGTATATAGTGTCAAACAGTGGACTCAATACTTATTATCTCGGAATGAATTCATCCAGACAACCATTTGATAATCCCAGTCTGCGAAGGGCTGTTTCTTATGCAATTGACAGAACAAGGATACTTATAACCTTTTATGAAAACAGGGGCAGGTTAGCAATTGGACCCGTTCCGGATCTGCTAAGAAAATGGAATATCAAAGAAAGCAGCCGGTTCCTGATATATAACCCTGCAAAGGCAAAAGAGATAATCAATAAAGAAAGATTGTCAGGCACAAAAGTATTTCTGTATATCACAGCAGACCAGGATGTTGTTGACCTGTCAGAGATAATCCAGTCCTATCTTTCAGAGGTCGGGATAAATGTAATTATAAAGCAGCTTGAGTGGAGTGCCTATAAAGATGCAGTCAACAAAGGAGAGCCTGATATGTTCTGGCTTAGCTGGTGGGCGGATTACCCCGACCCTGAGAATTTTCTGTTTCCGCTGTTTCATTCATCAAATCTCGGACCGGGAGGAAACAGGGCAAGATATGTAAACAAAGAAGTAGATTTTTTGATAGAAAAGGGTCAATATTCCATAAGCGAAAAGGAGAGAAATTATTTCTATCAGAAGGCAGAAGAGATTATTATAAAAGATGCGCCGTGGGTCTTTTTCTGGCACAGGAATGATTATGTAATAACACAGCCGTGGATAAAGGGTTACAGAATTTATCCCATTTATACAATGGACAAGGGCACGGAGATTTCAATTGAAAGATAAACGGCAGGCGCGTCTGCTGAAGTTAGTCAGGGGCTCCCTGAATTATAAAGGGAGCCCTATTGAGTTTATGAAATGATTTAATCGTTATGGGGGTTGACATTAAAGCATACATTTTAAAAAGGCTTCTGCTTTTGATTCCTCTTTTATTAGGCATCACGCTTCTTACATTTTCACTTCTCAAGGCGCTTCCCGGAGACCCTGTTCAGGGCTTTGTCGGAGAGCGCGCAAGCCCTGAAATAATTGAAAGCATCAGAAAGGAAATCGGTGCAGATAAAAGTTTCATAAGCCAGTATGCCGGTTATCTGAAGCTTTTAATAACAGGTGATTTCGGAAGGTCATACTATACAAACAGGGATGTCCTGACAGACATTGCTATGAAGTTTCCAAACACAATGAAACTTGCATTCGGAGCAATGTTTATAGCAATTCCGCTCGGCATAACCATCGGCTATATATCAGCTTACAGAAGAGGCGGATTTCTTGAAAGATTCATGAATATTGTTTCAATCACAGGCTTGAGCATACCTGTGTTCTGGAGCGGAATAATGATAATGCTGATTTTTGGACTTGAGTTAAAACTTTTTCCGCCTTCAGGCACAGGAGATATAAGATTTCTCGTACTACCTGCAGTTGTCTTGTCAATTCCAGCAATGGCAACACTGGCGAGGGTTACAAGGACGACTGTAATTGATATCCTCGGCATGCCTTATATAAACACAGCAGTCGCCAAAGGGCTTCCTTCCTTGAAAATTAGCATAATCCATGTTCTGAAGAATGCAATCATTCCTATAGTTACCATAATAGGTCTTGACTTCGGCAGTTATCTGAATGGCGCGGTAGTCACAGAAACGATATTCGGATGGGACGGTATAGGCAGATTCACCATGGAAGGAATAATAAAAAGGGACTATCCTGTAATAATGGGGTGCATAATTTCAGGCACGGTGATTTTTGTTGTTGTCAATCTTATTACTGATGTGATTTATCACTATCTTGACCCAAGGATAAGACTTCATGACAAGGAAAGGTAAATTGCCGCTGTTTATAATTCTGTTTCTTTTTGTTATTTCGCTTCTGTCTCCGTTCCTTCCTTTTCATGACCCTTACATGATTGACCTGAATGCATTGAGAGAGCCGCCGAACCTTGAGCATCCCTTTGGAACGGATAACAAGGGAAGGGATGTATTTTCAAGGGTAATATACGGAGGCAAGATATCAATCGGCGTTGCCTTTGTTGCTGCATTCATATCTGTTTTTATCGGGTTTGTTGTCGGTATTGCTTCCGGATATTCCGGCGGCAAAATAGATACTTTTATAATGTCTGTTGTGGACTTTATTCTTTCATTTCCTTCGCTGCTTCTTGCAATTGCCATCTCCGTAATTCTGCCTCCGGGCATATACACTGTAATGATAGCCATATCAGCAGTCGGCTGGGCATCCTTTGCCAGATTGATAAGAGGGCATGTTTTAACTGTCAGGAACATGCCTTTTGTAGAAGCTGCAAGGGCAATGGGATGCAGTAATTTAAGGATAGTTTTTTTACACATTGCCCCTCTCTGTATCCCTTTAGGTTTTGTGATGATGGGGATTAAGCTTGGCGGTTTTATTCTGACTGAAGCAACATTGAGTTTTTTGGGACTCGGCGCACAGCCTCCGGTTGCAACATGGGGTTCTATGATAAGCGCAAACAGGGCATATGTTCTGACATCTCCGTGGATGGTATTATTTCCGGGACTTGCAATATCAATAACAGCTTTCTGTTTTAATCTCTTCGGGGAATATTTGAAAAAACGGTTTGATTTTAAAGACCTGAGGGTTTGATTATCTTTCCCTGAGCTTCTCTTCTTCTTCTTCTTCTATCTTGCACTCAATGCACATTGTGGTGACAGGCCTTGCTTCAAGCCTTTTTGTATTTATTTCCAGCCCGCACACCTCGCAGATTCCATATGCTCCGCTGTCTATTTTTTCAGTTGCCTTGTCTATTTTTTTGAGTAATTTTCTTTCTCTTTCCCTCAGCCGCAGCGTGAAATTCCTGTCGATCTCTGCTGATGCCTGGTCTCCAAGTTCAGGGAAGGCGGTCTCTTCAGGCAGAGAATTCAGCGTAATACCTGCTTCTGAAAGAAGCTCTTCTTTCTGGCGGAGTAATCTTTTTTTGATTTCCTGAATCTTCTTCTCTCGCAGAGTTGCAGCCTTGTTTGTCTTCATATTGTTTTACCCTTCGTATTAGAACCTTTGATAAAATAGTTAAGTAAGATAACAGAAAGTTTCAAAGTTAGTCAAACGGGAAAACGCGTTAATGACTTAAAACACTTGACAAGTAGGGAAGATTGTAATATAAAATTAGCACTTAGGTAGAGATTGTCCTGAAAATTTAAAAGTGCGAGGTGGATTATGACAAAAGCTGATATTGTTAATAATGTATTTGAAAAGGTAGGTCTGCCAAAGAATGAGACGCAGGATATTGTCGAGGCTGTTTTTGACACTATCAAGCAAACATTGGCAGTCGGGGAATCCATTAAGGTATCAGGCTTTGGAACTTTCAATGTCAGAAAAAAAAGCGCGCGTATAGGAAGAAATCCAAAAACAAAACAAGAGGTGGAAATCACACCGCGGCGTGTCATTACATTTAAGACAAGCGACTATCTCAAGGAACTTATAGAAAAGGCATAGACAATCCGGAGCATTTCATATGCAAAATGCATTTAAATCCCCACAAACGCTGAGATTATTCCCTGAAAAGCTTTTTTACAAGATAGGAGAGGCCAGCAGGATTGTTGAAGTTGAGTCTTATGTTCTGAGGTACTGGGAGACAGAGTTTCCTTTTCTCAGCCCGAGAAAGAGCAAATCAGGACAGCGCATATATACAAAGAAAGATATTGACCTCCTGCTTCAGATTAAAAAGCTTTTGTATGAAGAAAGATATACCATTGACGGCGTCAGGCGAAAACTCGGCGGCAACATATCCGGGCAGGAAGCAGAAACAGTTCCTGAAGAGAAGCCCATACCAAAAGCCGATACTGAAAAAGTTATCAGTATGGTAAAGGAAAAGCTCGGAGATTTACTTAAAATATTATCGTAATCGGGGCGTAGCGCAGCTTGGTTTAGCGCACTCGCTTGGGGTGCGAGAGGTCGGCCGTTCGAATCGGCTCGCCCCGACTTTAAAAATCAATGAGGTCCCAGTTACTCAAGGCTTAAAACTAAAAAGGGCAATTTTAGACAGTCATTAGACAGTCACCAATTGATATGACACTGATAACATCCTCACCCGACTATTCATAGTTTTACTGAACAAGTGATTTGTTAAGTACTTTTTTGATGTTGTGAAGCATATAAATCTATCAGCCGTCGAATCATTTTTTGGTATGAAATATGATATCGTTGTGCCTCTCTTTTGAAAAATTCAATACTCGATTTGTTCAATGCAATGGTTACCTTAACATTTTCCTCTTTCAAAACCAGTTGTCCCGGCGGCGGAAGAAAGTCCTTAATGACTCTCAGTTTGCCCATCGGCTCATCAGTATATTTTATTTTGCTCTTCATATATCTTCCTCCCTTTTCTCCAATATCCAGCACCATAGATGCGGATGATATTTCCTCTATAAGTAAACCTGACGGTCATTATTCCGCTGCCGACACGACCAATACAGTAATACCGTACTTCTTCTGAACTATGGTTAACATCTTTAACTATAACGCGATGAGAATCAAGAAAAGCGTGCTGTGCCATAGCAAAAGAAACATTATGTTTTATTTGATTCTCCCTATCTTTCTCCTCATCCCAATCAAAACGGGTTTTCTTCATAGATATAATATACTACAAATATAATAGGATTGGCAATATAAATATATGGCTAATTGTATGGTTTATACTTAGTGTGCTTTTGTATATGACTACACCGGTTCCGAAGGTGGACACATAATTTCCTTAGATACCGCTTCTCGAAGTCGTTTCATTTCTCGCGGTTTCAAACCAGCTGACCCTGCTTTGAGTTGAACAAGCTTTAATTCGAGGCAATCAGTCTCTTTCGGTAAAATACGAACAAGCAAAGCATTAACATGAAGGTCACCAGCGTGGCGCGCTGTTCTGCCACGTTCGGTGCACCTACTCGTTAGGGCAATTCACAGATAATCTTCAATCAGTTCCCGAATACCTTTGATCATTTCACCAACGTCTTTAATATCAAAATCGTCGAACTCCGCATGAAGCGCATGGTTACGGACCCCTGCAAATGCTTTGATACGTTTTGCCTTAACAGGCGTTATTGCTCCAGCCTTTGATAGTTCGTCAATCAGGCTCTCAAGAGATTGCCCTTTTGTCGATATGCTGTTCTTCAAACATACCTTTTTTACGGTATCTTCAAGCACCGCGCTGGCAAGGATGGCAGATTCTATCTTTTTATTCCCCTTATGGTAGGTTTCAGCGTGATCTAAGAAATTATCAAATGTCTCTGCGGCTAGGATGTATTCAATCCTCCTCATTAAGCCGCCTTCCCATTCTTGCTGAGCCGACACTAAAAGACCCAGCATTTTCAATACGATTTCTGATGGAATCCCATGTTTCATGTTCTCATGGGTCATGAGCGTTTTTGATTCGCTGAGGAAAAAACTATCTGCGGGAGAGGCAGTTTGTAGAAGGTTGGAAACGGACGATAGCCATGCCTGCGCCGGTGTTATCTCATGCGAAGAAATGAAGGAATCGTTCCTATTTATGCGCTTCACGAGTTGTTGGCCCTGTGCCACCAGCTCTCGAAATCTATTCGTGATTACATCTTTCATCTCCTCTTTCATCTCCTCACCTCAGTGCCCTAACATTTATTTTTATGTTGCTGTTATATGTTCATTAATCATGCTATTGCCAAATCCTCTAAATAAGTTATGAAAAAATTATGCAGCCTGATTCTTAAATTAAATATACAAAGTTATGCGGCTAATGTAAAGAGCTTTTAAAGAGAGATAAACGTGGCTATAAAAGGCAAGAATCAATCTTAAATATTTTTCTATTGAACAATCGCATAATTTTCGTTAAAATAACAAAAAATTATGCTAAAATAATAAAAAATAATATGTTATCTTTTATAGATTAATAATTCGGGAGGGGAAAATGGCTGAGAATGTCGAAGTCAGATGGCACGGGAGGGGCGGACAGGGCACTGTTACAGCAGCCAAGGTATTTGCAGATGCATGTCTTAGCGGCGGCAGATATGTACAGGCATTCCCTGAGTATGGACCTGAAAGGTCGGGCGCTCCGCTAAGGGCTTATAACAGGGTAAGTTCAAAAGAGATCAGGCTTCACTGTCCTGTTTTGAAACCCAACATAGTGGTTGTTGCAGACCCTACATTGCTTGATGCACTTGATGTTACTGAAGGCACGCCCGATAATGCTGTTTTTATCATTAACTCCTCTCTTGAGCCAAAGGTTATAAGGGAAAAACTCAAGGCAAGGCCCTCTCAGAAGGTGTTTACTGTTGATGCTACTAAAATCGCTGTAGAGTGCTTCGGCAGGGCAATGCCGAACTCGCCGCTGGTAGGTGCGCTTTCAAAAATATCAGGTCTTATAAGTCTTGATGCAATCCTTGATGATGTAAAAAAGAGTTTCAGCAAAAAATTTTCGCAGAAAGTAATAGACGGTAATCTTGAAGCAGCAAAAAGGGGTTACGGGGAGGTAAGGGAAGGATGAAACTCAAAGGATGGAAAGAAGTTGAACCCGGCGCTGTAATTAAAGAACCCGGCAGTGCAATGAAGTTCAAGACGGGTTCATGGCGGTCATTAAAGCCAAGGTGGATTCCGGAGAATTGTATCAACTGCCTTCTTTGCTGGATATATTGCCCTGATATGGCTGTTAAGGTAAAGGACGGCAAAAGAGAGGATTTTGATTACGATTACTGCAAGGGCTGCGGAATATGCGCGCTCGAATGTCCCGGCAAAAAGGGTAAAAAGGCGATAGTTATGGAAGAGGAGGCGAAATAATGGCAAGGATAGTTGCAGTAACAGGAAATGAAGCAGTTGCAGAGGCATTGAAACAGATAAATCCTGATGTCTGTGCAGCATATCCTATAACTCCTCAAACAGATATGATGCAGAGGTTTGCAGGCTTTGTATCTGACGGCAAGGTCAAAACAGAGATAATACTCGTTGAAAGCGAGCACAGCTCAATGAGCGCATGCATCGGCGCTTCAGCAGCAGGCGGCAGGGTCATTACAGCCACATCCTCGCAGGGACTTGCACTCATGTGGGAAATGCTGTTTATCGCTTCGGGTCTGAGACTGCCGATTATAATGCCTGTTGTAAACAGGGCGCTTTCAGCGCCATTGAACATCCACGGTGACCATTCTGATGCAATGGGGGCAAGGGATGCAGGATGGATACAATTATGGTCTGAAAATACACAGGAGGCTTATGACAATACAATTCAGGCATTCCGCATTGGTGAGCATATGGATATAAGGCTTCCTGTAATAATATGTCTTGACGGTTTTATAATCAGCCATTCCATTGAAAGAATAGAATATATTGAAGATAGCGATGTCAGAAATTTTGTCGGAGATTTTAAGGCAGTCAATCCCCTTCTTGATATAAGGCATCCTGTAAGTTACGGTCCATTAATACTGCCTGATTATTATATGGAGTTCATGAGGGCGCATGCTGAACCGATGGCAAAGGTGCCCAAAGTAGTGCTTGATGTTGCAAAAGATTTTGAAAAAATATCCGGCAGGAAATACGGATTATTTGAAGCATACAGACTTGATGATGCTGAAATAGGACTGGTCATACTGAATTCAGCAGCAGGGACTTCCAAAGATGTTATTGATGAATTCAGAAACAAAGGAATAAAGGCAGGATTATTAAAGCCAAGATTATACAGACCATTCCCTTATGCGGAAGTTGGAGAGGCATTGAAACACCTCAAGGCAGTGTGCGTGCTGGACAGGGCAGATGCATTCGGCGGTTCTTTTGGTCCTGTGTTCATAGATATTGCAGCAAGTCTGTATCCCTATAAGGAAAGACCTTTTCTCATTAATAAGATTTACGGACTTGGCGGAAGGGATTACCTTCCCGAACATGCTGCACTTGTGCTGGACGAGCTTGCAGAAATAGTAAAGACAGGAAAAGTAAAAACCTTTAAAGAATATATCGGAGTGAGGGAATAACATGGCAACACCGCTTAGCTTAAAAGAGCTTTCAAAAAAAGAGATATTATTCACACCGGGTCACAGGATGTGCGCAGGCTGCGGAGCGCCGATAATTGTAAAGATGGTGCTCCTTGCGGCTGACTATCCTGTCATAGCGTCAAATGCAACAGGATGCCTTGAGGTTTCCACATGTATATCAGATTACACAGCATGGAAAATACCGTGGATACACAGTGCCTTTGAAAACGCTGCTGCTACAATCTCAGGCGTTGAGACAATGTACAGATCTCTCAAGAAACAGGGAAAGATTAATGATGAAATCAAATTCATCTCATTCGGCGGCGACGGCGGAACCTATGATATCGGCTTTCAGAGCCTATCAGGCGCAATGGAGAGGGGTCATGATATGCTCTACATCTGTTATGACAACGGCGCATATATGAACACCGGAATCCAGCGTTCCAGCGCAACACCATTCGGAGCTGATACAACCACATGTCCTGCAGGAGATGTTATACCCGGAAAAATGCAGCAGAGAAAAGACCTGACAAAGATAATGGCAGCGCATAACATACCGTATGCTGCACAGGCATCTCCAAGCCACTGGGGTGATTTAATGAAGAAGGTGAGAAAGGCGCTTGAGATAAAGGGACCTAAATTCATGAACGTAATCGCACCGTGCAACCGCGGCTGGAGGTCAAAAACCGATGATGCTATTACATTGTCCAGGCTTGCTGTTGAGACATGTTGCTGGCCCCTCTATGAAATAGAAAACGGGAATACAAAAATTACCTTTAAACCGAGGGAAAAGAAACCGCTTGTAGATTTCTTAAAGCCGCAGGGAAGATTCAAACACCTCTTTACGCCGGAAAACGAATGGCTGCTGAAGGAAGCGCAGGAACAGGTTGATAAAAACTGGGAAAGACTTTTAGCCGAAGAAGCATGCTTTGCTCCTAAGGAAACAAAGGAAAAAGCATCTAAAGAACAATAATCCCCTACTTCCCCCTGCATAACTCATACGTCCGCCCGCCTCATGCGGGCGGATTGCTTCCGATATGGCTGCCTTCCGCATATTTTTAATAAATTTTGATTTTTTTAATGTAAAATTATAATATGCAGGTTTTTGTAACCCATGCTTAATGAAAAACAGTCTTTGAGAGGAAGGGTTTTTATGTCATTAATTAACGACAATTCAAAGACAGGTGTGCATAGCCAATTGAAAAGGACTTCTTTAAAGGCAGCCATTGTTGCCGTTCTTATTTTGATTTGTATTAGTTTGATTTACTATTTCCACTGGATACGGGCAAG
>PNNP01000018.1 GCA_013824325.1 Thermodesulfovibrio sp. | reverse complement strand
AAGTTAATTTTTTTAAACTTTATATAAATGATGCTGTTTATTATAGCATTAAACTGTGATAACTCTGGAAAATTTTAATCTATATCAACAATCATATTTTGACTTGTAAAGAAAAGATAACACTTCGCCTTTATGGAAAATACACTTTCCACGGCTTTTCTGTAGATATCCATCTGGGGAAAATATCTTTCTTTCAGCTCCTTTATCTCGCTTTCTGAAACCGGATAAGTCTTATAATCATAAATCAGGGCTGTATCATCTTTAATAATCACCCTGTCTATCCTACCCCTGTAAATCCTCCTCCCTGCATCTAAAATAAATGGCAGCTCAGAGTATGAATTGTCCTGAGGTAGTATAATGTCTTTCAAATAGCCGGACTCTTTAAGTTTGAATAAATCTGACAGGATAATCTCTTTCATTCTGTTAAGACTTTTATCTGACAAGACTTCGTTCTTCAGTATCTCTTCCACCTTCTTTTCAGGATTATTCATTTTTATATAACCTTTTGAAACCCCCTCAAATACCCTGTGAAACGCCCTTCCCAAAATAATCCAGTCTTCGCCGTGCTTTTTCCGTATTTCTTCTACTTCTTCGGTAACATCAAGCCATATATGCTGCGGTTTATATTCCTTATCAATAGGTTCGATAAAAACCATTTCGTCTTGAAAACGTGAAGGGGGCAGATGTGAGGGGAATTCTTTATCAAAAACATCAGATTGCCGAAGCAGTTCTGCAATTTCTTCAGATTTAATCTCTCTAACATCAAAAGGATGCTTAACATCTGTTTTGGTTACCAGTCCGGTTAAATTGAATGCATCGAATAAATAGCCGAGCTTGCCGGATGGTTTATCATTAAATATGCCCGACATGCAGAGATAATCCATTGCCCTTGTTGCTGCTACATAAAAAAGCCTTTTTTCTTCCTCTTCAATTTTTTCTTTATGTCTCCGGAAGGCAGGCATTGTCTTTCGTATGTCTGCATCATCCTCGTAGCTGACAATTATACTGTCACCATTCTCTTCTATAATTACATTGCCGGTTCTTGACCTGCCCGGCTCATCAAGGCAAGGCAGGAATACAAGAGGGAACTGAAGTCCTTTTGATGCGTGTATAGTCATTATCTTTACAGCATCCATGCCCTCTGTATTGACATTAGCCTTTGATTCATCAGACTTTGCAGATGCCTTTATCAATTTTTCCCTTATCTCAATCCCCGAAAGCCCCCTTGACTCAAATTCTTCCACAAGCTTCAAAAATTTCTTAATATTCACATATCTCTGCTTTTCGTGGAAATATTTCCACGCACCTGTCTCGCTGAGAATTCTTTCGAGCATTATCGAATACGGAGTTTCTTTGGCATCTTCAATCCATTTATTGATTGTATCCATGGTGCTGCAAAGCTGTCTGTTATCCGTGTCTTTGTTAGCTTCCGGGAAAAGTCCGGGCATTTCGGACGTCTGTTTTTTGCAAATCAAATCAAGCAATGGATACAAATAACCAGCACCTGCCCCATTAATGGCTGCATCATTAATAACCTTAAAAAGTGATTCATATTTGATTGAGAATAAAGGCGACCTCAAAATTTGAAAGAGACTGTAATCATCCATCTGATCAATGAGGAAAAACAGGACATTTTTTAAAATAACCACCTCAGGGGAATCATAAAAACCTATCCCTTTGACAACTATAAAAGGAATGCCTTGTCTTCTCAATGCGTCTTCAAAAAGGGAAAGATGCGTCCTTCCCCTGAGAAGGATTGCCACATCTCCATAACTGCATTTCCTTTTTCTGTTATCATCCTCATATATTTCATATCCGCCTGTCAGTTCTCTAATCTTTTTTGCAATAACGGATGCCTCTGCCCTTCTGTTTTCTTTTGTATGTCCTATACTGTCAATCAGAAGAAGCTCCACGTTCCCTTCGCCTGCTCTTGTCGCCTCAAATGGTTTATATTCAATCTTGCAGTCTTCATAAAGACCCTGAGGCATCAATTTCTCAAATAGGCTGTTGACAAAATCAATAATTGCAGGAAGACTGCGATAATTTTCCTTTATCTCTATAAAATGATATTCCTCGCCGAGCCAGTGAGATAGTTTTTCTCTTGCGTTTCTGAATATCCCGACATTGGCTCCCCTGAAGGAATAAATGGACTGTTTGTCATCGCCTACCAGAAATATCGTGGGATTAAGCCCGGATTCTCTCTTTGCCCCCATTCCGGAGCGCCATTCTTCGGTCAGCTTATCAATTATCTTCCACTGAAGAGTACTCGTATCCTGAAATTCGTCAATAAGTATGTGGTCTGTATGCTCATCAAATGAATAAAGGACATTATGCCATTCAGTATTTTTTGATATTGCTTCATATGCCATGATTTCAAGGTCATTATAGTCAAGACAGTGCCTGTCGATTTTCTTCTTCCTGTATCTGTTAAGGCATTTTGAGTATAAAGAAAGCAGATTTTCAATACTGTCTGAACTGTCAGTTTCAATCATACTTCCCATGTCTCTTATTGCCATTTCAATATCCGGCCTTTTGCCGTGAAGTTCCTTCAAAACAGTATATAGTTTGCTCCAGCCCTTGACGCCTTTGTTTTTAAGAATTTGATAAAAGAGGTCTTCACCTGAGGCATAATCTTCCAGAAGACTCCCGTAAACTGCCTCTGACCACATGACATCCGCATGAAAACTATCTATAACCTCAAGTGACGGGTCTATTCCCAGCTCAAGACAGAACCTTTTTAAGAGTTTCAGGCAGAAGGAGTGTATGGTTGAAATACGCATCCTCGGCATCTTTTCCCTGACCTGTTCAAACATTCCTGGGTCTTCGTCCCTGAGTATGCTTAATATCCTCTCTTTCATTTCAGCAGCAGCCTTGTCAGTAAAGGTTATTGCAAGAATCCTCTCAACATCGGAGCCGTTCTTCAAAAGCTCAATGTATCTCCTTGCGAGCTTCTCTGTTTTCCCCGAGCCTGCCGGAGATGAAATCATCACACTTTTTGATATATCAAGATAATTTTCAGTCATATCAATTTAAAGGTTTGAGTGCATCTGTGCCTCCATATAAATCTACTATAACCTTCCCTCCTGCTTTAATTTCGTTATTATTGCCTGAATCATCGGGAGTGCCTCAATCGCTGCTTTTTCACCTTCAAGAACAGCCTCATGCCTCTTTGAAAAATCGCCTGAGCCTATATGACCCACTTTGGGTCTTATCACGATATCAGCTTTTGAAAGCTGTGCGGCAGCGATTTTTGAATACATGATGTTTATTGACTGCAATATAGTTTCCATTGTGGAATCAGGCTGACTGCTTTCAACATCTCCGGAGATGTCCACTGCAATGACCACATCAGCGCCGAATCTTTTTGCAGCATCTACTGCCACAGGGCTCACGACTCCTCCATCCACATACATTTTGCCTTCAAATTTCACGGGCCTGAATATGCCGGGAATGGAGCAGCTTGCCCTCACTGCAGCGCCTGTGTCACCCTTGACAAATACAACCTCCTGTCCGCTCTGAATATTTGTTGCAACTGCATAAAAGGGAATCCTCAATTTTTCAAGAGGTGTATTTTTTAACATCCTGTTGACATAGTCCTGAAGCTTTTCACCTTTAATGAATCCGTTGTCAGGGATGGTCAGGTCTGCAATATCTCCTTTTTCAATCGAAAAAGAAATCTTTTGAAGCTGAAAGGCATTGTAGCCGTAAGCATAAAGACTGCCGACAAAACTGCCTGCGCTTGTCCCGACTATCATATGAACAGGGATTTTGTTGATTTCGAGGACTTTGAGGACGCCGATATGTGCAAATCCCTTTGATGCGCCGGCTCCGAGAACAACTGCTATTCTTGCAGGCTTCGGAGTAGGCTGAACGACTTCGGTGGGAGCGCATGATACCGCAAACATCATTATTAAAACAGCCGCAACTACAAACAACCTGCCTGTCACTATCTTTCTTTTCTTCAACTTTCTACCTCCTCCAAAATTTCCAATTTATTTAACCCTAAAAATGTATTTAACAGGGAGCACAGGTGCACGAAAAAGCTTTACTTGCAACACCTTTAAACATGACATGGAGCAATCCTGGAGCAAATAAACTTTCTCAAAAATAAATTAACGCGGATGCGGAATGGCATATTAATAATCACGTTGCAATTTAAAGGTTTGAGTGCATTTGTGCTCCCTGTTATTATATTATTTAATAACATTCTCACTGCTGTATATACGGGCAGAATGAATTTTCATGACAATTCATGCAATTCTGCTCTTTTAAAGGTTTTGCCTTGAAATCCCCTTTCCTCATGCTGTTCACAGCAAATTCAAGAAACTTCAAAGACGCAGTTATGTAATCGTCAATGGTTTCTTTATCTTTTGTTCTGCTCTTTCTTTTCGGCGGACACCATTTTATTTTGATATCTTTCAACGAATATATCCCAACACGCCCGACTTTATAGCCATGACTTTTCATTACTGCCGCATAGAGAAACAACTGAAGGTCTTCATTGCCCTTTGTTACCTGGGAGCATGTAAGCCCTGCCGTACCTGTCTTGTAATCTATTATCTGGACATAATCGCCAATTCTGTCAAACCTGTCTATCTTGCCCTTCAATTTTATTCCTTTTATCGGCTCGCCTGTAATTGTCTTTTCAGCATCTGTGGAAATATAGTCCTCCCCTCTCATTTCAAGCTCATTTTCACGAATATCAGGCAATATTTCAATAAAGGTATCCTTTATAAATCTTTTCCAGTAAGGGTCAATTTTTTTATCCTTCAGAATCTTTTCGATAATCTCAACCGCCCTGTTTTTTAAATAATTAATATCTTCAAGGGGCTCTTTTATCATCTGTTCCATTATCCTGTGTATTATGATTCCGATTGTTACTGCCTCTACTTCGTATTCCTTTAAATCAAGCGGCTTTAGCCCCAATATCCTTTCAATGAAAAACTTCCTCGGACATGCCCTGTATGCATCTATATCTGTTACTCTCAAATAAGATCGGGGTTTCAAAATTGAAGGACTGATTTGCATCTCACCTATGAGGTTTGAAAAAGGCATCCTGCCGCTCCTTATGAGATACTCTTCATTACAGAAAATCCCGGGTATCCTTACCTTGCCCTCTTCTCCTGAATAAAGAAATGATGAGGGAAGAAACATATCATCACCATCCATTACAGGATATGAAAGCTGGGGATTCTTACTTGACCTTACCAGATTGCTAAAAATGAACTTCTGAATATCGGTATATTTATCAAGATACAAAAAGCCCAGTCTCCTTCTGACATTGTCCGGCAGAATATAATCCATATCCTGTTTTTTTGGCATATCCCTGTCTGTCACCCCCCCGAAGAAAAGGTATTCAGGAGCCAACCCCGCAGTTTCAAAAAAATCCATCACTTTTACACCTGCGCCTTCCGTATCTGTATAGGTTGAGTTAAGGATATGGCTGAACAACTCCATAAACTCCAACAAAGTGATGCGGTCTGTATACAGAGACCTAATAAAAGAAAGCTGCTCAAACAAATCCCTGACTATTTCCTGAGGGGTTTTCTCTGACAACTCGTCTAAAGACACTTTAAAGCCAAAATCTTCAATAATCTTTTGGAGTAAATCAGTATAAGCATCAAAAGTCGAACCGTTCTTTATGTCATCGAGGGGTTTCAATTTCTTGAAAACCCGTTTTAAATCCTTTTCGATTTCTTCCCTTTCTTCAATTGCCGTAATATCAAGAACCTCGGAGCCTTCAGATATGAAATTCAGCCATGCTGTTTTGCCGGAAATAATGCCTGACTGAATGGAAAATAAGGGTATCCATTTTTTCAGGCTTTCCGGCATTTTTGTAAAATAGCCCGATGATAATAACTGGGAAAATTTAAGTCTTGGATAATCCTCTGCCACTGAATAAAGCAGGCTAAGGAGGTCAAGAAACGGTCTTGTTTTACCAGGTGGCTTTTTTCTTGAAATATCATAAGGAATTCCGTATCGTTTAAATACCCTTTCAATAAGTGCAGAGTACTTATTCAGGTCAGAACATGTTACTATTACCTGCTCCAATTCCCTGACCTTTCCTGATACATACAACGACTTTATATTTCTCGCTATCCCTTCAACCTCTTCTTCCATGTCTGGATAAGGGTTATAATTAAAAATTGGCAGCCTTGAACCTCCTGAGCCCGTCAGATACTGCTCCTCAACATTAAAACTGTCTTTTAAAAAGGTAATATATCTTTCTGACAAATCCTTAAAAGCAGCATCATATGATATGGCAATAACGGTTTTTTTAGAAGTCTGAATCAAGGCTTTTAAAACATTCATTTCTGAGAGTGTAATATCGTAAAAACCATCCAGAATCAAGACAGAAGGAGAAGGCATGAATGGAATATATGCAGGGCTAAAATTTATCACATCATCTTCATCAACAAGTCCATTTTCAGCGAGAAAAGACTGATACTTTTCAAATTCATCAAGACAGGCCGTAATAACTTTCTCAATTGATTCGGGAATATTAAGTTCTTTCAATATCTCAATAAAACTGTGTTTGATAGCATCAATTGCAATGTCAGGGTAATGGCTTTTAATATCATGGATGAAATCTGTTATCAATGAAGAAAAACCGAGTCCTTTACCAGACAGCTTAGAAATAACCACGGGTATCAAATGCCTGCTGAGTATCCTCTTTTCGCCATGTATGGAATAAAGTTTTTTGGAAAGCTGGCTGATGGAAACTATTTCAGGCGGTATATAGCATGAATTGCCGGCTTCTGACAGTTGAGCGGTAACGGTTTTATGGAATATTTTTTGCGATTCCTTAACCTTTTTTGATGCGGGGGCTAAATATAATATCTTTGAGTAGTCAGGATAACGGATATTTTCAAGCGATTTTTGAAACAAAAAACCGGCGGTATCGCCGAAGCCGAATGATGTATAAAAGATTTTGACCATTGACGCCTTTATATGAAAGCTCTGTCCACTTTTGAATTATATCATAAATGGAAAGGATGCTATGAAATGAGTATTGTGTGTATAATATGGTCATGGAGGAAATGCACGGACTGTATTTTTATCTTTAGACAATATCACCTTCTATACCACCGGCTTCAATTTTAAGGAAGTAGAGAAATACATTCCCGCTCTGTCAGTAAAAAGAGAAATCCCCATAGATGACCTTTATCCGGCACTTTCCATGCTCCCGGTCACAATATGCGACAAAGAGTTCTATGGAGAAAAAATAAAACAAGCTGAAAAATTGATCGGGGAACGGGATGCTGATGATATCCATCTTCTTGCATTATCCCTTAAACTCGGTTGTCCTGTCTGGAGCAATGATAAAGATTTTGCTGAATTGGGAATAAAAGTCTATACAACGTTGGATTTAATAAAAAGACTGTAAATGCGCTTCCTCTGTATTGACTTTTGAGCTTTTACTCTAGTGTACAATTTCCGTCCTTCGCCTTGCATCCCTTCTGGGCAGCCAGACAGGATTAGTGATTTTGTGTCATTGTATGGTTGAGATAAAAACAAAATAAAAGTATTATATATACAAATTACCAATGGAGGACTGACATGATTATAGGAAAGCCTTTATTAACAACCGAACAGATAAATGACAAGGTTATTGAACTCGCAGAAATGATATCGCGGGATTACATAGGCAAGGAGGTGCTTGCAGTAGGTATCCTTAAAGGCGCATTCATGTTCTTTGCTGACCTGATTAGGGCGCTCAGGATTCCGGTGGTAGTGGATTTCATCGTAGCAACAAGTTATATCAAAACCAGCTCAACAGGCGAGGTTAAAATACATTACGATATAAAAGAAGATGTAGCAGGAAAAAATGTATTGCTCATAGAAGATATAATTGACACGGGTATATCGCTTAATTATATAAGAGAGAGAATTTTGTCAAAAAGCCCTGAAAGTCTTAAGGTATGCGCACTTCTTGATAAAAGAGAGCGGAGGGTTGTTGATATTCCGCTGGATTATGTCGGCTTTCAGATTCCTAATGATTTTGTAGTAGGCTATGGTTTAGATTTTGAAAACAAATACAGGAACCTGCCTTATATAGCAGTTTTTAAGAAAAAAACATAAATCAGTATTTAGGATAGGATTCAGGATTTAGGATTTGTCTTTTTCCTGCATTAAATCTTATCGAGGTTCAAAAATGTACGAATTGATGATAGAGACAAGCTTTGCAGCAGCTCACCAGCTTCGCGGCTATAAGGGAAAATGTGAAAACCTGCATGGCCACACATGGAGGGTTCAGGTATATGTAACCGCTGAAGAGCTGAATGAGCTTGACCTTGCAATAGATTTCAATGATTTGAAAAGTATAACGAATGAGATTGTATCTCCCCTCGACCATGCCTGCATCAACAACATATTTCCGTTTACAGAGAAGAACCCCTCTTCAGAAAACATTGCCAGATGGCTATTCGATTCTCTCAAGAAAAAGCTGACAGGATACAATATAAATATTTCTGCTGTTACTGTATGGGAATCTGATAATGCCTCGGCAACATATTCAGAGGAATGAATGAGCGATACCATCGCTGGCACTGAATTTTTCACAAGACTTGTAGAAATTGCAGTCAATGAAGGCGCTGACGAGGCAGAAGTCTATGCAAAAATGTCAAAAAATCTGAGTATAGAGGTTAAAGAGCAGAAAATAGATACACTCGAAACATCCAAGACTATCGGTTACTGTGTCAGAGTCATCAAGGATAAAAGACTCGGCTTTTCATATTCAACAAACCCCGGCGAGATGGAAAAAGTTGTTAGAAGTGCATTGGAAGCATCCGGATATTCTGAACCCGATGACTATAACGGGCTCCCTTTGAAATCAGAACCTTCTGATGTTACAGTCTTTGATGAGGAAATAGCCTCTTTATCCGAAGACGAGGCAATAAACCGCGTCCTTGCTATTGAGATATCAGCACTTGCTGAAGACAAACGAATCAAAAAGGTAAGAAATGCATCAGGGAGCTTCAGCATAAACCACACATATATTATTAACTCCCATGATGTTAATACAGATTATGTCTCTACTGCGTGTTCGGCACAAATCATGGCAATTGCCGAGGAGGGCACAGAAAGCCAGATGGGCTGGGACTTTGAGGGAAGCAGATTTTTAAAAGATGTCTCATTTGAAAATGTCGGCAGAAACGCTGCAAAAAGGGCTTTACATCTCCTCGGCGCAAGAAAGACCAGACCTGTTAACGGCTTCATTCTTTTAGACAATTCAATTACTGTAGATTTTCTGGGCATACTGTCATCAGCACTTTCTGCAGAATCCGTACAGAAAAGGAAATCCATGCTTGCAGGGAAAAAGGGCAAATTGGTAATAAGCCCGAAACTTAATATAATAGACAGTGGTTTAATTAACGGAAAACTCGGAAGCAAGCCTGTTGACGATGAGGGAGTGGCAACAACAACTAAAATCCTGATTGAAAAGGGAGTGCTGAACGGTTTCCTTTACAATACCTACACAGCCAGAAAGGATAATGTAAAATCAACAGGAAATGCTGTCAGAGGCGGTTTTACAGGACTGCCGTCAGTCGGACTTTCAAATATTTACATGGAGCCGGTCTCAAAAGAATATGCAGCCGGTTTAAACAATCTTATTAAAAATACAAACAGAGGGCTGTATGTTACTGAAACCATGGGAATGCACACTGTAAATCCAATTTCAGGGGAATTCTCTGTTGGTGCATCAGGGCTGTGGATAGAAAATGGAGAAATAAAATATCCAGCCAAAGAAGCCGTCATATCAGGCAATATCCTTCAGCTTTTTAAAAATGTTTTAATGGTTGGTGATGATGTAAGATTTTATGGTAATATAGGAGCTTCGAGTCTTTTGATAGAAGGAATTGACATCAGCGGATAAACGGGAGGTTTTATGGATTATTTCTTAACAGAAGAACAGCAGATGATACGCGACCTTGCGCGTCAGATTGCAGAAGAAAAAATTGTTCCTGTCAGAGCTGAACTTGATGAAACAGGAGAATTCCCGTGGAAAATAATGAAAGTGCTCGCACAGTCTGACATGTTCGGTCTTTTCATACCAGAGGAATACGGCGGACTCGGCAAGGGTTGTCTTGAGCTCTGTATAGCAGTTGAAGAGCTTTCAAGGGCATGTCTCGGCGTAGCAACATCATATGCAGCAAATGCACTCGGCACATACCCTATCCTGCTTTTTGGCTCCGACGAACAGAAAAAAAAATACCTCCCAGATATTTCTGCTGGCAAAAGACTGGTGGCATTCGGTCTTACAGAGCCGAATGCAGGCAGTGATGCCGGCGGTATCCAGACAACAGCAAAGCTTGAAGGCAGTGAATATGTCCTGAACGGCACCAAACAGTGGATTACCAACGGCGGTGAGGCAGAAATATACACCATAATTGCAATAACTGACAGGGCAAAAGGAGCGAGGGGTGCTTCTGCATTCATTGTTGAGAAAGGCGCGCCTGGTTTCAAATTCGGCAAAAAAGAAAACAAGATGGGAATAAGGGCATCTGCAACAAGGGAACTGATATTCGACAACTGCAGGATTCCAAAAGAAAACATCCTCAGCAAAGAAGGCATGGGCTTTATAGTTGCAATGAAGACACTCGACCAGACAAGGACAGGTGTCGGTGCTCAGGGAGTCGGTGTAGCTCAGGGTGCATTTGAAGAGGCAGTGAAATTTGCAAAGCAGAGGGTTCAATTCGGACATCCCATAATAAGCTTTCAGGCAGTCCAGCACATGCTTGCTGATATGGCCATACAGATAGAGGCAGCAAGGGCACTGGTCTATTCGGTTGCGCGTTTTGTTGACAGCGGCGCCAAAGAGGTTTCAAAAGAATCTGCAATAGCGAAGACATTCGCCACCGATGTAGGCATGAAGGTCACGGTTGATGCTGTTCAGGTAATGGGCGGCTCCGGCTACATGAAGGAATATCCTGTTGAGAAGATGATGAGGGACGCAAAAATACTCCAGATATATGAAGGAACGAACCAGATACAGAGAAATGTCATCGGGCAGGCACTAATCAAAGAGGCTGCAAAAAAAAATAAAACTTTATAAAGCAGAATGCCGTTTAAACGGCATTCTGCTTTATTTATGACTCTTAATTTCATTAATAAGATTATAAACAGACTCAAGCGCTTTATTTAGCTTTTCAATATCTTTTGTGCCGCCCTGAGCCATTTCAGCCTTTCCGCCGCCTCTGCCGCCTGTAAGCTCAGACACATGCTTCAATATCTCGCCTGCGTTGAACTTTTTTATCAGGTCTCTGGTAACCATTGACACCATTGCAGCCTGACCGTCTTTTACAGACGCAATAATGATTACACCCGAACCGAGCCTGTCTCTCACATTATCAGCAAGCACCCTCAGGTCTTTCATATCAAGATTATCCACACGGCACGACAGAACCTTGACACCGTTAACGTCCCTAACCATTTCCAGAAGGGCTGATGAACTGTGCGAAGATACCTTCCCTTTCAATGCTTCTATTTCTTTGTCCTTTTCCTTAATATCAACAAATATCTTTTCAACTCTTTCAAACGGCTTGTCAGTCTTTAGCACTTCGGATATTCTTTTTAACTCATCCCTTTTCTGCTTTAAATAGTCGTAAGCCGCCTTCCCGGCAAGTGCTTCGACTCTTCTTATGCCTGAAGCAACGCTTCCCTCTGAAATGAGAGTAAAAATTCCTATGTCACCTGTAGAACTGCAGTGTGTCCCTCCACAAAGTTCGGAACTGAATCCAGGTACGCTAACAACCCTGACCTTTTCACCGTATTTTTCACCAAAAAGAGCTATAACCCCTGATTTGAGAGCTGTCTGAATATCCAAAATCTCTGTGCGGACAGCTTTGTTTTCGAGTATCTGTTCATTCACGATATCCTCGATTGCTTCAATTTCCTTTTGTTCCAGAGAGTAAAAATGTGAGAAGTCAAACCTGAGCCTTTCAGGAGAAACATAAGAGCCTGCCTGTTTTACATGTTCTCCGACTACTGTTCTTAAGGCAGTATGCAAAAGATGGGTTGCAGTGTGATTCCTTGCAGTAGCCATTCTTGCATTTTTGTCCACTATGCACTTAACTTTATCCCAGACTTTTAGTCTTCCCGTTTTTATCGTTATAAGATGTGAATGCAGACCCACCTCTTTCTTTGTATCGGTAACCTCTGCTTCTCCATTATCTCTTTGAATTTTCCCTGTATCTCCAACCTGACCTCCTGATTCTGCGTAAAAAGGTGTCCTGTCAAGGAATAACTCAACCCTATCGCCCTTTGATGCTTCTGTAACAACCTTGCCGTCTTTCAGTATGGCTTTTATAATGGAATCAGACTCAAGGGTCTCATAACCGACAAATATGGTTTCGCCTATTTCGGATAATAGTTCTTTGTATATTGTTGCAACTGCCTCTTCTTCTCCAACCCATGATGCCCTTGCCCTTTCCCTCTGCACCTCCATCTCGCGGTTGAAGCCGTCCTCATCTATAAGCAGGTGGTTATCCATTGCAATATCCCTTGCAAGGTCTAAAGGAAAGCCAAAGGTATCGTATAGTTTAAACAGTTCCTCACCGGGTATGATATGCCCGCTACTTTTCTTCAATCTGTCAATGCTTTCGTCCAGAATTTTCATTCCATGTTCAAGTGTTTTTGTAAACCGTTCCTCCTCAAACAATAAAACCTTTGATGCCCTTTCCCTTTCCTGAATCAGTTCAGGATAGATATTGCCCATAATATCAACAATGGAGTCCATTAATTTATAAAGAACTGCCCCTTCAAGACCGAGTAATCTGGCATGTCTTGATGCCCTTCTTATGATACGCCTCAATACATATCCCCTGCCTTCATTTGAAGGAATCAAGCCCTCTGAGAGCAAAAATGATATTGCCCTGAGGTGGTCTGCTATCACCCTCATTGATATGTCTGTTTCGAGGCTTCTACCGTATGATACAGAGGATAATGATTCGATGGATGAGATAATCGGAGAGAAAAGGTCTGTATCAAAATTGGTCTTTATGCCCTGCAAAACTGCTGTTATTCTTTCCAGTCCCATGCCTGTATCTATGCTCGGCTTCGGAAGCGGTGTAAGATTACCCGATGCATCACGATTAAACTGCATAAAGACAAGATTCCACAGCTCAAGATACCTATCACAGTCGCATCCAACCTTACAGTCGGGCTTTCCACATCCTATATCCTCACCCTGGTCAATGACTATCTCCGAGCATGGTCCGCATGGACCGGTATCACCCATCTGCCAGAAGTTATCTTTTGCTCCGAGTCTCACCACCCTTTCAGAGGGGATAGCGGTAAGCTCGGGCCACAACCGTGCTGCTTCATCATCATCTTCATAGATAGTTGCCCAGAGTTTTTCCTTTGGTAACTTGAATTGTTCTGTAAGAAGTTCCCATGCAAAAATGATTGCCTCTCTTTTAAAATAGTCGCCAAACGAGAAGTTGCCGAGCATTTCAAAAAATGTATGATGCCTTGCAGTATGCCCCACATTTTCAAGGTCGCTGTGCTTGCCGCCTGCCCTCATGCATTTCTGGGATGATACAGCCCTCTTGTACTGCCTTTTCTCCTCACCCAGAAAAACAGTCTTGAATTGAACCATGCCTGCATTCGTGAATAACAATGTGGGGTCATGCCTCGGTATCAGAGAGGAACTCCTGATTATTTCGTGTCCTTTGGATTTAAAAAAATCTAAAAACGCATCCCTTATTTCAGGACTTTTCATCATATTCCTTATTCAGGAAACCTCCCGAAGTCTGAGCTGATAATATATGTCAACTTGCCATCAACAAATATGAGCTTTGTCTTGAATAATATCCCAGAGGAATATATCCATTCCTCTCTCGGCTTTCCACCCTGAGGTTCAAGATTTTTGGTTGTATCGGGAGAACCCCATGCATACCTGACCTGCTGGGGTATCATGCCGGGCGCAACCTCGCCCTTGATAATTTTTTGCTGGACATCAAGAGGAAAATCTTTGATTTCCTCATTGGTGTATCTGATTGATGAGACGCAGCTAAATAAGAAAAACATCATGACAAACAAAATTGCATAAAAACTTTTGCCTAATTTCATGTCTCCTCCTTTAAATCAATGGTTTTTATTACCTTGCGTATTGCTTCATTTGAAAAACCCCTTCTTGCAAGGAGTCCCCATAGTCTCCTTTTTATTGTTTCTGTATCATAATTCTTCATATGTTGTAATCTTCTCTCAACAAGCCTTTTTGCTGAATCAAAATAGTCATCTTCATCTCCCGAAATCCCGGCTGCTATCTCAACCGGTATGCCCCGCTTAATTAAATAACTTATAGTTCCTCTTTTACCAAGATGTTTCCTTTCAACAGCATGTCTCTTCAAAGCCTCGGCAAGCCTTCTGTCATCAATAAAATCTTTCTCTTTTAAATAATCAACAACATCTTTTATTGTCTTTTGTGAAAAACCCTTTTTAGCAAGTCTTTCGCAAATCTCTTTTTCGCTTCTATCCCTGTAACCGAGCAATCTGAAAGCGGATTTTAATGCGCTCTCTAAACTATCATCAAAATCTTTCAAATCAGAACCTGACAATAGCTATTATTTTTTAGATTCTCCGCCTGCTGCCGTTTTTAAACCGTATGATTCCATTAACTTCTTTTCAATTTCTCCTGCAACATTCAGATTATTCTTCAGATATTCCTTTACATTCTCCCTGCCCTGTCCTATTTTGCTTCCCGCATAACTGTACCATGCGCCTGCCTTTTCAATAATTCCCTTATCAACGCCAAGGTCTACGATTTCGCCAATCTTTGAGATGCCTTCATTAAAATATATGTCAAACTCTGCCTGTCTGAAAGGAGGTGCAACCTTGTTTTTGACAACCTTAACCCTGACCCTGCCGCCGATTGTTTCCTGCCCTTCTTTAAGACTATCTATTTTTCTTATATCGAGTCTCATGGAAGAATAGAACTTAAGTGCATTTCCACCTGTAGTGGTTTCAGGATTGCCGAACATAACACCTATCTTAATCCTTATCTGATTAATAAAAACTACGGTGGTCAATGATTTGGATATGGCTGCTGTAAGCTTTCTCAATGCCTGGCTCATGAGCCTTGCCTGAAGACCGGGCAGGGAATCGCCCATATCCCCTTCAATCTCTGCTTTTGGCACAAGGGCAGCCACAGAGTCAATAACAACTATATCAACTGCACCGCTTCTTACAAGGGTTTCCGTAACCTCAAGTGCCTGCTCGCCTGTATCAGGCTGGGAAACAAGAAGGTCTTCGATATTCACACCAATCTTTGAGGCGTAATTAACATCAAGTGCATGCTCGGCATCTATAAAGGCTGCAACACCGCCCATTTTCTGTGCCTGAGCTATTGCATTCAGGGCGAGTGTTGTTTTCCCTGATGATTCGGGCCCGAATATCTCCACAACCCTCCCCCTCGGGAAGCCGCCTATTCCTGTCGCAATATCAAGGGATAATGAGCCTGTTGGTATTGTCTGCACGCCTTCTGCAACCCCACCAGCACCGAGACGCATTATCGAACCCTTCCCGAAATTTTTTTCAATCTGGGAAATTGCCATTTCCAGAGCCTTAATCTTATCCTTATTCATCCATATTCCTCCTCAATAGATATTTTTCACTGTATTAATTTTTGTCCATATTATACCACGACTGGAAGTTGATGCAAAAAAAAGGAAAGTAAAAATTACATGAAACGAACAGAGAAATTTTCTAACTTACTCAGCAACCGGTGTAAATTAAATTCTACCTTTCTCCCAGTTTAAACCCTGCTATTTTTGAATATTCCGCACCTGTTGGCTTTAGAACGCTCTTCATGAGCAAAATTTCTTTTGCTTCTATACTACCAAAAAGATTATCTTGTAATGTATAGATTTCTTTAAAAACAGGCTCAATGCCTTTCGTATCTTTTACCCTTCCAATTGTCAAATGCGGTGAAAATTTTCTGTTTTCTTTTTCAAAACCCAGTTCCGACATTGTTTTATCAATATCACTGTAAAGCCTGCTTAAATCCTCTGACTCGTCAATTCCCATCCATAAAATATTAGGATATTTAAAATTCGGAAATGCCCCTGTTCTGCGGACAGCAACGCTGAATGAACCGTGATTCATGCGTATTGAGGAAAGTCTTTTTTCTATCTCGGGTATCAAATCATCTTTTACCTCACCAAGAAACTTTATTGTCAGATGAATATTCTCAACCGGAACCCATCTTATGCCTTTTGATATGTGCCTTAATTTATCAATGAGACTGCTAATTGATTCTTTTATATCCTGAGGCAGCTCTATTGCAATGAAGCATCGCATTTATTAAATCAACCTCCAAACCTGTAATAATATATTGGCAAATATTCCTGCTGCCACATCATCGAGCATTATACCCATGCCGCCGCACAGCCATTTTTCTATATTCCTTATCGGAGGCGGCTTCAGTATATCGAAAAATCTAAACAGGAAAAAAGCAGAAATGATATAGCCGGGACTCAATGGAAGCAGGAAAATAGAGACAAGATAGCCGACAAATTCATCTATAACAATACATTTATTATCTTTTCCCCCAAGTTCCTGCTCGGTAATATGAGCGCTTTTAACGCCGGCAATAAAAGCGAATATTAAAATTATCACCTGCCAGACTATATCAGGCTTTAAAATCCAGACAAACAACATTGCTGCGAGACTCCCGAATGTCCCGGGAGCAAAAGGGATGTAACCGATAAAAAAAACTGTTGAAATACTCTTTGATAAAATACTGCAAAATCCTTTCATGGTCAAGTATTGTATCACAATCGTTTTCTTTACTAAACAAATCCTTTTTTGTTATTTTTTAAAATGCACGAAGAATTTCTTGAAATCGTTAACATGGAAGGAAAGGCAATTGGATATGCCCGAAGGTCCGAGGTTCACGGCAATCCATCTTTACTGCATAAGGTAGTTCATGTGCTTGTATTCAATGATGACGGCAGACTGCTTTTACAAAAGCGTTCGCAGAATAAAGCTGTAGCTCCCGACAAATGGGATACGTCAGTCGGCGGCCATATTTCACCCGGTGAAGGCCTGATAGCCGCCGCAAAAAGGGAAATGGAAGAGGAACTCGGTATCATCTCAGAGGACATAAAGCCCATTTACTCATATATACACTCAAACCATTATGAGAGCGAGCTTGTATTCACTCATTCATGCATACATAACGGTCCCTTTTATTTCAACAAAGAGGAAATAGATGAAGTTTCGTTCTGGAGAATTGAAGATATTAAAAAAGCAATCGGCAGTGGTATTCTAAGCGACAACTTTGAATCAGAAATAATGAAATACTTATATCATCAGGGCATGTCTCTTTAATCTGAAATTATATTTGCAGATTAGGGCAATTATAAAAAGCAGAAAATTCATGATAACGATGGTTGCACCTGCAGGAAGGTTCAGGATAAAAGAAAAGAATATCCCTGAAATCACTGAAAATAAACCTGCTGCTGCTGAAATAATAAGGGCATACTTAAATCCTTTAGCTATCTGAAATGCCGTAACCGCAGGCAATATCAAAAGCGCAGATGTAAGCATTATTCCCACTACCCTCATGGTGAGAACTACAGTAACCGCTGTAAAAAGCACGATTATTGTGTTTATCTTTTTTGTATTTATACCGGATGCCTTTGCAAACTCTTCATCAAAAGTAACAGAGACTATCTCGTGATAATTGAAAAAGATGACCGCAAGCACAGATGCAGAAAGCACAATTGATATATATACCTCTGCTTCGCTTACAGACAGAATATTTCCAAAGAGATAGCTGAAAAGGTCAACATTGAAACCGCCGGCTTTACTTGCAAGCAATACTCCGCCGGCGATACCCAGTGATGATACGATGCCGATGGCAGCATCGCCGAAAACCCTTGCCCTTTCCATTAATTTCAAAATACCAAGCGAGCTTAACATGACAAAAGGAATAGATATATAAAGAGGATATATCTTTAAAACCAGACCAAGGGCAACACTGCCGAAGGTTACGTGTGCAAGTCCGTCTCCGATAAGAGAAAGACGTCTTAATACGAGAAGTACGCCCAGCGTTGAACATAACAGGGCTATGAACGAGCCTGCTATTAATGCCCTCTGAATGAATCCATAGTTTAAAAAATCAATAATGTCCATCCATAACCCCTTTTTGCTTTTTGCTTCTTACTTCTGATTTTCTGATTTCAATCATGCCTGTGGCATATCAGATGCTGTGATGCCTCTCCAAAAAATTGTCTCATATCATGGGACAGACAAAAATCATCAAAACCGCCGTAAAAGATAATTTTCTTGTCAAGATATAAAAGCTTTGATGCATATTTCCCTATGGTGCCAAAGTCGTGAGTGACAAGAACTATCGTTACTTTTTTCCCGTGGTTCAATTCGTGCAGGAGTGAATAAAAGTTTTCCCTTGTCTCAGGGTCTAAAGCAGTTGCAGGCTCATCCAGTATTAAAAGCTCCGGCTCATTCACCAAAGCCCTTGCGATTAAAGCCCTCTGCTGCTGCCCTCCTGACAAATCACCGATTAACTTATCCTTAATATCGTGTATATTCATCAGTTTTAATGCCCTATCTATTACCGTTTCATCAGATTTATTCAGCCGCCTTGGAAAAACCTTTTTTGAAATAAGTCCCAGAGCGACAATTTCCTTTACAGAAGACGGAAAATAAGGATTAAAAGAACCCATTTTCTGAGGCAGGTAACCGACTTTAACCAAATCTTTCATTTCGAAAGTGTTGAATCCAAAGAGCGAAACTTCCCCTTTAGACGGATTTAAAAGTCCGAGTATAATTTTGATTAGCGTGGATTTTCCGGAACCGTTGGGACCTACGAGTCCAATGTAGTCTCCTGCATTAACGCTGAATGATATATCGCTTAAGACCTCTGCAGCGTTATACTTGAAAGATAGATTCCGGACAGTAATTACTTCTGCTTGCATTGAAGTCCTACCCTGAGATTTTCCAGATTTTTGTTCATTAAAGAAATAAATGTCACTCCTTCATTTAGTTCCTGTTTGCTTATATTATGTGCGCCATGAAGCATTAGAAGCTCTGCTCCTGTCTCTTTTGCAATAGTCTCTGCAACCCGCGGTGTAATAAGCTCTTCATAAAAGATGTGGTTCAATCCATATTGCTTCAGGGTTTTGCTGATTTTAATAAGATCTTTTGATGTAGGTTCAGAATCCGGCGAGAATCCGTATGCTGAAATATAATTGAGATTATACCTTTTTGCCAGATATCCGAATATAAAATGCCCGCCGTTTATAAATGTATCCTTCTTGCAATTACCAAGAACATCATTAAATCTTTTATCAATTTCATTCAACCGTGCTTTATACTCATCAGCATTCTTCTGATAAAAGTCCTTATTTGCAGGATCTTTCTTTACAAAACCGCCGAGTATGTTGTCCACCATTTTCAGGGCATTCGAAAAATCGAGCCATATGTGAGGATCTATACCTCCATGCACTTTGTTCTCCGGATGCCTCTTAAGGTCTTCTTTTCCGCTTTCTCCAAACAGAACAATATTTTTACTTGAATCCACAATTAGAACTCTTTTGTTATCAATTCCCTTTAATATACGCTCAACCCACGGCTCCATATATTTATTGGTAAATATAAACACATCGGCACTGTCGAGGGTCAAAATGTCGAGGGGTTTTGGCTCAAAACTGTGCGGCTCCATACCCGGAGGGAGAAGCAATGTGACCTCTGCCTTTTCCCTGCCCACATTTTTTGCAAAATCATAAAGAGGGAATAGACTCGTAACCACCTTGAGTTTTTGACTGCCCTGAATGCCGGTATCGCTGCCTTTCTTCTGGCATGATGATATGATGAAAAATATCAAAATCAGCACAATTAGACTTTTAGCTTTCATCTGGCGCCTTCTTTTGTGAGCACGTTTTGCAAAAACCGTTTACCTGAATAATGTGTGAAAGCACTTTCCCCTTCAAATTCCCTGCAACCTGTTTCTCAATTTCCTTTGCAGCGCAGAGATTGACGTCCTCTACCCTGCGGCAGGACATGCAGATAAAATGGTGGTGATGATTCAGGTTCTTGCAATAATAGTAGTAAAGCTGGCGGGTTGGATGAATGATTTTTGAAATCACACCTCCTTCGCATAACTCTTCCAATATGCGATATACCGTAGGAAGACCTATGTTTTTGAATCTTGATTTCATTTTTCTCCATATCTCTTCAGGACTCACAAATACGAGTTCATCAGCAAGAATATTTAAAACAGCCAGTCTTTTAGGGGTAATCTTTAAATTCAGGTTTTTTAAAATCAAATCGTGATTATCTGACATTATCAATAACCGTCCTTATAAATAGAAAACATTTCTATTTATAATAGTAATCGTTTTTCTCGTTAATGTCAATTAACTATGACCCAAATCCAGCAGTAAGCTGGTTGCATACCATCAGATGCCTCGCTGCTCATTGCCATAGATATACTTATGAATTTGAAGATTTAGTCTGGCCGGCAGTTCATCAGCAAGCATCCATTGTGAAAGTTCTGACGGCTGAAGAATCCCGAAGGCAGGAGAGAGAAGGATTTTGCATTTATTTATTAGTTGATACTTTTTTATAAATTCTTTTGTCCATTCATAGTCTTCCCTGTCTGTTATAACAAATTTCAGCTCATCACCTGACTTCAATAAATTAAGATTATCCAAATTCATCTTATCAGACATCCCGCTTTTGGGTGTTTTAATATCCATTATAATAACGGCTCTTTTATCAATATCCTTTATGCCGACACTGCCGTTTGTCTCAATTAAAACACTAAAACCATCATCAAGGAGTTTCTCTGTCAATGATAAAATATCCTTCTGCAGTAAAGGTTCGCCACCCGTAATCTCTACAAGCTTTATCCGGTGACTTTTAACTGTTTCAATAATCTCGTCATCAGACATGTCTTTGCCTTCGTTATAAGCATATGTTGTATCGCAGTATGAACATCTGAGATTACAGCCGGTCATCCGCACAAAAACGCAGGGCATGCCGACATATGTTGACTCTCCCTGAATACTTGCAAAAATTTCACATACCTTCATGATTAAAAACCCAATCGCGACTCTATAATCTTTCCATTTCTATCCATAACGACTTTAGCGGTAAATTTATCACCCGGCAGAAATGAATATGATAATTCCTTCCACGTAACTATTGTAATGTTCTGTCTTCTATTAACCTCAACATACGGCTGCCGCGCAAAGCATAGAAAATTCTGTATGATTCTGTTCTTCCTCGCTTCAGCTACTGCCGGGTCATTATTCACTAAATTATATTTTTCGTACAGGAAGACCTTCTGCATGAAAAGGTCTGCCATGCCGGTCTGCGCTTCATTCTCGGTTTTTGTAACGAACCACCATCTTAAGAAACCGTTTGGGAGGGGGTAGAGTTTATAAATATTTGCATCCACCTTCGTTTTCAGGAATTGTTTGACTTGTCCCTGCAGATATGCCCTGCCGCCGATATAACCGACAAGCAATAAAATTGTACAGATGGCAATCACCGCTGCGCGTTTTTTATTTTTTATACACAGGACAACCCCAAGCAGCAAACCGATGGTTATATACAGGTCGATTATGAATGTAAGGTCAAGGGAATACGGCGTCCAATCAAGAGGCGAAAGTATTCTTGTGCCGTATTGATTGGACAGATCGAGCAGGAGATGTGAAGTATAGGCAAGAAATGAAAGGCAATAATAATAAAGGAAACCGCCTTTATTTCTGAAGATGAACGCCGTTAGCAACGGAAACAGTCCAAGGGCAAGGATTCCGTGTGTAATGCCGCGATGGTATCTTAGAAAAATATCCGTTCCCCACAAACGGGTCACATAGTCAAGGTCAGGCGCAACCGCTGAAAAGAGCAAGACAAAAAGCGCTGCTTTTCTATTAAACCCAAGCTGATAAATTATCACGCCTGAAAGTGTATGAGTTACCGGATCCATAAATTACTGTAACATGGACAAAAGTGCATGGTCAAAAAACTTTATCCGGACAAAAAGTGAGATTTAAGCATCGCTGCAGATATAACTTTTTGCTATATTCTTTATTGCAATATGCTATAATTGCAGCGATGGATATACATCAGCTCAAAATATTTGCATCAGTTTTCAAAAACAAGAGTTTTTCGAGAGCATCTGAAGAGCTTTATCTGACGCAACCCACAATAAGCGACCATATCAAATCGCTTGAAGAGGAGTTTGACTGCAGACTATTCGACAGATTGGGCAGGACAATTATTCCGACAAAAGAAGCGGAGACTCTATACATTCATGCCCTGGAAATAATCGAGAAATCTAATGCTATAAAAGAAGTTATCGGTAAATTCAGAAAAGAGCCTAAGGGCGAATTAATTATTGGAGCAAGCACAATCCCCGGTACATACTTGATGCCTTCTATTATGGCATTATTTCAGAAAAAGCATCCGGCTATCTCATATCAGATTATCATATCTGACTCAAAGGGCATTGTGGATAAGGTTTTAAATCATGAATTGCTTTTGGGGATTGTCGGTGCTAAGCTCAGCAATTCTCAAATAAATTATTCTCCTTTGATTGAGGATGAATTGATAGTAATATCCCATCCTGCCTTCATGGAGAAAGGCAGCGTAAAACTGAACGAACTTGTCAAAATGCCTATGTTATTAAGAGAAGAAGGGTCCGGCACAAGGAAGGTCGTCGAAAAAATTTTAGAAGGCAAGGGAGTTAACCTCGATACCCTGAATATTGTCGGTATGTTTGGTTCCACTGACTCAATAAAACAGGCTGTCAAGGCGGGGATGGGAGTTTCAATATTGTCTAAACTTTCTGTAAAAGATGAACTTAAATATAAAATACTTAAAGAAATTAAAGTCAGCGATATGCAGATGAAACGGAATTTTTACGCCATAACCCATAAAAAGAGAAGTCTTCCTTCGGCATATACCTTATTTTTAGACCATATTATCTCCGAATCAAAAAGTATTTAAA
>PNNP01000017.1 GCA_013824325.1 Thermodesulfovibrio sp. | reverse complement strand
CAGGAAGGACCAGAGAAAAGGATTTTGACAGTTATTTTTTATAATTCTTGTTTTTCACGGCAGGCATTTTTTGCGGACTCGCAGGTGGAGCCAACAACCAGAGTGAATCAATTAAAATACGTTTTCTTGGCGTAGTCAACAAGGAAAGGCAAGATTTGATCATACACTGTCCGTCAGGTCAAGTAGTGTCAACTACACTTTAAGACATATTTTCAACTATTAAATTGACAGATTGTGAGGGGAAATAAAAACCCTTTCCTCTCGCATATTTTATGAATAAAAGGCTAAACTTACTGATAAACCTTTGAGGCTATCAGTACAGTCAAATCTCCGAGGATATTGGTATAGCTGCCGAGTTCATTGTCATACCACCCGTAGATTACCGCTTGGGTAATAGGTATATTCAGTTTCGGGCTGATTCTTTCGTCGGCTGCCTTTACTGCCATTTTGCAGAATTTGTTCAGGTCTAAAGAAACTATGGCGGTTCTTGTATGCGTTTCATTTCCTTCAATAATGGTAACAGGACCAAAATTACCGATTATGTCAGAAGATACGTTCTGCTCTTCTGTGAATTTTATATACCCTCTCTTTTCTTTCTCTGCTGCATCGCGATAGACTTTGTTGATTAGCTCCCTGCTGATAAGCGGATTGTCTTCCTCATCATGCATTGCGATTACAAGTATTATGAGTGAGCCTGTGGAAATCGGGACACGCACTGATTCAGCTATAAAGCCTATTTTGTTCATTTCAGGGATGACCAGTGCGAGGGTTTTAGCAGCGCCTGTGCTTGTGAGAATGATGTTGTTCATGATGCTTCTGTTTTTTCTTAAATCAGTAGCCCCTGCCTTTGGCAGCCTGTCCAGCACTTCCTGTGAGCCGGTAGAAGCATGGACTGTAGCCATGGAAAGGCTCAGTATTTTTTCTGAGCCGAAATAATCAAGCAGCGGCTTGACTATAAATGCGAGGCATGAAGTGGTACAAGAAGCTGCTGAGATGATGCGGTGTTTTGCATGGTCGTATACATCATCATTAATGCCGATTATGATTGTCTTTGCATCATCAGGTATGGGAAGCCCCGTTCCCTTGATTTTAAAAGGTGCCGAAACAATCACCTTTTCTGCACCTGCATCCAGATGGCCGCGTGCTGCACCGTCTTTTGCATCAGGCTGCAGGGTAGGGTCAGCAAATTTGCCTGTAGCTTCAACAACAACTTTTACTCCGTATTTATTCCAGCCAATGTCCTTTGGATTGCGTGTCTCTCTCAATATGGTCACAGGAACACCGTCTATTATCATGGTGCCTTTTTCTTCGTTAATGTTTTCGATTATCCTTTCTGCCTTATAGCCGTAAAGGTAATTATGCAATGACCCGTAAGTAGAATCCTTTTCAATATAAAGTGCGATGTCCTCGAGTTTGGTTCCGACCTTCCTGCCTATATTTACAACAATCTCAGAAAAATATTTTCTGCCGATGTGATGCCAGAGGGTTAATTTGCCGATCCTGCCCAGGCCATTTATACCCAATATGGGTTTTTTTTCGGAAATCATCTTTACTCCTCTGTCTGTCATTTTTAATACCTCCCGTTCTCAATAATAAGTTATTCTATTGTTTATTCAGCAAAGAGCCTTATTTCTTCTATCTTATGCTTGCCGATGTAAACCGAACCGTTTCTGCCGTCAATACTCAAAAAATCACCTGCCTTTATGGTACGCCTGTTAAGTTTACACTTCTTTTCATATTCAAGCACAACTAATTTATTGCATCCTACAACGCAGGTCTTTCCCAGTCGGTTGGCTATGATGGCAGCATGGGAAGTCGAGCCGCCGCGGGCTGTAAGCAGTCCGTCTGCTGCTGAGATATGCCTTATGTCATCAGGAACAGTGTCTGACCTGATTAAAATAAGCGGTGTGGAAGGGTCTTTTGTCCTGAATGTCTTTATATCGTTAAAATCAAAGACAACCCTGCCGCTGAGGGCTCCGCCGCCAACGCCTATTCCGTTTGAAACATAACTTAAAGAGAGTTCTGAAGAAGGTGTAAATGCTATAAAACTTTCCCTTTTGGTTATAGACATATCACGTGTCTGCAGTATATAAAGGTTCTCGCTCTTTTTTCCTTCAAATGTAAACTCCATCTCCTGCGCGCTCCATCTCTCCGTGTAGATTAAATCCTTTATCATCTTAAGGAGTGAACCGTATATCTCGGTGAAGTGGTCTTCCAGAGAGAGGTCAGAAGTTCTTTCCTCAATGTATTTTTGCTCGTTGGATAGCGGGAGTGTTTTTACCAGACCGGATACTATGTCCTCTCCCTGTGCTCCCATTGTAAAGTCGCCCCATAACATAACCCTGTCTCCTGATTCCCTCGGATTGCGTGTGAAAAAAACCCCTGTTCCTGAATTGGTATCCAGATTGCCGTAAACCATTGCCTGAACGATAACCGCTGTGCCCCAATTTTCTGATAATCCCAGTATCTCCCGGTAAGCGAGTGCCTTTGTTGAATCCCATGATTGAAACACCAGCGAGATTGCTGTCTCAAGCTGTACCTTCGGGTCATCTGTTATCTCTATCCCAAAGTTTCTGATTGTTTTCCTGTAAGCGAGCGCCACTTCTTTCATCTGTTCTGGTGTGAATTGAATCTTTATGCCGACCCTGTATTTTTTCTTGTAAGAATCAATAATGTTATCGAATCTGTCCCTTTCAATGCCGAAAAA
This sequence comes from Thermodesulfovibrio sp., assembly GCA_013824325.1. Lineage (GTDB taxonomy): Bacteria > Nitrospirota > Thermodesulfovibrionia > Thermodesulfovibrionales > Dissulfurispiraceae > PNNP01. The sequence continues at coordinate 20,408 of PNNP01000017.1, read as the reverse complement.
CATTCCCCAGCACTGCAGAAACCTTCTGTAACAGTCCCACGCAAACCACGGTTTGCCTGTCTGTTTTATCAATCCGTTGACAGTAGCCTCATTAAGTCCAACATTCAGGAAAGAATTCATCATGCCGGGCATTGAAACTGCTGCGCCGCTTCTGACAGATACAAGAAGGGGATTCTCAGGGTCTCCAAATCTCCTTCCTGTTGCCTGTTCGAGCTTCGTGATTTGCTCTTCAATACCATCATTCAGATGGTCCTTTACGCACCTGAATTTAGTTATTGCGGGCATGCAGCGGAATACCTCTGTTGTTATGATAAAGCCGGGAGGAACAGGAATGCCGAGAGAAGACAGTTTTAGCAGATTGTAACCTTTATTACCCAGATGTATTCTGTCATTGGTTGCCTTGTTTGGAAAGTGGATGCCGGATAACGCCTTTTTCGGGTCATAGCTCATGAGCAAATCAAGATTCTGGACATCCAGCACTTCTGCCTGTTCAAACAGTGTCTTCAGTATCCTGCTGACAAAATTATCAAGCTGCTGGAGTCCTGAAGAATTTGCTACAATCTCCCTGAGAAACCGTTCTGATACAGTATTTATAAACTCAAACTCACCCTGCTTTTTCTGAGTGTCAAAATACTTAGGAAGCATATTATCTGTCCCTATCTGCGGGATAATCTGTTTGAGGTTATTTTTATGGATGCCGCTGTAATAGGTATTTAGAATATCCTGAACTGCCTCTGCAAAGTTTCTGAATATGTCAATATACTGTGAAAATGAGAATCTCCTTACCTCCAGCGCACCTGATAACAGTTCCAGAGTATTTTCCAGCCTGTTTGAGAATATCCCGTCAAGCTGCAGCGCCCTTAAAAACAGGTTTGCATATTTTTCAATCTGAAACAGCGTAGCCCTTGTAATAAATTTAAAGTTGAACGAGTTTATCAGTTCTTCAAAAAAGATATTTGCCAGATTTTCGAGACGGAATGATAAGGAGAGTGCATTGAATTTTTTCTCGGTATACCTGCCGTACATTGAAGGGATGCCGGCAGCAATATGTCTTTTGCGTGCAATATCCTCAATAGCCTCATACCTTTCAGGGGAAAGGATGATATCCTTTAAAAGCTGGAGGTAGTTCAGAGTTTCATTGAGACGCTGATAGACAGTGCCTTTCTCTAAAACCGCAATCAGCGAATCAGCAGACGGCAGCCCTGAACTGCTGATGTGTCCAAGCTGCTCTTCGATGTTGTGAGGTCCCAGCCTGTATTTTTGATTCAGCAGTTGATAGAATTTGATGGCAAGCGATGCGCGTTTTTTCTCTATTTCAGAAACATCGGGCATGTCCTTTGTCAGTTCGTAAATATCGTATTCGGACAGAAGCAAGAAGTCATTGACCCCCTGCATCTCCTTAACCCTGAAAATATAATTGAAAATGGCGTTCATTTCATCAACAAACACACCTGATGTCTTAATCTGGCTATATACATCTTCCGGCAGGAATCTTTTCAGAGCGGTTTTGTCCTTTGTCAGATAGAATGTTATGGCTTTCTCTATGAAATCAACAATCAGGGAACTGCTCTCAACATGACTGTGTTTTCGCAGAAAGTGGACAAGCGGGTCGGCAGTCTGGGTCAGGTTGTCTATGTCTGTTGATACGTCGCGCAATTCCCCTTCTGCATTGATTACATTAAAATACGCAGGGAATACTTTAGAAAGCTGTTTGATGAAATGATACACCGGTTTGATGTCGCTGTTAAGGAGCCGTGTAATATCCTTCTGGAACAAATCAGTATCATTTATGTGCACTCCGCCGAGTCTGAGATTGATAATCAAGGCGGATATAAGTGATTTGGTCCACTTTGGATTGTTCTCGATTAGCTCCATCCAGACACGGATGTTTTTCAAATGGGTCTTATTAGATTTTACCTGCCATTCATCTGTGAGACCTGCTATGCCCGGATATTGGAATCCGAAGGAGATGATTTTTCTGATAAACCATTCTACAAGATTGCTGTCGCCAGCATTAAATATCTCGTTGCCGACAGCCTGTATGCAACTAAGGACTGCATCAGGATGCGGAATGAAGGCATTTTTCAAAATATCAAAAGGTTCGGATAGAATAATCTTTAACTGAGCCGGCTTCTCCATTTTAATGACAGCAGTAAGCGTACGGCTAATCTCTCTGAGGGTATCTTCGTGGATACCTGAAAGACTCTTTGTCTTTATGATTTTGAATAGATATGTGAGTTTGAGATTAAGGTTTTTATTTATATCGCCTGTTTCAGGCAGCATCCTTATATTATCCTCATAGAAACCAACAAGCTGCCTGTAACCCGGAAATTTCAACAGCTCCGCCAGGCATTCGCGTGAGTCTAAAAATTCTTTAAGTGTATTTAGATGTGTTATAAGCCCCTTTAGATTGGCATGTGATACTGGATAAAGGAGTTCTTCAAGTTCTTTATTTTCTTTTTCAGTCAAGGTGCAGTCCTTCCTGTCTTTGAAACATTTTATCGGGTCTTCTTCTTTCAACCAGTATTTATAGGTTGTCAGAAAAGACCTGAAGAGCAGGTCATTGAAGCCTTTGATATCAAAATCCCCTGATATCTTTTCGAATATGATTTGCCCGAGCTTTTTTAGTTGATGGGGGTTGGAAATGAGAATAAAGAACCGGTCCTCAGGCAACTGATAAAGAATTGCAAAACAGTCGTTCAGCACAGATGAATATTTTTTAAGGGCAGAGTCGCCGTCCGTCAGGATTTTCTCAAGGTAGAACATAATGCTGTCAGCAGCCTCACGCTGTGTTTCCCTGTCAGGAGAAGTTATTGCCTCCAGAAAGACATCTATAATAACCCTGATGGCATCTATGCCGTTTTCATGGTGATTATGCAGAGAAAAATTCTTCAGCGCATAAGCGCGCAGTTCCTTTAAGATGACCCCCCAGTTTCTTGGATGCCGGTTTAATTCCTGCACCAGCAGCTCGGCAGCATTCAAAAGTCCGGGGTAGTCCTTGACCACCTCTTTTAAAATTTCATATTTTGATGGAACCGCTATTTTTGTGATGGAAATCATTTTTAATATGTCTTCAGGTTTTTTATTCAGATGCTTAGTACTTTAATTATATAACAATTGAAGCTTTTTCGTGCATCTATGCCTCCTGTTTTTGCAAAAATAATTGCACTTTTAGGGGTCAAAATTTTATCTTTTGAGTATCATGAAAAACTTCACAAATAAAATATATTGACAATAGTGGTATTATGCTGTAAATAATTATAAGATTATAAAAACAGCTTTTTTTCGGAAAAGAAAGGGGGTTGAGAAAAAAACAGACTGTACAGGTAAGGGGAAGGCTTTTTTATTTTAACGTGTTTTAAAACCTCGTTTCAGGAGAGGAGGTATTTGAGCATGGAAGAGAAAAAAGGAATTGACTGGTCTTCGCTCTGGAAAAAGGAAGACTGGGTCTCTGTATGGTTAGGCTTTCTTATCATAATTCTTATACTCGCCGGACTTACTGTCAAAATCCCGCAATTCAAATGGACTACGGATGGAGAGTTTGTATCTTACATTACCGGCGCAGCCCTTACAGTTGAAAAACTCGCCAAGACATCAGAGGAAAAAGGTGAAACAGCACTTCAGGGCCAATTCATGGCATTAAAGACTGCAATTGACTCAAAAGACAGAAAGGCAATCGGAGATGCTGCCAAAAAACTGGAAGAGGTTACAAAAGGTGTCAAGGATGAAGGGCTGAAGAAAAAAACAGGTGCATTGAGTAAGGAAGTAAAGGGCCAGGCAGGAAATCTTATGGGTAAGGTTTTCTCAGGCGATAATATCTTGCTGGCTATCTATATCGGGATAGGATATCTCGCACTGAGTATTATTGCGATGGCTCTCATGGGCGAATCAATAGGAAAGTTTGTTGTAGGTTTCCCGATAGTCTTTATCATAGCATGGGCTGCCCAGTTCATTGCAGGCAATTACACAGTTCGTGAATATGGTGTTGAATATGTCCTGTGGTGCCTGTTCTTAGGTCTGTTTGTCAGTAATGTGCTCAAAGTGCCTGAATGGCTCATGACAGCGGTGAGGACTGAATATTACATCAAGACAGGTCTCGTCATACTCGGCGCCGGTATCCTGTTTGGAGAGATTGTAAAGGCTGGAGGTTACGGTATTGTCCAGGCAATCTTAGTTGTGAGTGTAGTCTGGTATCTTACGTACTGGATAGCTAAGAAGCTCAAGGTTGATGACGAGTTTGCTGCGATACTGTCAAGCGCTGTCTCAATCTGCGGTGTCTCTGCAGCAATCGCAACGTCAGGTGCGATAAGGGGAGACCCCAAAAAATTGAGCTATACCACATCAATCGTTCTCATCTGTGCCATCCCAATGATGATTTTCCAGCCGATTATTGCAAAGGCTGTCGGAATGCCTGATGTAGTGGCAGGCGCATGGCTCGGCGGTACCCTTGATACAAGCGGCTCTGTTGTTGCAGCAGGTGCGCTCATAAGCGAAACTGCAATGAAGGTAGGTATCATAGTGAAAATGTCACAGAATGTTCTTATCGGCGTGGCAGCCTTTATTCTTTCTATTGTCTGGACGCTTAAAAAGGCAGAAAAAATACCAGGCGGAGAAAAACCGGGTGTTATGGAAATCTGGTACAGATTCCCCAAGTTCGTCCTTGGTTTCATAATTGCATCCGTTATCTTCTCTTTCTTCCTCGATCCAAAGGTGGTCGGAGACACCAAGGGCGTTTTAGGAAGTCTGAGGACTTGGTGGTTTGCCCTTGCATTCACAAGCATAGGGCTTGAGACAAGATTTGCAGACCTTGCAAAGCTTGGCGGTGGACGACCTGCAATCGCATTTCTCATCGGTCAGGGCTTTAACGTCATATGGACATTGCTTCTTGCTTATTTAATCTTTGGCGGTATTCTTTTTGAGGCACCGAAGATGTAACTTTTAGAACGCATGGACCCGCTTGCGAGTCCATGCGTTACTTTATATGACAGCAAAAAAAATAAATTTTTATGGAGGTTCCATGTCTCAACCGGTCTGGCATTCGATAGAAGCAGTACAGGTTCTAAAAGAACTGGGTACCGACCTTCATAATGGTTTGACAAAAGGCGAGATTACAAGTCGTCTTGAAAAATACGGCTATAATGAACTGAAAAAAGAGGAACGGATTTCGCGATTTGCAATCTTTGTTAATCAGTTCAAGAACATCTTGATAATAATTCTACTGATTGCTACGCTTCTGTCTGCCCTTGTTGGAGAGTTGTTGGATGCCGGAATAATTTTAGTAATAATCATATTTTGTACAGTTTTAGGATTTATTCAGGAATATCGCGCAGAGCAGGCGCTTGAAGCACTGAAGAAGATGCTTTCACCAACCATTACAGTGCTGAGGGACGGCAAGGAGGAAGAAATTCCCTCAAAAGAGCTTGTACCTGGAGACGTATTGCTTCTTGAAGCAGGTGATAAGATACCTGCTGATGCCAGGCTGATTGAAGCCCATTCCCTGAAATGTGACGAAGCCCCTCTTACAGGTGAATCTATTCCTGTTGGAAAGGATTTAAGGGTTCTGCCTGAAAAAGTACCTGTGGGCGACAGGAAAAATATGGTGTTAACCGGCACCATTGTTACTTATGGCAGGGGCAAGGCAGTTGTTACAGCAACAGGCATGAAGACAGAGTTCGGGAAAATTGCCGAAGAGGTAACTGCAGTTGAAACAGAAAAGACACCGCTGGAAAAGAGAACCCAAGAAATAGGCAAATGGCTTGGCATAATTGCCGTTGGCATTTGCGTTCTCGTTGCAGGGATAAGCATTGTCAGAGAGGCTTTGAGCGGAAAGATAGACTTTCCTTTCATTGTGACAATGGTGATGTTTGCAGTTTCCCTTGCAGTTGCCGCAGTTCCTGAAGCATTAGCTGCAATTGTGACCGGTACACTCGCAATCGGAATGCATCAGATGGCAAAGAGAAATGCACTCGTAAGAAAAATGCCTGCAGTTGAAACTCTCGGCTGCACAACAGTGATATGTTCAGACAAGACAGGCACCCTCACAAAAGGAGAGATGACTATCAGAAGGATATATGCGGGTGAAGATGTAATAGAGGTTACCGGCGTTGGCTATGTGCCTGAAGGTATATTCAAATCAGGCAAATCAGGTGCGGATACAGTAGACATCAATAGCCATCAGCCTTTAAAACTGCTGCTTCAGGCAGGACTTCTGTGCAATGATTCAACTCTTGAGGAAAAAGAGGGCAAATGGTTTATTAAAGGAGACCCCACTGAAGGTGCTTTTGTTGTAGCAGCAGCAAAGTCAGGAATACATCAGACTGAAACACGGCTTGAAAACGAAAGACTGGAAGAGATACCGTTCAGCTCCGAGAGAAAGAGAATGACTACTGTTCATCAGATGCAGGATGGAAAGAGAATAGCATTTATGAAGGGAGCGCCTGAAATTGTTCTGGAGAGGTGCACCTCTATCACCGATAAAGACTGGGAAAAAGCCCTGACAGAGCAGGACAGAATAAAAATATTACATTCAAACGAAGAAATGGCTCAAGGAGCATTAAGGGTTTTGGGTGTAGCTTACAGGGAAGTATCTGAGGCTCTTGTATGTATAGAGGAAGGCATTGAATGTGACATGACATTCATCGGGCTTGTGGGGATGATGGACCCGCCGAGGGAAGAGGCTGTTGAAGCCACAAAAATATGCAAGCAGGTTCACATCAAACCAATAATGATAACAGGTGACCACAAACTCACAGCAGTGGCAATAGCAAAGGAAATCGGCTTTTACACTGAAGGCGACATGGTATTGACAGGCGAGGAGCTTGAGAAGATGAGTGATGAAGAATTTGAGAAGATTGTTGATAAGGTTACGGTTTATGCCAGAGTGTCACCTATGGATAAATTGAAGATAGTCAAGGCATGGAAGAAGAGAGGAGAAGTAGTTGCAATGACAGGTGACGGCGTGAATGACGCACCTGCATTGAAACATGCAGATATCGGAATAGCAATGGGCATTACCGGCACCGATGTCGCAAAAGAGGCATCTGATATGGTTTTAAGCGATGACAACTTTGCAACCATTATTAAAGCCATTGAACAGGGCAGATGGATATATGACAACATAAAAAAATATCTCACATATCTTCTCAGATGCAATATTACCGAGGTCGTTGTAATTGGAGGGGTAGTTCTTGTTTTAGGTCCCCAGTATTTGCCACTCCTGCCGGCTGCTATTTTATACATAAACCTTGCCACTGATGGCTTGCCAGCACTCGCTTTGGGTGTTGCACCACCTGACCCTGACATTATGCAGAGACCGCCGAGAGACCCGAAGGAAAGTGTCTTTTCATGGGATGTGAGGGCATTCATTTTAATGGCAATATTGATTGAAATCCCTTTCTTTTTATTTCTCTTTTTCCATGAACTTACCGATATAACACACGCAAGGACAGAGATGTTCTTCCTGTTTATAATCATAGAGCTTATTATTGCATTCAATTTCCGTTCAATGAGGTACAGCATTTTTAAAGCCCCTCCTCATAAATGGCTTATTATAGCTATTGTTTGGGAGCTAATATTGATTATTGGTTTAATCCAGATACCGTCAATACGTGAAGCCTTTGGAATAATAAAACCATCAATTACTGATATTGGTATAATCCTTGGATTTGGCATTATCGTATTCATTTCAATGGAGGTTATAAAGGCAATTTTAAGGAGGAAAATGCAGGCAGGAAGAAAAATGGCATAAAATTATTATTACACCCCGAGCATTTTATGGCATGTCCTGCAATGTTCTGGAGGCTGCGGCAGGGATTCTTTTAATAATTTTTTTATCCTGTCCATATTTAGAAAATGTAAATACCTCTGTTCAGACTTTCTCTTTCTGTTTATGAAACTGTCCCTGAATTCAGTGTATCTTTTGCTGTTCCATATATTCTGGAAAGACTCTCTAAAGATGTTTCCGAAACTCAACTTCTTGATGTTATTTTGATTGCCGCAGAATATTCTTTTAAAAGGAGAAGGAACAGGCGGATGCAGATAAACACAAGGAGATACTTCGCCGTCCACTGATATGTAAAGATTTCCGAGAGGATTTTCTTCACACACCGGCACGTCTTGCGCTGACAGGGAAGGGCGCCTCAGATTTATTTTCAATTCATGTGCCTTTATCTCGGCCTTTCTCATCAGTTCTTCATATTGCTCAATATCTGCGTCACCATTCTGACAGTTAAACACCCTCTGTTTATCCTGCCAGTCATTTGTAACATGGATAAGATTTGTCAGAAAAACCTCTTCAATGCCAAGTTCATTGGCAAGCTTTAACATGGCAGGTATCTCTGATATGTTATCCTTGAGCATTAGATATACGATATGTAATTTAGGGTTTTTGAGTTTATGGTCTGTCTTAATTTTGTTGAATGTATGGATGCTATTAAGAAGCATTTCAAAAGCAGAATTCACCCTTATTGAATTATGAGTATTTGCTGTTGCTCCTGCAAAAGAAAAGCCGATAAAATCAATCCCTGTATTCAGAATATCAGAGATATAGTCACGGGTTAATCCCTTTCCGCTTGTTACAAATCCAGCCTTACAGCCTTTTTCTTTTACGAGCTTTATAGCATCAATAAGATTTTTATGCAGCAGAGGCTCGCCCCACCCCTGAAGGATTACATTTTCAACATCTTTAAAATAAGGAGAGATTTTTCTGAAGGCATCAATGCTTATATCACTGCCCTGCCAGTCTTTAGCGCCTTCCCTTATACACATTCTGCAATTAAGGGGGCATCTTGTGGTGAGCTCAATCTGCCAGGCAAAAAAAGGTCTTTTTTTAGTCCTTGAAAATATTTTGATGCAGCTCTCCTTACTTCAGGTTTTCCAGAAGTCTCTTCATGTCGAATTCTGCTTTAATCAAATCTTTAGCGCGCTGTATCTTTCCTTTTTCTCTTATCCTCGCCTTGCCCATTATGCCTTCTATTCTGTCTATCGTGGTAAAAGTGTCCTCTGCAACCGAGATAATCGGGATCCCCTTTGCCTGTGCCTTTCCGAGCACAACATCATTCGTTAACAGGCCGCCGGTGAGGATGATACATTTTGTCGATGTCTCCATAGCCGCAAGCTGTATGTCAGAACGATGTGCGCCGGTGATTACAGCCTTGTTTGGAATTCTTCTGAAATATGCAAGCGCACTGTCAACATCCATCGCACCGATAGAGAAGTGTTCAACAAACTCGTCAAGTTTGTCTTCACAGCAAAGCACTCCTCCATTCAGTATTTCAATAAGCTGTCTTACCGAGAAAGCCTCAAGGAGGTCGTCCTTTTTGAAAGTGCCGAATACCTTTATACCCCTTTTTTCAAGAAAAGGAACTACGGTTTCTTTTACATGTTTTAATGCACTCGAATGAACCTTATTGATTACCCCGCCTGTAAATCTGCTTCCCAGCAGTTTCTGCCCTGCAACGAAGGAATCCATTGACATATCGTCAATCCAGGACTCTACCATCAGGACGCGGGCATTCATAGCTTCAATAAGACTTATTGCGTCTATGTTCACGGACGCCCCTTCAAACATATCTCCTGCCCCGCCGATAATTACAAAGTCCTTTCCTTTTAGTGACTCGAGCGAGTCAACTATCTGTTTCTTTACATCTCCTATTCTTCCTTCAAACAGCCTGTTCTGCATTTCATAGCTGAAAACAAAAGGCGACATTACTTTAAGAGGGTCGGGGAAAGAAAGAGCCTCCTTGATGAACACCGCATCAGCATCAAAAAGCTCTTTGCCTTTTTTTACAGGGCTTTTCCCGAGCGGTTTTATGTAGCCAACCTTATAGCCTTGCTCCCTCAGGTTCAGTGCGAGTCCGAGGGCTATAAAGGTTTTTCCTGTATAACCCCTTGTGGAGACAATGAATATGGAAACCATAATGGTCCTCCTTTCTTGCTACTTTATATAGCTTGTTTTATTTTAATCCTGCTTTCGAGGCGGAACCCTCTCGCAAATCTTGTAAATTATCATTTTCATATGGACATAAAATCAGTCCGTCTGCCTTTCAAAGATAATCCTTGCATCAAGGGCAAAGGCGCCTCTGCTCATAACGACTAACGGGTTTATATCAAGCTCCCGTACCATCGGGAAATCCATCACAAAGGATGACAGTTTCACTATGCCGTCAATTACTGAATCAATGTCGTAAGCCTTTTCACCACGGGCACCTTTTAAAAGGGCACTTGTTTTCACTTCGTTTATCATGGATGCAGCTTCGGCATGTGAAACAGGAGCCACTCTGAAGGATACATCTTTTAAAACTTCAACATAAATTCCTCCAAGTCCGAACATAATCATATGACCAAAAGTCCTGTCATAAGTAACGCCAAGTATTACTTCCCTCCCTCCCTTTATCATTTCATAAATCATTACGCCGTTTATAAAAGCATCAGGCATAAGCCTTTTCACATTTGAGGTAATCTCTATGAATGCATCTTCGGCTGCCACATCAGAACTGATGTTTATTTTTATGCCGCCAATATCTGTTTTGTGCAGCACTTCAGGGGATGATATTTTCATTACCACAGGGAATCCGATGCGCTCAGCGACGGCAGATGCTTCTTTCGGACTTCTTGCCAGTCCTCTTTCAGGAAACTCAAAACCGTAACAGGAAAGGATGTTCATGGCAACATCTTCAAGTGCCTGATAATTTCCGGTATTCAGCAAATCCTCAATAAATGCCTTTGCAGTTTCTTTTTTGTTTATGCCCGGCGAAAAAGCCCATTCTTTTGAATGCTTCCATGAACTATAATCATACAGCTTTCTGAATGCACTTACCGCAATTTCAGGATAGCCAAAACAGGGCACAAGACTGTTTTTTAGTTTTTCCGAAGCGTCTTTTACCCGCATATCTCCGATAAAAGAACCGATAATCGGCTTTTCTGTAGCCTGCGATGTGCTGATAATTATATCAGCCGTATTCTGCACGTCTGTCATTGCCTGTGGTGTGAGTATAACAACAATACCGTCTATGTTTGGGTCAATTATAGCCTTTTCAAGAACAATCTTATACCTCTCTGATGTAGCGTCTCCAACTATGTCAACAGGGTTGTAAAGCGAAGCATTTGAAGGAAGCAGTGATTCGATAGAGGTTATGTTCTCTTTTGTCATGCGGGGAAGCTGGATGCCGAGTCTTTCAGACATATCAGCAGCAAGTATTCCCGGACCGCCTGCATTGGTAATAATTAGAAGCCTGTTGCCCTGCGGAAGTTTTCTCCCTGAAAATGCAATTGCAGTTTCAATTAAGTCCTGAATGCCATGCGCACGTATGATACCTGTTTGTTTGAAGACGGCATTGAATGCTGCATCAGAGCCGGCGAGGGCGCCTGTGTGTGAAGATGCAGCGCGTGCCCCTGCTTCGGTTCCGCCGGATTTTATAAGAATAACAGGTTTTACCTTTGTAGCTTTCTTTGCAATCTCCATGAATTTCTTTCCATCCACAACATCTTCAATATATCCGAGGATGATGTCGGTTTCATCGTCTGTTATAAAGTATTCAGTGAAGTCAATCTCGCTTAAGTCCGCCTTGTTCCCGAAACTTATGAATTTTGAGAACCCAAAATTATTGCCAATCGCCCAGTCCATAATCGCTACCCCGAGGGCTCCTGACTGGGAAAAGAAAGCAGTCCTTCCCGAAGGGAGCATATCAGCAGCAAATGTGGCATTCATATTGTTGCCTGTATTAATGACGCCCAGACAGTTCGGGCCAAGAACCCTTATATTATTGTCTTTTGCAATTTTTATAATTTCGTCTTCTAATCTTCTGCCTTCATGTCCAATCTCTCTGAAACCGGCAGTCAAAATAACAGCCCCCTTAACATTTGCGCGGGCGCAGTCAATGAGCGCTTCAGGAACACCTTTAGCAGGAATGGAGATAACAACAATATCTATATTTTCCCCTGTTTTTGAGACAGAAGGGTAAGCCTTTATGCCAAGGATTTCATCGGCTGACGGATTTATAGGATAGATTCTGCCTTTGAAGTTGAATTTTATCAGGTTATTCAAAACAGCATGCCCCACTTTTTTGGGGTCGCGTGACGCACCGACTACAGCAATTGAGGCAGGATTGAAGAGATAATCGAGCATGAAAGAAGTATATTTGAAAATCCCTGCAAGGTCAAGGTAAAAGTGGGTCTTTAACCCCTGCCTCCTGAAAGCCCTTTGCCCTGAAAAGACAGCTATCACATCTCCCGCATGGCATCAGTTTTGAGTTTAGAGTCCTGAGTTCAGAGTTTTTTCCTTCTTCTGACTTCTGACTTCTGACTCCTGCGATAGCAGGCTGCGGGTCATAGCAGCTCCATGTAAGCGAATAATCCAGTCCCAGTTCCATTCCCTTTTTTATTATCTCTGCCTTTGTCAGATTAAGCAGGGGGGCGTTTATTTTGAAACGGAATTTTCCTTCCACAGAAATTTTTGTTGCAAGGTTTGCCATTTCCTCAAATGCCTTGAGGTATTCAGGGCGGCAGTCAGGATAGCCGCTGTAATCCACTGCGTTTGCGCCTATGAAAATTTCAGGCGCCTCAAGCACCTCTGACCAAGACAGTGCAAATGACAAGAAGATTGTATTGCGCGCAGGAACATAGGTAATGGGGATATAAGAACAGTGATGCGTAATGCGTGACGCGTGAACAGTATTTTCCTTTAACGCATTACTGTTTTTCGGCACTTCAATTTTTGAGGTCAAGGCAGAGCCGCCGATTTCTCGAAGGTCAAACTTTAGTACGAGGTGTTTTTTGACACTGAGGCTTTGTGCAACCATTCTCGCAGATTCAAGCTCGCGCATATGTCTCTGACCATAATCAAAGCTCAGTGCATAAAGTTTATAGCCCTCGGATTTTGCAACTGCAAGGGTTGTTGAGGAATCAATGCCACCGCTCAAAAGGGCAACTGCTTTTTTTATCATATTATTACCTTTTTTTTATTACTTTACTTTCGGTTCCCTGTATCAGCCGTTTTATGTTTGGAATATGCCGTATAAATATAAGAAGGGCAATAGCTATGGCAGTGACAAATTTTTCTTGTGAATAATCGAGCAGGTAAATGCTTAATGGAAGCAGCCCGAATGAAACAAGAGCGCTTAATGATGAATACCCTTTTAAGTTAAGCAGGAACAGCCATATCGTTGCTGTTATAAGTGCCACATGCGGAGAAAGTGCAAGCAAAACACCGAGGCTTGTTGCAACACCCTTGCCGCCTTTAAACCTGAGAAATATTGAAAAATTATGTCCTAAAATCACAGCCAATCCAAGCACTCCTTCCAGTGCTAATTTAGGATTTGAGATTGAAAATTGAAGCGCCTGCAATCCGGAATCTGAAACCTGAAGACCTATATCGGGAAAGAATGCCCTTGCTAAAATGATAGGAACTGCGCCCTTTAAGATATCCCCTATTAGAGTAATGATAGCAGCCTCTTTACCTATGGCTCTCCATACATTCGTTGCGCCGATATTGCCGCTCCCGATTTTTTTTAAGTCAATTCCTTTGAACTTTGCAATTACTAATCCTATCGGAATCGAACCTATCAGAAACGAGATTATCAGAAATAAGATTATCATCAGATTTGTCTCCAGAAAGAGATACTGTATTTAACTCCGGATACAATTGCCAGAAAAAGTGCAATATACATTAGAATAAGCCCTGCGTCGTAGAAATCAAAATCGCCAATGCCGCCGGGCATAAGAAGAAGAACGATTGCAACCATCTGGGTTACAGTTTTGATTTTCCCGCCTGTCTTTGCAGGGATAACGATATTTTTTGAAAGTGCTACAACCCTTAATGCAGTCACAACAAATTCCCTGACAATGATAACTATGGCTATCCATGCAGAGAGCCTTACCATGTCAACCAGCAATATAAGCGCAGAAATAACGAGGAATTTATCTGCTATGGGGTCAAGGAGTATACCGAATTTTGTTATCTGTTTTGACCTTCTTGCAAAATATCCATCAAGAAAATCAGTTGCAGATGCAATCAGAAAGATTGTTATGCCCAGCAGAGGGCTTTCCGGTGTTATAATTATAAAAAACGGAATCAGGATGATCCTGCCGATTGTCAGTATTGTGGGGAGATTAAATCTGATGGTACTCATTCAACAAGTCTTGCCATTTGCCCTGTGCCTTTAATATGAGGTCGCAGACCTCCCTTACCGCCCCCCTTCCGCCGGCGTTTTCTGTGATGAGCATGGATACAGATTTTGTTTCAGCAGTTGCGTCTGCAACTGCAACAGAAAGCCCGGCCCTTTTCAGAAGAGAGATATCAACAATGTCATCTCCGATATAGGCAACTTCCTTATCGGTTACGCCGAATTTTTCGATGAGATGCTCGTAGACAACGGACTTTTTATAGCACTTCTGATAAACCTCTGTTATGCCGAGTTCGTGCGCCCTTCTTTCCACGACCTTTGAATACCTTCCGGTGATTATGGCGACATGCACGCCTGCCTTTGTGAGCATCTTTATCCCGTGCCCGTCGCGAACGTGGAATGCCTTAATCTCATTGCCTTCATTGTCAAGAATAATGCTTCCATCCGTAAGCACTCCGTCAACATCGAGGATGAGGAGCTTTATATTTTTGGCGATTTCGAAAAGTTCTTTTTCGGTCATTTACTAAACGATTCCCTGTTTAAGAATATCATGCAGATGGATAATGCCCTTTGCAATTCCTTCATTATCAGCAACTACAATGGAAGTTATCGAGTAGGTGTCCATTATGGATAAAGCCTTTGCAGCGAGTTCATCTTCTGAAATCATCTTTGGATTTTTGGTCATGACCTCTCCTGCCTTCATGTCAAAGAATTCCTTCCCCCATTTCTCTATCACGCGCCTTACATCGCCGTCTGTTATGATGCCGAGGATTTTTTGGTCAGCATCTGCGACTATCGTTACGCCGAGCCTTTTGGATGATATTACTACAACTGCCATGCTCAATGGTGTCACGGGTGATATAACAGGCAGGGCGTCACCGGTATGCATAAGGTCTTTGACCGTTAAGAACAGTTTTTTGCCGAGACTGCCGCCGGGATGGAAAAATGCAAAGTCTTCCTCTTTTAAGCCGTTTTTAGTCAGAAGGGCTACTGCTATTGCATCGCCCATCGCAAGTGTGGCTGTTGTTGATGCAGTGGGAACGATTCCGAGGGGACATGCCTCTTCCTTCACTGATATGTCAAGGTTCACATCAGCAGCTTTTGCAAGTGTTGACTCGGGATTGCCTGTCATTGATATTAAGCTCACATTAAATCGTTTCAGAAAAGGTATTAGTCCGATAAGCTCCGAAGTTTCACCGCTGTATGATATTGCAATTATCACATCTCTTGATGTAACCATTCCGAGGTCTCCGTGGCTTGCCTCAGCAGGATGCAGGAAGAATGAAGGGGTTCCGGTTGATGCAAGGGTTGCTGCTATCTTTTTGCCCACAAGCCCTGATTTACCCATGCCCGAGACAACGACCCTGCCCTTTGCATTAAAGATTATCTCGACAGCTTTCTCAAAATTGCTGTTGAGCTTTTCTGTAAGTGCAAGGACAGCATCAGCTTCTATCCTTAAAACCCTTTTTGCTATATCAAGGATGTTATCGTTTTTTTGGATAGTCATTTTTCTCCCTTTAGTGCGCTGTGTATGGATTTGACTGCTTTAAGTAAATTTAAAAGTGTATCAAAATTTATCATATTGGGCCCGTCGCACAGAGCTTTGTCAGGTTCTGGATGAACCTCCATAAATAACCCGTCAACACCTGCTGCTACAGCAGCCTTCGCAAGCGGCTCTGCAAATTCCCTCTGTCCTCCTGAACAGCTTCCCTGCCCGCCCGGAAGCTGCAGGCTGTGCGTCACATCAAATATTACAGGATAGCCGAATGAGCGCATTATAGTGAATCCCCTGAAATCAACAACAAGGTTGTTATATCCGAAGGAAGTACCCCTTTCTGTAATCATTAAATTCTGATTGCCTGTTGATGTAAATTTGTCAATTATATTTTTGATATCCCACGGTGCAAGGAACTGTCCTTTCTTTGCGTTTACTGGTTTGCCTGTTTTTGATGCAGCGATGATTAAGTCTGTCTGCCTGCATAGGAATGCCGGCAGTTGCAATGCATCAAGCACCTCTGCTGCAGGCTTGACCTCTTCAACTGAATGCACATCGGATATTACAGGGATATTGAATTTGCTTTTTACGTCTGAAAGTATACGCAATCCTTTATCAATGCCGGGACCTCTGAATGATGTGACAGATGTGCGGTTTGCCTTGTCAAAAGAACTCTTAAATATAAAAGGCAGACCAACAGAGGTGCAAATATCCTTTATCTTTTGTGCAGTATAAAAGGTTACATCCTCGTTTTCAATTACACAGGGACCAGCAATGATTAAGGGCAGATTATTGTTGCCGACATTTATATCATTTATTTTCATGGTTTTTTTAGTTATTTATTATAACACTAAAGAAAATCTTAAAACTGCCCTCTGTCCAGTGTCCTGTACTGGATTGCCTCTGCGACATGGTGACCGTGTATGTTTTCAGAGGCGTCTAAGTCAGCAATCGTCCTTGAAACTTTCAGTATCCTTGAATATGCCCTTGCGCTTAAACCGAGCTTTTGCATTGCCGTATCCAGAAGGCCGTGAGCATCTTCGGTGAGTTTGCAGTATTTCTTCATATGCTTTGTCTTCATCTGCCCGTTGGCAAATATCCTGTCATCCCCGAATCTTTTCAACTGCCTTTCCCTCGCATTGATTACTCTCTGCCTTATGACCTCTGATTTCTCTCCTGCGTAATTATTTGACAATTCTTTATAAGGGACAGCAGGTACATCCATGTGAATATCAATTCTATCCATCAATGGCCCTGAGACCCTTGACCTGTAACGGGTTATCATTCCGGGCGTGCATGTGCACTGATGCCGTGAATCACCAAAGAATCCGCACGGACAGGGGTTCATTGCTGAGACGAGGACAAACTGTGCAGGATACGAGACTGTTGCAACAGCCCTCGATACAGTAACAACGCCGCTTTCAATCGGCTGTCTTAAAACTTCCAGCACATTTCTTTTAAACTCCGGCAGTTCGTCTAAAAATAGTATTCCATGATGGGCTAATGAAACCTCGCCAGGCCTTGGTATCTGCCCGCCGCCAATTAATGCAACATCAGAAATAGTATGATGCGGCGCCCTGAATGCGCGGATAGCGAGAAGTGACTGTCCGTTTTGCAGAAGCCCTACAACGCTGTGTATCTTAGTTGTTTCGAGCGCCTCTTCAAATGTCATCTGTGGAAGTATTGAAGGCAGGCGCTTTGCAAGCATGGTCTTGCCGCTGCCCGGAGGACCAATCATCAATATATTGTGCGAGCCGGCAGCAGCTACCTCCAGTGCCCTCTTTGCATGTTCCTGTCCCTTGACATCCGAGAAATCATCTTCATAGATGGAATTTTCAGCCATCACAGAGTTTATATCAATTTTAAAAGGCTCTTTCTTTGAGATTCCGTTTAAAAATTCAATAACCTCGGGCAGACTTTCCATTCCGAATACATCTATTCCTTTCACAACTGCTGCTTCAGCAACATTCTCCTTTGGCAGGATAATACCTTTTAAGCCGAGTCTTTTTGCTTCCAATGCGACAGGCAGCGCACCCCTTATCGGTTTAATTTTTCCGTCAAGCGAAAGCTCGCCTGCAATGATATATTCCTTGAGGATATTTGACGGGATTAATTCCTCTGCTGCAATTAACCCAATAGCAATGGGCAGGTCAAATGAAGAGCCTTCTTTTTTCAAATCCGCAGGGGCAAGGTTGACGGTAATCTGTTTTAATGGAAAGTTGAAACCTATATTTTTGAGGGCAGCTTTTATACGGTCTTTGCTTTCTTTTACTGCAGCATCAGGCAGCCCTACCATTGAAAAATAGGGTAAGCCCCTTGATGTTATGTCTACTTCAACCTCGATTAAGTGTGCATCAATGCCTATAACAGACGCACTTAGAGCCCTGGAAAGCATTTCTCTGAATGAACCTCTTTTCTATATCAAGGATAATTTCCTGTCTTGATTTTTCCCATCTGGGTGCAATAAGGATTTCATCAGGAGATGTTGCAAAAAGCCTCTGAAGAACGATTTCAGGGGATAAGCGTTCGATAAAATCCACAAGGAAATTTAGATATTCTTCATATTCAAAAGTATGGAACGGCTCTCTCATATATATTTCAGCAAGCGGGGTATCCTTTATTACCTGAAGCTGGTGTATCTTTAAAAATTCTAAAGGCATGCCCGAGATTTCGTCAGCAATTGCAAGTGTCTCTTCCCTTGTCTCTGTAGGAAACCCTACTATAACGTGTGCGCCTGAGTGTATCCCGCGTCCTGCAGTCAGATGCAGGGCGTCGAGGAAGGTCTGGTAATCGTGTCCACGGCATATGTACTGGAGCGACCTGTCATATATTGATTGCAGACCGTATTCGATTAAAATGAAATAATCCTTTGCAAGCGTCTGGAGCATCTCTATCTTTTCCTCATCTACGCAGTCAGGTCTTGTTCCAATGGCAAGACCGATTATAGAAGGCTCTGAAAGTGCATCCCTGTATAATCTTTCCAGTTCTAATACAGGAGCGTATGTATTTGTATACGGCTGAAAATATACAAGGAATTTTTTAGCTTTGTATCTATTTGAAAGGTATCTTATGCCGTTTCTTATCTGTTCTCTCATCGGGGTGTCGGGCTTGCATTTTGAAGGCCTGAAGCTGTCATTGTTGCAGTAAATGCAGCCTGTCACGCCGAGCGTGCCGTCCCTGTTCGGACAAGTGAAACCAGCGTCTACATTGACTTTGTAGACAACAGTGCCGAATCTCTTTTTAAGATATGCCCCGAATGCGTTGTATCTGCTGCTCATATCTAATTATCAGTTTTTAGAAACCCTATTGTCAAATGCCGAATGAGAAGGCACTACCTCACTTTCAACCCTTCATCAAGATACTTGATGACAGGGAAAAGGAAGAACTCAATTGCCCTTCTTTCACCAACGTGTATCTCTGTTGTTACAGACATCCCGGGCTTTATTTTGTAGACCCTTCCTTCTTTGTCTTTCAGTTCCTCTGAAAAAATACTGACGTGCACAGGGTATCCATCAGTTCCGTTTTCCTTATCCTCAACGCTGAAGGGACTCACGGTGTCCAGCTTGCCGTCAATCATGCCGTACTTCTGAAAGTCGTAAGTATCAACTTTATTAACACACTTCTGTCCTTCCCTTACAAAACCTATATCTTTGTTTAAAACAAGCGCTCTGACTATGAGAGGTGTTTTCTCAGGAACAATGCTTAATACCGGTTGAGCAGGCGTTACAACGCCTCCGATTGTTTTAACAAGGAGGAGATGAACATATCCATTCGCAGGAGAGTTGATAAATCTCTTTTCCTGTTTGAATTTAAGATTGCTCACCTCTGCCTGCAGCACATTTTTACCCTGCACATTTCCGGAAAGTTCGAACAGCAGCTTTTCTTTGAATCCGCTTTTAAACACCTCGATTTCATCTTTAATCCTGTCCAGCCGTGTTGCAAGCTCTTCAGCCTGTCCGCTCTTTACCTCAAGCTCTTTTTCTAAGTTCAGTCTCTCTTTTACTTTTTCCCTGTAACGGTTTTCAGCAACTGCCCCTATTTCTGCAAGGGCTTTCTGCCTTTTTTCATCCTCAGAGATAATGTTCATCAATTCTTTTAGTTTCTTGATTTCTTCTTTCTGTGTTTTAAGTGCAGTTTCAGCCTCACGGAGTTCTTTTCCTTTTTGCTGCAATGTCCAGTTGTACAATGATTTCTGGGCATGATAAAGCTTCAATTGCGCATCAAGAATTTCTGGAGGGACATTGCGGTCAGACGGCACAAACTCCTTGCCGGCAAGAACCGCCTTTATTCTCTCCATGGCGAGCATGGAGAATTTCAGATTTTTCTCTTTGCCTTCAAGGTCAGCCATGTCCAGTGAGGGGTCTATTTCAACAAGCGTATCGCCTTCTTTTACAAAATCGCCTTCTTTTACGAGTATCTTTCTTACCACGCCTGTTTCAAGGGGCTGGAGAACCTTCACATCTCCAAAGGGTATTATCTTGCCGCGTGCTGTAACAACCACATCTACCTTTACTAAATATAGTCCCACGATGAGCACAAACATAAGAGCTAAAATTACCCACAGGAAAATCCTTCCCGCAGGGTTCGGCGGTTTTTCCTCTATTTCAGCAAGCACGGGCCTGAATTCATGATGATCTTTCATGCCTCACCCTCCTGCTGTTTATACAGATATGCATAAAGCCCGTCCCGTGCCATCAATGTATGATGGTTTCCTGTCTCTACTATCTTTCCTCTATCAAGCACGATAATCATATCACTCTCCTTCAATGAAGAAAGCCTGTGCGCAATGAGTA
>PNNP01000016.1 GCA_013824325.1 Thermodesulfovibrio sp. | reverse complement strand
CTCATTATCCATTACAGATTACGCATTACATATCAAGAAATTGCTCTTGCCTTTTGCAGATGAGGCAAAAAAACTCTTAACCCTTGAAAGACTTGCTATGCAGAACGGACACATTACTTATGAAATGTGTGCCAACCCAGAAATCCAGAGAATCAGGACAAGGCTTTTTTCAGACTCAAAAAGCCATGGAGGATTATTCAAAAATCTTATAGATAAAGTAGATGCCTTACTTTATAAACTGCTGAAACAGAATTAAACGTTCTTTCTTATATTCCATGATGTTAAAGATATTTTCTATTGACAAGTATGGTCTATAACTGGTATAAAGTCATATATTTAAAATTTCGTTTTTTATTCTATTTTTCAAATAGTCTGCATGTCAGACCAAAATTTTTAAGAGGAGGTGTAAGTATGAAGTTAGGAGTTTTTGTCAACGATTATAAAAGCACTGTCGAGACAGTCGACAGGCTCACAGCTGAAAAACTCGGCATAATTTTCATTCAAAACGGGGTATTTCATGCTACCATCAAGGATAACGGCAAGGCGTCTCCGATACTTGACAAGAGCGCAAATTTCTATGCCTTATCAGAAGACCTCGCAACAAGAGGGCTTACAAATACAGATGTCGACAGCCGCGTCAAGGTTGTAACGTATAGTGACGTTGTAGATTTAATTTTTAATGATTACGAAAAATTAATCTGGGTATAGGAGGGATTACCATGGGAACACTTACAATGGCCTGTTTTGCATCACTTGTAGGTTCGAAAAGCCTTGATTTCGCCTTAAAATTGGCAGGAGCTGCCGCCGACAAAGGGCATAAGGTCAATCTGTGGTTAAGCAGCAACGGCACCATGATTGGCAAGGCTCATCAAAAGCACCTTAAAGATTATTCAACTGCAGAAAAACCGGTTATGGAACTCCTGAAAAAAGGCGTGGAAATTTGCACATGCGAGGCATGCGCACTGGCAAGGGGAATCCAGAAGACAGAGGCTATCGAAGGAATTCAATGGAATGCGATGCACTGGTATCTTGCCAAGATTTATAACAGCGACAGAGTATTGCATATAGGAGGTGAGTAGAATGTCGAACGTAAAATTAGCATTTTTAATTCAAAGACCCCCCTATAAGAGTGAAACCGCGACACTCGGTATAACACACGCCATATCCTATCAGGTAGTGGAGATGCTCCTTGAGGACGGCCAGAACGTAATCCCTACGGTCTGCATGGTCGGCGAAGGAGTCCTCAATTGCCTTAAAGACCAGAAGGCGATGGAAAATTACGGGGTAATGAGTATCGAGTCGCATATTAAAAATGGACTTCTTGTCGATCTGGATATACTTGTATGCAAAGAAGACCTTGCCCGTTTCGGCATATCCGAGGATAGAATTGCTGATGCCGAAGATATGGGCGCTGACAAAAAGCTGCAAATAGTACCTTATGCTGAGATACAAAAGGTGATGGAATCTTCAAACCATCTCCTTGTGTTTTAATTAAATTATGGAGGTTAAAAATGGCAGATTTAAAATCACAGACACCAGCAGAAGTGCTTGACGTTTTAGGAAGGGTTTGTCCCTATCCGCTTGTCCTCACAAAAAAAGCTATGGAAAAATTATCGAGTGGAGGAATATTGAAAATCCTCACCGATGCACCTGCCTCGGCTGAAGACTCACTCCCGAGATTTGCTGAGAAACAGGGCTATCCCATTGAAGTTGTAAAACTTGCAGATAAATGGGAAATTTACCTCCAGAAACCTTAATTTTTTAAGACACAATTAACAACAAAAAAGGAGCACTTAAATTGTGCTCCTTTTTTGTCAACCATCCCAACGCGAGAAAATCATTACATTTCTGATATTGTTATTGCAGCACTTGGACAAACACTTGTGCATGTCTCACAGAAAACGCATTCAGCAGACGGATCTGTAACGCTTTTGCCGTCAACCATCTGGAATACAGCCTGAGGGCAGTTGGTTACGCATTCCTCACAACCTTCGCATTTTGCAGCATCAACTACAACGTTATACATTAAATCACCTCCCCATATTGAATATCTTAATTCAGGAAATATTTCCTTTCCAATTTTTAATATAACAAATTAATTATCGCTGTTGTCAATCAATTTATTTGCTTCCTGAAGGCTGTCCTTACCCTTTGATTTTTTAAGCAAAGAAGGGAGGCAATCTCAGCGAGATTGCCTCCCTTACTCGAAATCAACGAATTGCTATCTTCTTAATGAACCGCTTCGCCGCCTGACTGTTCCTTCACTGAAACAGCTATCTTATAAAGGACGGTCAGCACCAGAAATCCGAATGCCCAGACCGCAAGGGATATTGAAAACTCAGGCAGTGTAGGCCAGTACTCAGTTACCCTTTCAAAAGGATTCGGGATAAATCCACCGATAACCAGACCAAACCCCTTGTCTATCCATAATGAGAAAAATACTGCAATGGCTGCAATTGCTAAAGCGGTCTCGTTTCTTCTTATCTGTGGGAATACCAACAAACCAAGAGCCACTACCGCAAGAATGCTCGAAAGCCACATTAACGGAACGAGCTTGCTGTACCCTTCCAATCCGGCATAGAGATACACGAATGAGTGCATATGACCCGGTATCTGGCTGTAGAAGGCGGTGAACAATTCGAGGCCGAGGAAAAAGACATTTGCAATCATGAAGTAAGTTACAATCTTGCCCAGTGTCTGAATAGCTTCCTTTCCGGGGTCAAACTTTGTGAATCTCCTGATTATAAAAGCCAGTATAAGCAGAAGTGCCGGTCCTGATGCAAAGGCAGATGCTAAGAATCTGGCTGCCATTATGGCGCTTAACCAAAAATGCCTTCCGGGCAGACCTGCATACAGGAAAGCCGTAACCGTGTGGATAGAAGGCGCCCAGCAAATAGACAGGATTATAAAGGGCTTTACCCATTTCGGCGGTGCTATTCCTTTACGCTCTGCACCCAGGGTTGTCCAGCCAATCAGTACGTTCAGTAACAGATAGCCGCTCAGGACAACCATATCATAAAACATAACAGAGTTAAAGGTTGGATGAAGTATTACGTTCAGAACACGGAGCGGCTGCCCCATATCAACAAATATAAACAGCATGCACATGATAACCGCAGAGATTGCCAGAAACTCGCCTAAAATGGTTATCTTGCCGAATGCCTTATAATTATGCAGATAATAAGGCAGGACAACCATAACACCGGACGCTGCGATACCAACAAGGAAAGTAAACTGGGATATATAAAAGCCCCATGAAACATCCCTGCTCATGCCTGTTATTCCCAGACCTACACTAAACTGGCGGAGGTAGCAAAGGAACCCTACTCCGATAATTGCAAGTAAAAAGAATATCCATGCCCAGTATGTTTTACTGCCTGTAAGCGCTTTCTCAAGCATGTTCGTTACCTCCTATGATGTAGTAAACACTTGGACCCGTTCCAAGCTCCGGCCTGCGTCTGATTGTGAAGTTAGAATTGAGAACCTTTCTAATTTCTGAGTTCGGCTCTGTCACATCACCAAATATCAGTGCCCCATTGGATGCCTCAACACAAGCAGGCATCAGTCCTTTTGCAAGCCTCTCATAACAGAAAGTGCACTTTTCCACAACGCCTTTCATCCTTGTAGGGAATTCTGGATTAAGCTCTCTTTTAATAAAAGGTCTGGGGTCCTGCCAGTTGAAACTTCTTGCTCCGTAGGGGCATGCTGCCATACAGAATCTGCACCCGATGCAGCGGTGCATATCCATCATTACTATCCCGTCACTCATTCTCTTGAAAGTAGCCTTTGTGGGACATACCCTCACGCACGGGGGATTGGCACAGTGGTTGCAAGTCACCAGAAAAGGCATATGTTTGTAATGCTCAGACAGGTATAAGTCTTCCTGCGCTGGAAAAGCATGTACAAACATTTCGGGCCAGAGCCATTTGATTTCCCTCTTCGGGTCCGGAATATCAGGAACATTATGTACGCTGTGGCAGACATCTACACACTTCTGATAATCATCTGCTGTCTTGAATTTTTTCATATCAATCACCATAGCCCATCTTTTTGCTGCCATGGTTTTAGGGTCCGGAGCATATTGAGCCGCCTCAAGACTGCCCTTCCGGAGTTCATTTACAACCGACATGCCTCCAAGCCCTAATATTGTGGAAATTCCCGCTATCTTTAAAAATTCTCTTCTTTTCATACTATGCTCCCTCCTTCGGCATGAGATGGCAATCCCAGCAGTAGGGTTTCACAGCTACAAAGTTATGGCATTCATCGCAAAACTGTTTTTTATTCGAGTGACATTTCATGCATGTATTCTGAAGGCTCATATCATATGACTTGCCATCTGCTGCTGTATACAGCCTGTTGCCCTCACGGACTACTGAATCTCTCCAGTCATTAAGCATCTGCATATGTGCGGTTTTCATAAAATCTTTCGACTCCACACATTGTTTTACAGCCATTTGCTTGATGACCGGAGTATCAACTTTGGGGTCGGGTTTAGCAATTGCCTTGCCCATACTTAAGTAGAAAGGCAGGATCAGCAACCCGACAAAGATTATCAATCCTATAAAGATTTTCCCGCCGTTATACATCCGAATCACCTCCCTTTTCCGGAAGGGGTTCATTTCTAAGGTTAACTGTCCTCTCCTTTTCCCCCTTCATAACAAGGGCATTTGCAACCAATTCATGAGTCCCTGTGACCCTCACACCGGGAACCCAGTAATCCATAAGTGGCGGAAGGGCAGCCCTGTCAATCGCACAAATATTGGCAAGCATGTTTACGCCGTGTTTTTCATGAACAAATTTTACAGCGTTTGCCCTGGGGAATCCTCCTCTCATCCTCAGCTCCATATTCTCGCTTGCATTTAAACCTGAGCCGCTTCCACAACAGAAGGTTCTTTCCCTGATTGTATCATCAGGCATCTCGTGGAAATGGTTGCATACATTTTTGATAACATAGCGCGGTTCCTCAAAGAAACCCATGCCCCTTGAAGTATTGCAGGAGTCATGGAATGTCACTACCAGATTGTCGTTACGGCTCGGGTCTAATTTCAGTTTTCCGTGCTTTATAAGGTCTGCAGTGAATTCAACAAGATGGACGACTTTGGTGGATTTTGCATTTGCGAATTTCGTTCCTGTTATCGGAGAGACAGGTTCTTCAAGGAAATCCATCGGCCCGAACCATGTATTGTGATATTGGTGCCAAACCCTCCACATATGACCGCACTCTCCGCCGAGAATCCATTTTACACCGAGCCTTTTTGCTTCAGCATAAATCTTTGAATGAAGTCTCTTTGCCATTTCATTAGATGTGAAGAAACCGAAATTCCCGCCTTCAGAAGCATAAGTGCTCCATGTATAATCAAGTCCGAGTTCATGGAAAAGCATTAGATATCCCATGGCAGTATATATGCCCGGGTCAGCAAAAAGGTCGCCTGATGGCGTAATAAAAAGGATTTCAGCGCCTTTTCTGTTAAATGTTGGCTCTACCTTTACGCCGGTTATATCTTCTATATCATTGACAAAAAAATCTATTGTGCTTTTAATTGTATGGGGCTCAAGCCCGAGGTGGTTACCCTTCATGTAGCAGTTTGCAGTAGGTCCTGCAATCCACTCGATATTTAACCCCAGCAGATTCATAAGCTCTCTGCCTATGATGGTAATTTCTGCCTGGTCAATCCCGTACGGGCAGAAAAGAGAGCAGCGGCGGCATTCTGTGCACTGATAGAAGTAATACCACCACTCCTTCAGCACATCGAGTGTAAGCTCCCTTGCCCCTGCTGTCTTGCCGAAGATTTTTCCGCCGGTCGTAAAATACTTCCTGTACACTGACCTCAGCAGCTCTGCCCTGAGGACAGGCATATTTTTAGGATCACCTGAACCAAGGAAGAAATGGCACTTATCAGCACATGCGCCACACCTTACGCATATATCCATAAAAACATGGAATGTACGGTATTTTTTCAGACGTTCACTAATCCCCTCTAACACTATTTTCTTCCAGTCTTCAGGAAGCTTCCAATCAGCTTCAGCCGGCGTCCAGTCACGGGCATTCGGAAAATCAACCACTTTAAGGCTTTTTGCCTTAGCGCCGTGACAATACATATCCGGCTTTATTTCGACCGGAATATCCATCCAGTGTTTTTTGGGAGGGGTATAATCTATCTTTCCTAATTCATCTGGGTTTGGTATTTTTGTTTTTGCCATGTTCACTCCTTTTCTACTGGTATCCCAGCCTTTTTCATTTTTTCTCTGAAATCGTTTTCATATTCCTCATATGTATGGACATGGACAGGATAATCCCATGGATTGATGTGCCTGACCATACGGTTATTATTTGCCAGATTTCTCGTGGGGCTAAGCAGTACGCCCCCCATATGCATCAGTTTGCTGAACGGGAAATAAGCAAACAGGACACTAACGAGAAAAACATGGATGTAGAATATAACGCCTATACTCTCAGAGGCTACAGGGCTAAAAGTAACCAGCCCCATGGTCAACTGCTTTACCCCTACAATATCTACTCTTATGAAATATCTCATCAGGATACCGGTAACTGCGATACTTAAAATCAACAGGAGGGGGAAATAATCTGCAGCAAGAGAGATATATTTTACTTGAGGGAAGACGACCCTTCTGAGGAAAAGATATGTAACTGCACCCACAAGGAAAATATCGGTCAGATAGAGTAATGGTACGCCTACCTGGAAAAACGCATCAAGTGCCTCAAATAATTGTATTACAAAAGGGACATTCTGAGTGAAAAACCTTAAATGCCTAATCAGAATTATAAGGAAACACCAGTGAAAAGCCAGTCCTGCCAGCCAGAGCCACTTATCCGAGCCGTGAACAAGCTTTCCGTCCTTCAATTCAGACTTTGTCAGCCTGAACAGCGAACGGAAGGCAAACACCTCAAGCAACATCCTTACTATAACCCCTGATGTAGTGGAGGGATTGTCAAATTTATTCTGCTTTATCCATGGAAACGAGTTTTCCTGCCCGCCGGTTGTGGGTATACGGAACGGGACAGGCGAACGTCCCCATTTCACAACCCTATAAATCACCCCTATGGTAAATATGATAAAGGCTGCATAGGGAATGACAGCTCCGAAGAGGAGGTGTAGATTTGCACCCTTCACTCCGGCAAAAACAAGCAGTATCAGAGCTATAACAGCCGTTAAGGAAAGTCCTAATCCCATTTTAATTTACCTCTTTCGTTTGCTTAATGTTGTTACTGTTGTCAACTTTGTTGACGTCTTTAGTATCCGATTCCTCGCCATTAACCTCGGAAATCAGATTTGCCCGTTTTAATGCCTTGATAGTCCTGTCCCTTAATTCTGTTGCCTTGAGGTCATAAATTTTTTCGCGGCATTTCATAAAAATGTCAAAAGACTGAAGCGACAGGACATCTATTCTTGATTCAAGTGCCAATAATTCTTCATACAGATGGTTTTCTCTAATCTCGGTCTCCAATTCCTCTCTAATCGCTTTTTTCAGGTAGAAAATGAAGATTACAGCCTGCGAGGCAGTAAAGTCCTGAACTGCCCTGATTCTGATAATATTATCAAGAAATAGTGAGAGTTTTTCAGAAGCAGTTTCCTGAAGGAGTCCGTTTAAGATGTCTTCTATTCCCTGAGAAACCGTGTGTCCCACCGGATTGGTAAACTGGTTTTTTCGGATTTTTAAAAATTGTGAAGCATCAGCCGGGTAGGTATTCACTATAAAGTCGAACCACCTTTTTAAAATAGCGGCTTTCTTTTTTGATAACAGAGCATTGAGATTCATAAACCTACGCTGCTCCCCTTCCATCAGAATGAAGTTTTTGAAGGGGTGAGATAGGAGAACCTATCTCACCATGAGTAGATTTCTTAAAAGCTTTTAGACGCAACCTGTTGGCTTTGGAAGCCCTGCGTATCTACAAGCCTGTTTTGCTGGTCCATCAGGGAAGAGCTCGTAAAGATATTTTGTATTACCCTTCTCAGGCCCCATAACTTTTCCAATCTCTTTTACGAGGATTTTAATCATCGGGGCGATCTGGTATTTTGCATAATAATCTCTTAAAAAGTTTATAACTTCCCAATGATTCTCCGTGAGCGTTAATCCATCCTTGCCAGATGTAAACGTAGCAAGTTCCTTTGTCCAATCATCCAGATTCACAACATAACCATCCTCGTCAATCTCAATCTGTTTACCTTGGAATTCAAGATAAGGCATTTGTACTACCTCCTTTCAGTTAATAAATTATTTTAACGACAAACTAAATACTTTTACGCATTAAGTGTCTATAACCTATAATTCAAAGGTCTTAAAAAATAATATAGACCTCCAAGATAGGTCAAATAAAATAAACTTATTGGGTTATTTTCTTTTCTTATCTATAGCCTTTTCAGCCAAATCTCTAACTGTTTTATATTGCAATTCGCCGTCAGAGTATAACATTATGGAGGTTGAATCATCTAATAATTTCCTTAAATTTTCTTCCACCGTGTTCTCAAGCAGTTTGCCCATTATCAATGCAGCATATCCGCGAACTGCGGGGTTTTTATCTTCAATTAAGTGTCGTAAATCATTTAGTATAAACTTTACAAGGTCCGGACTGACATCGGCTATCCTGCCCATAGCCCACACTACACCGGGCCTGAACATTTCTTCTTCTCTGTAAGACCAAAGTATGGGTATAATATCAATGAAATCATCCGGGCTGCTGCTGACAATTTCTCCTATCATTTCAGGTGCGCTCCAGCCTATTCCGCCTGACTCGTCGGTCATTGACCAGAAAAGCTTCCTGATAGTGTCCCTCAGAATATCAACCCTGTCCTTTAAAAGATTGCGGGCTATGAATCCAATAGCTTCTATTGCCCTCCAGCTCTGGACATCATCCTTGTCATAAGACAACGAGATAAGCGCGCTTATGACCCGTTTGTCTTCATACGATATTTTCACGATATCATCAAATGACTTTAAATCAAGGAATTTTTTAATCCTTGATTTAAGTTTCAACCCACCCTCTTCGTGCTTTTTATCAGGATGCTGCGCCTCTGACTGAACAGGCTGTGCTGATTGAGATTCTTGGCCTGCTTGTTTTGATTTTACAAATATGAGCTTGCCAACCTGCATATTCAACCTCCTCGAATAAATCCTCAGGTGAGTTCTCAGGTCATAATCCATATTCATTACCTCATAATCATCATCAGGATTAAGTAGGGCTATATCCCAGTCGCCCTTCATAAGTGCAAGCGCCTCTGTGTAAGCCTCACCGGCGTTATGTCCTGTAGTGTCACAAACGTATATCGCACCGCATTCGCACCTGCCGCTCAGGATTTCACCGAATTCGGTTTTTGTGACAGCAGGACGAACAATATATCTTCTGCAAAACAGACATTCAGGTTTATATTTTTCTAATTTTTTTTCTATGTCCACTTTTAAACTCCCTTGCCATGTTTATTAATCCTGTTGCCCATTCTGCAGAGCCAAAGGCATGAACATGTGTGTAAGTACCCATGACATTTTTATAACATATTCCGTCCATCTTATCTTTAATTCCCTCGCCTCTTTTCATCTTAAAAGCAGTATACACATTCTCCTTTTCTGAAAGGCTTACAACTTCCGAGTAATGAAATTCATGCCCGTGCAGGACTGTACCAACCGGATAAAATGGATTTTGATGCTCAACCTCTACAACAGTATATCCATGTGCCTGTGGTTTTTTTTTCATCTCAAAAATTATTGGGAAAATTCCTGTCATGGGATGCTTTTTTTTATCAACTACAATAGCGTCACCCAAAAACATCAGCCCACCGCATTCTGCATATATAGGAAGCCCTTTTTCTGCTGCTATTCTGACAGAGTCCCTGAAATGTTCATTTTCTGCAAGTTTTATAGCATTGGTTTCAGGGAATCCCCCGCCAATATAAAGGGCGTTAATATCAGGCAGGTGGCTATCTTCAAGGGCATTTATCTCGATAATTTCCGCGCCATTTCTTTCGAGTTCTTCAAAATTTTCAGGATAGTAAAACTGAAATGCTGAATCCTTGAAAACCCCAATCCTCACCTTATCCCCTGCATCCTGCACCTGCATCCTGACCCCTGACTCCTGACTCCTGCCGCCTGTCTCCTGACCCAATGGTTCTGTATTTCCTGCAATTTCTAAGATTCTATCAATATCCAGATATTTATCCGCAATGCTTTGCACAAAAGAAATCGCCTTTACAGTATCAGGGTGTTCCTGATATGGCGTCAACCCCATATGGCGCTCGGGGAACTCACCTATCCGGAATCTCGGTATTGCGCCGAGCACAGGTAATGAACAGTATTTTTCTATTGAATCCCGTATTACTGATTCGTGGCGGGTTCCTGATACCTGATTCAAGACAACTCCTTTTATGCTGACATCCTTATCAAAATTCATGCATCCCAGTATAACGGCAGCCGTTGTCCTTGTCATTTTCGTACAATCTACAATCAGAATAACCGGCGCTTTTAGAAGTTTTGCAAGCTCTGCAGTGCTGCATGAACCTTCCACATCCATGCCGTCATATAACCCTCTGTTGCCCTCTATAACCGCAATATCACCGATAAAATGAGAAATGAAAGAATACATTATTTTCTCTTTGGAGATTAGAAATGGGTCAAGATTATAGCACGGACTTTTTGCTGCAAGAGACATCCAGCCTGCATCAATGTAATCAGGGCCCTTTTTGAACGGGATTACCCTCATGCCCTTCTGAGACCTGAGTGCAGAAATTAAAGCAAGTGAGAGGGTCGTCTTTCCGCTTCCGCCTCTCACTCCTGCTATAACCAGCCGGGGATACGTATTCATATTTTTTTAATTATAACTTATCTTCAAACAAAAGATTTTTCACTTAAACCTTTATAAACGATAGCAAAAATAGACGGTTAATTCAGAACACTACCGGGCCAGACACCATAATAAAAATAAAAGGTGGTTTCGCTTACCCTAAGGGGCGAGCTCTTACCACCTCTTTTAAAGTTTATAATAACCGGGATTTACAGCATTCCCTTTTCTTTAAGATACTCCTCGCTCGGTATCTCTACAGAACTTGCGCCGCCCGAGTAGGAATAGCAGAGTTTTCCTTCATCAATGATGCTTCTTAATATACGCTTTACCTCTTCTTTATCAACGCCTGTTTCTTCGGAAACAATCCTGCACACATCTTTCTCTTTCAGTTTCTTTTTGCCTTTTGCCTTTTCCAGTACCTCAAAAATCTTTTTCTTTATCTCTTCGACTTCCATACTTAACACCTCCCTTGCTTGAATGGTTAGGGGTTGGGTGAAAAAATCACCCAACCCCTTTAAATCTTAACTCGTATACTTAAATGTTGAGGCTGTCCTCATTGTATCTCTCATGAATGTAAAGTCATCAATATGCTGGTATGTGAATGTAATGCCGGTAAGTTCAAAGAACTTTTCCCATCCTATCCTCTCAATCCATTCACCTACTCTCTCATATTTTTTTGCATCCTTTGCATAGGTTTCGAGTATCAATTTTACTGCCGCAACAATCTTTGGCCATCTCGGTGGTTCATTAGACATAAAAGGAATTACAAGTTTAGAGAATTTCGGACTGCTCCTTAAGCTTCCAACCTTTCCACCTACGACTATTGCGATACCGTCTGCATCCGGGTCCTTAATAGGCAGGGCAGGACAGACTGTAAAACAGTTTCCGCAATACATGCACTTCTCGGCATTAATCTTAACGCTCTTCTTTGCAGGATTAGGGCTGATTGCAAATGTGGGGCAGGACCCAATGGTTGTTGGTATTTCACACAAATTCTTTAATAGGTCATCGTTAGGCTGAGGAACCTTTGTATGAACCGCAACAATTGCTATATCAGAGCAGTGGACAGCGCCGCACATGTTAACGCAGCAAGCAAGTGCAATTCTCACCTTATTAGGAAGCTCTTTTGTTGTAAAGTATTCATACAGCTCATCCATAATCGCTTTTACTATACCGGACGCATCAGTTGCAGCGCCATGGCAGTGAACCCAGCCCTGAGTATGCACAATGTTGCTCACCCTGTGTCCGATACCGCCGATGGTGTAGCCCTTGTCTTTGAGCTCCTTCTTTAGGGGCTCAATCTTGCTTTCATCAGGTGTCATAAACTCAACATTGTTTCTGGATGTAAATCTGACGAAACCGTCGCAGAATTTATCCGCTATGCCGCAGATTTCGCGAATTGTTTCAGTCGCAAGAAGCCTCGGGCTTGCAACTCTCACTGTATAAACCTTATCCCCGCTTTCAGCCACGTGCACCATCACGCCGCCTGATAATATTTCATGGTATTTCCAGCTCCCGTAATTTTTCTTAATTACAGGGGGCAGGAACTGTTTATAACTGGGTGGGCCTATGTCAGTACG
This sequence comes from Thermodesulfovibrio sp., assembly GCA_013824325.1. Taxonomy (GTDB): domain Bacteria; phylum Nitrospirota; class Thermodesulfovibrionia; order Thermodesulfovibrionales; family Dissulfurispiraceae; genus PNNP01. The sequence continues at coordinate 11,004 of PNNP01000016.1, read as the reverse complement.
TCTTTCTGGTAAAGCCATTTTATCCTCCTTTTTAATTATATTTGATTAAAATTTGTATTTTCCGGTCTTTTTCTCTTCTGCTTCCAGCTTCTTAATATTCTCGATATCATCTCCATGGAAGAACCAGAACGGGTCTTTTCTCGGCTCTTTAATCTGCTGGGGCACAGGGGGAACTCCTATATATTCAAGGAACGACCTCATGCCTTTGGACTCTATAAGCTCGCCGATTCTCTCTCTTGGTTTTGCGTACTCATCCCACCATTCAATCATCTTCCGGATAAGCGCTCTCAGATTGTCATAAGGCGGCTCGACTTTTATAAATGGAACAATAACCCATGAAAGCAATGAGCCCACAACTATAGGAGCCTTGCTGCCAATACAGATTGTTGCTCCTTTTTCATCGCCAGCTTTAAGAGCTTTTGTCATTTTTGAAATACAGTGCATACACCTGTTACAGTTTTTATTATCAATCTTGAGCTCTTTGCCGTCATAGCTCATGCATTTTGTCGGGCACATATCAACAATCCAGTTCTGTATATCCGTGCCGTTCTTTGCATACCACTTCACTGCATCCTGATCTATCTTTATGTCACCCTTCCATGTTCCGATTATTGAACAGTCTGCACGGGCAATAGCAGCGACACAGTCACATGCACAGCCTGAAACTTTAATCTTGAATTTGTACGGGAACGCAGGCCTGTGCATCTCATCCTGAAACTCCTGTGTCATCTCGTTACATATATCAAGGCTATCTATATTTGCCCATTCACATCTGGCTTGCCCTATACATGCGCTCGGGGTTCTCATAGCAGAGCCTGAGCCGCCAAGGTCCCAGCCCCTTGATGAAAACTCGGCAAATATAGGTTCAAGGCTTTCAGTCCTCGTTCCAAGAAGCACCATATCACCTGTGGAGCCGTGCATATTTGTGAGACCGCTTCCATATTTATCCCAGATGTCACATGTCATTCTCAGGGCGTCTGTGGAATAAAACCAACCTGTAGGCTGGTTTATTCTGACGGTATGGAAATGTGCCACTTCCGGGAACTCATCCGGCAGCTCTGAATACCTTCCTATAATACCGCCGCCATAACCTCTAACTCCGACAATACCTCCATGTTTCCAGTAGACTAATCTTGTCCTGTAAGACTTTTCGAGCTGGCCAAGCTCATCAGCCGCCATTTTGTTCCATGCAGCAGCTTTTTTTATCTCTGTTACAAAGCTCGGCCATGGACCTTTTTCCAGCTCATTCAGCAGGGGTGTATCATACTTCTTTGGCATATAAACCTCCTTTTTATTTGATTTTTGCACCTAAACAGTTAAGCACAAAAATGTTGATAGCCCAAAAAGAGCTAACTAATAAATATAGAAATGCACAAAAGATTAATACACAAATGCACAAATCGTCAAATAAAAAAAACTTATCTATGTATTATTATTTTTTAAGCTTGATAATGTTTTTTTAAAACTTGACCCTGCTGTCGTCTCCACCGTAAAATGAATGGTACATGAAAATTAAAGAGATTGAATTAATAGGCTTTAAATCATTCTCCGACAAAACAGCCCTCTATCTTCACAACGGGATTACATGCATAGTAGGTCCCAACGGATGCGGCAAAAGCAATATCGTTGATGCCTTTAGATGGGTTCTGGGAGAGCAGAGCGCAAAAAGCCTGCGCGGCGAAAAAATGGAAGAGGTCATATTTCAGGGCTCTGCAACAAAAAAACTTAAGGGGATGGCAGAAGTTGAACTGATAATTTCCCAATCAAATCAGGCGTCTGTAAGGGGTGTATCAGAAAATGGCAGTGAAATTTCTTTTGAAGACAATCCTCAGGATGAGATTATCGTTTCCCGCAGATTGTACAGGTCAGGCGAAAGCGAGTATCTGTTAAACAAAAAACAGTGCAGGCTTAAAGATATTAGAGACATCTTCCTTGATACAGGGCTTGATGTTAAGAGCTATTCCATCCTTGACCAGGGGAGAATTGCAGAAATACTCAATACAAAACCCCACGAAAGAAGATTCCTCATAGAAGAGGTTGCAGGGGTTATGAAGTACAAGGTGAGAAGGGCTGAAGCCCTTTCAAAACTCGAGTCATCCAAGGACAACCTTCAGCGCATAAACGACATCGTATATGAGGTTAAGCGCCAGATAAACAGCCTCGACAGGCAGGTTAAAAAGGCAGAGAGATACAAACGTCTGACAGGTGAAATCAAGGTCATTGATATGAGAATTGCTAAGAGGGAGCATATCAGACTGACCAACACCTTAAATGCACTGCTGTCGGAAATGGAGAGGATTCGAGGCATTGACACTGCCAAAAGAGGGGAGCTTTCAACACTTGAAAATATAATAGAAATCAGGAGGCTCGAAATTGCCGAAAAAGAAAACGCACTTGCCGAGCTTGAAAAGAGCCTTCATGAAAAGGAAAAAGTTATATCCGAAACAGAAAAGAACATCGCTATTCTGAAAACCAACATAGAGAACAAAAAAGCCGACATATCCCGGCTCACAAACCAGATGAGGGATATGGATGTCAAAAAAGATGAACTATTAAAAAGGATTGCTGAACTCGATGAGACCGAAGGCACTTACATGTCCAATATGGAAGCCATTTCAGCAGAACTAAAGGAGAAGAAAGAACTTGCGTTAACCATTGAAATGACCATTGCAGAGAAGGAATCCGGACTTGAAAACAAAAGAAAAGACCTGTTTAAAATCTCCGAAGCCCTCAGCAATAAAAGAAATGAACTGCATAAACTTCAGTCTTCCCATGAGACATTAAACTATCGTGAATCAGTCTCTCTAAAGGATATGGATACTATAAAAAGCGGTCTTGAAAAGCTTGAGGAAAGCATCAGGGAAACAGAGGAGTTCATCCGGATTAAATCAGAAGAGCATGCAAAACTGCAATCCGAAAGGGATGCACTAAGCGTTGATACCGCTAACATAAATGAAGATATAGAAAACAAAAAGACCCTCTTCTCCAGAGAAAGGGAGGAACTCGCAGCCGGCATATCACGTTTGAACTCTCTCAGGGAATTAATTATTGACAGGTCTTTAATGGATTTTCTGTCCGAATCAAGGGAAAATTTACGTTTTGCAGGTACGGTTCTGTCGGACATCATCAATGCAGACAGGGACTTTGAAATGGCTATAGAAGCCGCCCTTTCAGAAAAGATTAATTCACTGATAATCGACAATATTGATGACGTCATCGCTGCATCAAAAGTTGTCAAAGAGAAACATCTGGGCAGAACAGCCATACTTTATACAGGATTCGGGATACAGGATTCAGAATTAAGAAAGCAGAAACCTGAAGACACAAGCCGGAAATCACCTGTTACGCTTCATCATGCATACATAGGCACTGCATCTGAACTCATAAGATTTGAGAATATTGAGGCAGAAAATATAGCGGGCAGAATTCTAAAAAATGTTTACGTAGTTAAAGACCTCCGCTCTGCAATTGAACTCCAGAAGGAATGGCTTTCTGAAGGCATTACTTTTGTTACGCTGGAGGGCGAAGTCATTACTCCTGACGGTTTCATATTCACAGGTCAGGGCAAGGAAATACTCAAAAGGAAAAGGGAGATAAAAGATCTGCAGAAATCGGTTGATAGTCAGCACGTTAGAATAAAGGACATGGAAAATGAATTGGAAAGCCTCAATACAACCCTGACGCTAAAAAAAGAAAATTTGAAAACTATTGAAAATTCGATTATTGACCTTGAAAAAGAGACATCCCTTTCCGAACAGTCGCTTAAAAATTTTAATGATGAACTTGACAGAAAGACAAGACGGCTATCCTTCTTAGATGCCGAAATTTCAACCATCCTGCAGGAAAAAGAATCCCTCAAAAATATCCTTGAATCAAAAACGGAAGAGATTAATCTCCTTGAGAAAGAGAGTAATGCAATCAGCGATGGAATAACAGAAATTCAGGAATCCCTGACATCAATCAGAACAGAATATGAAGACAAAAGGTCTCAACTTGAAGACATGAGACTTGCCATTGCTGCCTACAGGGAAAAATTAGAAGCACTGAGAAAAGAAAGGGCTAATATAACTGACACGGTTAATGAGCTTGAGAATCAGAAGGCATCGGCAGCACAGGAAATTCAGGATACGGAAGAAAAGATAGCAGAATCTGTTCTGGAATCAAACACGCTTGAAGAGAATGTAAAGGCAATTGTTGCCGAGGCAGATAAAATAAGGAAAGAGAAAGAGGATAAAAAAGAAAATATCATATCAGAGAATCAGGAGTTAATCTTTAAAGAAAGCTCATTAAAAAAACTCCGTATCGAAATAGATGAGCTGTCACAGAAGATTTCAGACAACAAATCAAACTCTGTTGAAAACAGACTGAGAATAGAGAACACTGAAAATTCTATCTTTCAAAAATACGGGCTTGAAATAGCAAAGGAAGAAATACAGACCGATGGCTTTGAACCTTCAGAGGACGAAAATGCAATAATCCAGTTGAATGAAAAGATAAAGGAGCTGGGTCCAGTAAACCTTGGAACGATTGAAGAATATGAAGAACTGAAAACCCGTTACGACTTCCTCACAAAACAGCAGAAAGACCTTACGATGTCTATCGCTGAACTCGAAGAGGCAATATCAAGAATAAATACAACAACGAAGAGAAAACTCCGTGAGGCATTTGATGCACTCAAGGCAAAATTCTCAGAAGTTTTTATAACCCTGTTCGGCGGCGGCAAAGCGGACATCATTCTCACAGATGAGGAAAACATTCTGGAATCAGGACTCGAGATAATAGCCCAGCTTCCCGGCAAAAAACTCCAGAATCTGAATCTCCTTTCAGGCGGGGAAAAGGCTCTGACATCGCTTGCGCTCCTGTTTGCAGGTTTTCTGATAAAACCGTCTCCTCTTTGCATACTCGATGAAGTAGATGCGCCTCTGGACGAATCAAACACTGTAAGATTTGCCCAGATGCTAAAGGGACTTTCAATAGAAACGCAATTTATAATAATTACCCATAACAGGACAACAATGGAGGCTGCAGATTATCTTTACGGCATTACAATGGAGGAACCCGGCGTTTCAAAAGCAATCTCATTGCAGTTCAGTGAGGTTGAAAGCACACTTTAATATACTTAAAATTCATATATGAAAAATCCTTTAACCCTTCCGGGCATAGAAATATCAACAGAAAAAGAAGACCTCATATGTTACAGCTTTGATGCCTCATATGCTGAAGAGTCTATGCCGTATGCTGTTGCATGGCCCAGAAATACAGATGAAGTCGTAAGAATAATTAAATATGCGAATGAAAACAGCCTCAATGTAATTCCAAGAGGCGCGGGCACAGGTATGGCAGGCGCATCCGTTCCTGTCGGCGCCGATTGCATTATCCTTAGTTTTGAGAAAATGAGAAAGATTCTCGACATTGATACAAAAAATCTGACAGTAGTTGTTGAGCCAGGAGTTATAAATGCAAATCTCCAGAAGGAGCTTCAACATCTTGGCTTTCTTTATCCGCCTGACCCTGCGAGTATGAATATCTGCACAATCGGAGGGAATGTGGCAACAAACGCAGGTGGACCAAGGGCAATAAAATACGGGGTTACCAGAGATTATGTAATGGCAATTGAGGCTGTACTGCCGGATTGCAGCATAATAAATACAGGCGGCATGACACAAAAAAGGGCTGTCGGCTACGATCTTAAAAACCTTCTTGTCGGCTCCGAAGGAACACTTGCCATTTCTACAAAGATAAGGTTAAAAATGCTGCCACTGCCGGAGGATGTAATTACGCTTCTCATGCTTTTTAATAATATTGAGTCTTCAGGGACAGCCGTGTCAAAAATCATTTCATCAAAGATAATACCGAGGACGATTGAATTCCTCGACAGGTCTTCTATTGCTGCTGTTGAGAACTACAAGCCCACCGGACTTCCAACAGATGTTGAAGCCCTTCTTCTTATCGAGCTTGACGGATACCCCTTAACAATAAAAAAAGAAGCAGAAAGAATTATGGACATCTGCCGTTCACTCAAAGGTGAGGCAATAGTTGCAGAAGATGATTTTGCAAGGGAAAGACTCTGGGAGGCAAGGAGGTCGGTTTCACCTGCCATTGCCAGCATGGACAAACGCAAGATTAATGAGGACATTGTTGTTCCGAGGGACAGAATCACTTCCATACTCAGGGAATTGAAAAAACTCTCGGAGGAAAGCGGCATACAGATAATAAGCTTCGGTCATGCAGGTGACGGAAACATCCATGTAAATATAATGGTGGACAAAGACAATAACGAAGAATACTTCAAGGGCATGGAGCTTGTAAAAAAGATTTTTGAGATTACCGTCTCGCTCAACGGGACAATTTCCGGAGAACACGGAATCGGTCTCACAAAGAAACCCTATATCGGCATGGAGATAAAAGAGAGGGAACTTGAATTGATGCGGGATATCAAAAAGCTGTTCGACCCGAAAGGCATAATGAATCCGGGGAAAATATTCAACACACATCAGTCATTGCACTCTAATGAATAAATATAATATCTTTTTTCTCTCAACATTCTTGCTGTTTTTCATTCTCCTTATACCTGCCCATTCATATGCATTCAAAGCAGAAGTCTTACCACGTGAAATAAATCCGGGTGATGCCTTTTTAATAAAAATATCAGGTGTGAAAAATACTGAAACTGTCAGCGCAGCATTACTTGACAGGCAGATTATTTTCAGCAGATGCGGGGAAGGATGTTTCATCGGCATAGGTGCTGTTGAACTTGAGACAACAGCCGGTATCAAAAAAATAGAGCTGAACATCGGTGAGAAAAAAATGGTCGTAAAACTCTCTGTAAAACATTACCGCTTCCCTTCATTAAAACTGACCCTGCCGGAACATAAAGTATTCCTCGGTCAAGAAGATTTGAAAAGGGCATTAGAGGAAGAAGAAAAATTAAAGTCTATATGGCAGATGACCACTGATAAGCTCTGGGAAGGACATTTCGTAATGCCATTGGATAATAAAATTTCAACAGCATACGGTTTAAAAAGAATAATCAACAAAAAGAAAATCAGCTTTCACAAAGGAATTGACATAAAAGGCAGACAGGGAGAGGAGGTGAAGGCATCCAACAGGGGCAGGGTCGCGCTGGCTGAAGAGTTTTTCTTCGGGGGCAATACAGCAGTCCTTGACCACGGAATGGGCATATACACTGTTTATATGCATCTCGATAGATTCAATGTCAAACCCGGAGATATTGTTTCAAAGGGCGATATTATAGGCTATGTCGGCTCTTCAGGAAGGTCAAGCGGCCCTCATCTGCATTTCGGAGTGAAGTTATCAAATATAAGCATCAATCCGGTGTCAGTTGTCAATCTGGGATTGTAATAGGTTAGCCGTTCAAAATCTTTGCTGCATCTTTTGCAAAATAGGTGAGGATTAAATCTGCGCCTGCACGTTTTATTGATGTCAATATTTCCATCATTATGCTCTTTTCATCAATCCATCCCATTTTACCTGCTGCCTTGACAAGTGAATATTCCCCGCTGACATTATATGCAGCCACAGGGACATCAAAGGATGATTTAACATCAGAGATAATATCAAGGTAGGAAAGAGCGGGTTTGACCATTACAATATCCGCACCCTCTTCTATATCAAGTGCAATCTCTTTCAGCGCCTCTCTTCTGTTTGCAGGGTCCATCTGGTATGAGCGCCTGTCTCCGAACTTCGGTGCAGACTCTGCTGCCTCCCTGAAAGGACCGTAAAAGGCAGAGGCATATTTTGCAGCGTATGACATTATCGGAATACCGCTGAAACCAGCTTCATCAAGGGCAGCCCTTATAGCAGCAACCCTTCCATCCATCATATCTGAAGGCGCAACCATGTCAGCGCCGGCCTTTGCATGCGAAACTGCTTCCATTGCTAATAGCTTGAGGGTTTTGTCATTGTTGACATCTCCTTTTTCTACAATGCCGCAGTGTCCATGGCTTGTGTATTCACACATGCACACATCAGTAATAACATATAATTCCGGAACTGCATCTTTGACAGCCTTTATTGCTTTCTGAACCACCCCGCGCTCATCATAAGCCGAACTGCCTTTTTCATCTTTATATTCGGGTATCCCGAAAAGCAGAATTGACGGAATGCCGAGAGAGTGTATTTCCTTTGTACTTCTGACAATCTTGTCAACAGATTCCTGATAGCAGCCGGGCATTGAGGATATTTCCTTTTTTATGCCCCTGCCGTGGGTTACAAAAAGAGGATAAATAAAATCATCAGGAGAGACAGCGGTTTCCCTTACCATTCTCCTGATAGTCTCATTTTTTCTTAATCTTCTATATCTGTGTACAGGGAACATTTATCCGCAAGTGCTGCAGCCCGAATCGCATGTAGGAGCGGCTCCGCCTGATATAACAAACCCTTCCCTTTCACCATCGCTGTGGTAGTCAAGCTTCATGCCGGAAAGAACTGAAAGTGTAGTTTTATCCACGAAAACCTTCAATCCGTTTTTTTCAATCACTTCATCATCAACTGTTGGCTTCTCATCTATATCAAGCCCAAAAGCAGGCCCGCAACAGCTTTCTCCTGCATTATAGATTCTCAGACCCCAGCTGTCCTTGCCTTCCTCAGCAAGTACGATTTTCGCCTTCTCAGCGGCGCTGTCTGTAATTGTTATCACTTCATCCCTCCAAAAGTTTAATATTTTAGAATAAAGGATTATCCGCTTAAAAAGCAAATGAGAAAGGTATTCAAACCCATCGATAAGCAGGACTGCTTATCAAAGCTTTATGTTCTGCCTTTAAGCAAGATTCACTAAATATTTTGTATACTTAATCATGCTATTAATACACAGGTCAATTCTTAAAGAGCTGCTTATATCATTTCTTATGTCAATCCTTTTCCTGAATTTCACGCTCATGATGGAGAAATTATTGAGACTTAGCAGGATACTCTCAGGTGTCGGCGCTCCAATTACAGATATTGCAAAAATAATTATCTATCTGCAGCCTCAGCTTTTCATCCTGACGATACCCATGGCTCTTCTGCTCTCAGTTCTTTTGACCTTTGGAAGAATGAACACTGACAATGAACTTACAATACTTAAAAGCAGCGGCATGTCATTCAGGAGCGCTTCATTTCCTGTTGTCTATCTCGGCCTGATATGTTTCATTATTGGAATTGCAATGAGTTTCTATCTCAGTCCCACAGGGAGCAAACTCGTAAGGGAAAAGATAACGAATATACTCACCACAAGGGCGCTCATGGCGCTTGAAGAAGGTATCTTCAACACTGCATTTAAAGATATTGTCATACTGGTCAAAGAAAAACCTTCATCGGATAGACTTTCAGGAATATTTATATTTGACGAGAGGAATAAAGACGAACAAAAGGTAATCGTTGCAAAGGAAGGCAAAATAGTTACTGATGCCGATGATGAATCGCTCGGCTTTTCCCTTCTCGATGGTTCTGCTTATATCACCAGAACAAGCATACTTACAGAGATAAAATTCGGCAATTATCATTTTAAACTGACTCCGCAGGTAGAGTCGGCAAGCAGGAGAAACAGCGAGCTGTCGCCAGTGGAGCTGATAAAGTTAGCAAATGAAATGCCTGACAAAAAGACACAATTTTTCCTCGAATTCCACAGAAGACTTTCAATGCCTGCCGTCTGTCTTATAATTATCATACTGGGACCTTCCCTTTCCCTCATGGCAGGAAAATCAGGAAGACTTGGAGGACTCACAGTAGGACTGTCTGTATTCGCAGTCTATTACACCCTTCTGCTTTACGGTGAAAACCTGTCAAGGGCAGGCAAATTGTCGCATTTTGCAGGTGCATGGCTGTCTTTTACGATACTGGCAATTTTTTCGATATTAATATTTGAAAGGGTAAACAGGAAGTGACCGGTGTGCTGAAATGTTATTAGTTCAAAAAATGTACATAAAAGACCTTTTATGGGTACTCCTTGTACTGAGCATGGGCATATCCATTGTTTTCAGCATTATAGGACTTATTGACAAGATTGATGACTTCATGCCTTACAATCCTCCTGCAGCTCTGCTGTTTCAGTATGCTCTCTTAAGTATCCCTAAATACATTCACTATCTCCTTCCGATGGCAATACTTCTGAGCAGTCTCTTTATATTCTCTCAGGCTATAAGAAGGAGGGAAATAGTCGTAATAAAGGCTACCGGCGGAAAGATGAAGAGAATCCTCACACCCTTTGTGATAATCGGCATAATGCTTACGCTTCTCGGTTTTATTTTAGGGGAAATCATCGTCCCTGTCACTTCAAAGAAAATCCATACCATAACTAATAAAATAACAGGGAAAGGCAAAGGATTTGCTTTTAAAGAGGGGACGCTATATATGAGGGGCAAAGACGGCTCAATAGTGAGAATCGCCCTCTATCTTCCTGACAAGAATATTTCAAAAGGAGTGAGCATCTTCAAATTCGATGTGGACGGCTTAAAGCAAAGAATTGATGCTGATATTGCAGAATGGGAAGACAATATATGGAAATTAAAAAAAGTTACCATATTCGACATGTTAAGCGGTAAGACAAACACCATACCCCAAATGGACTATACTGCCATTGAATCACAGAAGATATTTCAGGAAGACGTATGGAAGGTTGAAGAGATGACCCTGCTCGCCCTCATGAAATATAAGAACAGACTGACCGAGGCAGGATTTAAAAATATAAAACTAACTGTTGATATAAGCTCACGCCTGTCTTATCCGCTGATTAATATGTTCATGCTTCTTCTGGGAATATCCCTGTCAATCGGCGGAGCGCATCAGAGGATTTTTAAAGGCATTAGTTTCTTGACCTCACACTCGTACGGCGGTATTATTTCTGCAGGACTGGGGCTTCTGATAAGTCTGATATACTGGTTGGGGTATTCACTCTTCCTGTCGCTTGGATATGCAGGGAGCATACCGCCTGTCATTGCTCCATGGTTTGTACCGACAATCTTTTCCGTCATCTCTGCCTATTTATACAGCCAGATACCCGAGTAA
>PNNP01000015.1 GCA_013824325.1 Thermodesulfovibrio sp. | reverse complement strand
AAATCTGAAAGCACCATAACATTTGATACAGAGGAGTTCAAATATTACGGCTATCTCCAGCGTCTTAAAGAAAAAATAGAGGGTCTCTGGAAATATCCGCATGACGCTGCAGAGAGAGGCATATATGGAGATTTATATATTAAATTTACAATAAAAAAGAACGGCAAACTTGGAGCTGTAGAACTGGTCAGGACATCCGGGCATAAAAGCCTTGATGATGCAGCTATTAAGGCATTAAAAGATGCCGAGCCATACTGGCCTCTTCCTGATGAACTGGATAAAGAGGGGCTGACAATAACAGGACATTTTATATATTCTATTTACGGGATCTATATCAGGTAACCCTGATGGAACAGCGATTATATTTAAAAGTGGGAGACAGGGTCAGACATCAGAAGTATTTCTCATGGGGAATCGGTGAGGTAACAGAAGAAAAACATTCTGACCTGCCCGGGGGATTTTGTTTTGTCAGGATTCTTTTTCAGGATGGAAACGAACGCTCGTTCGTAAATGACCTTAACAATGAACTATGCTGTTATTACAGAGGCATTGAGCTGCTGGGAAGTTAAGCGTCAGTTCATCGGCGAACCCAAAACTAACGCCTTACAATCCTCGGTGTTATGAAAATCAGCAATTCTTCAGATGTTGAGCTTTTTGCCTCTCTTTTAAAGAGCCATCCCAGCAAAGGTATCTTTGAGAGAAGCGGAATCCCTGCCTCAGTCTCCGATTCTGTGCTTTTAAATATCCCGCCTATGACAATTGTTTCACCATCTTTTAGAAGAACCTGCGTTGATGCCTCCTTAACATCTATGGTCGGGATATTGTTTACAGTCCTTGAAAAGTCAGGCTCATTTTTCTTTACTTCTATTTTTAGAAGCACGGTATTGTCAGGTCCTATCTGAGGGGTAACTGTAAGATTCAAATTAGCATCTATGAATTCTGTTTTTGTGCCTTCTGCTGATACAGTAGAAACCGGGATTTTCTTGCCCTGTTGTATAATCGCCTTCTCATTATCAACGGTCATGATTTTGGGATTGGAGACTATCCTGCCTTTACCGCTGGATTCAAGGGCAGAAAGTCTGAAGTCAAGGAGAAATGTGCGGGCGGCATTTATATAACCAAGCGCGAGTGTTCCTCCTGTCCCGGCACCTACAGCAGCAGGCAGATTAACATTCAGCGGGAATTTGGTGCCTGAACCAAGACCCCCTGAACCCACCGGTGCTTCCCCTGTACCGACTGCGGTTTTAGGTGAACTTGTGAACTGAGTAACATCTGTATTTGCATCCCTTGCGCCGCTTATGGTCGTCCTTGTATCGGATGGTTTCCAGTCAACACCCCACTGTACGCCGAGATCCTTGGAGAAATTAGAACTTACTTCCACCAGTCTTGCCTCTATAAGAACCTGCGGTGTCGGCTTATCAAGTATGTCTACAAGCTTCTGTATTTCTTCAATCCTCGACGGAATATCTTTTACAATTAATGAGCGGGTTCTTGCGTCAGCACTTATATTACCCCGTGGTGAAAGAACCTTTGCCTTATCTATGGACTCCCTAACCTTATCAACATTTGCATAGTTAACAACAAATACCCTTGAGGTTATATCCTCTGCCTTCCCGAAAACCTCGCGTGTTTCGGCAACCGCCTTCTTCTCTTCCTGAAATGCCTTGACAGTAGCAATCCTTATAAGATTCCCCTCTACTATCTTTTCAAGATTAAAGGTCTTCAGGACTACTTCAAGAGCCTGTTCCCACTGGACATTTATAAGTTTCATTGTTACTTTTCCTTTTACATCAGGATGGATAACAATGTTATACCCGCCCACATCTCCTAACAGTCTGAAAATCGGAACAATATCTGCATCCTGAAAATCAAGGGATATCAGCTTTGAGCCGTCTGAAAGTTTTCCCTTTACTTCCTCTTTTTTTGCAGATACAGCCTTTTTGGTCTGAATGTCTTTAAATGCAATATCAACAACAAGTTCATTCTCAACTGCAAATACCTCTGTATCCACCTTGCCTTCCACATCCAGCGTAAATCTCAACCCGTCTTTTTCAGCCCTGTATTTAATATCTTTAACAGGAGACACTGTCTTGGTCGGCAAAGACGCCTTCATGACAACACCGGGGATATCCAGAATAATCTTTCCGTTAATCTCATATACAGCAGGCTCTGACATCTTCCCGTCACCTTTTATTACAACCTCGACTCCGTCACTGGTTTTGTTAACTATGACGTCTATAATTCCGCTTGCTTTTTCTTCTTTATTTGACTTTTTGGCATACTCAGGGCTTTTACCCGCTGTATCTGATTTATTGTCATTCTTAATTTCAGAGTTAGCTTTCTCTTCAATATGTAATACAAGCATATCGTCCTTTACTTCTGACTTAACACTGAAAGGGGACTGCAAAAGGATATCAAGCCGTGATGCATTTTCAATCTGGACAGGAGTAACCTCGGTTATACCCGCGCTTTTTGATAAAATCTTTTCTTTAAATTTTCCAAGGGTTACCCCTTTAATCTCAACACTCACTCTAAAGGGGTCTTCGGTTTTATTTATATTGTATTTTATCGGGCCATTAACTTTGATTTTCAAAATATAGTCGGCTATCTCGATGCCGGTAATCTGGGGCAGATTGGAATTTTCATCTGCTGTTTCTTTTGCAAGTGATGCCGGAACAAAAACTAAGATGGTGAATAGCAGAAGACAGAAAATAAACATAATACAGGTAATTGGAATAGCCTTCCACTGATGTCCTCTAAATATTAAATCATTAAGACAAAAAAATCTTTTTATCATCCTTCCCCTCCCTTACGGAGTTTTAACTGGGTGTCCTTAGGTCGCAGGACGCCCCTGTAATCCCTGATATCCTCTCTTATGATAACAGAGTCTTTTGTTATTTTATATACCTTGCCTCCATGTAACCCTAATTTGACACTTTCCCTAATCGTATATGATTTGCCGTCAGGTAATGTGATAACCGCATAATGTCCTGTTTTATCCCACAGTATGGCTATCAGCTTGAATTCTGAAACCTCATAATTCTCTAAAGGTATCAATCCCTTCTTTTTTTCGGTTTCTGCTTTCATGACAAGCGAGGAAAACGGATCCTTCCTGCCCCTCGCAGAATATTCATAAGCAGCAACCTGTTTGGTTGTATCAATTACATCTACATCGGGTAACTTTTCAGCAGGCTTGGCATCTGCCTTTCCGGCTTCTGCATCTTTCTTAGATACTTTCTTGTCAGCAGGCATGGATACCTGTCCCGGCTTGGCAGAAGGGAGCATTGCAGGCGATGAAATGCTAAAAGAAAAAATCTGCCATTTGTCACCCTTCTTAATAATCCTGATAGAAATCTTAGCCTCTCCTTTTTGAAAAACACACGTTGCAGTATAGTCCGCATAAATTGTGATGCCTTTATCAAAAGCGATATCTATTATTGCCTGTCCTTCAGAGCCCTTATATTGCTTTATTTTGCCGAGTTTTTCAAAACCTGATACAAACAGCGTATTAAGCTTTTCTTTGGCCTGCGGGGTTTTAACGGTATCAAGAAATTCATGGCCTGCATTCTGTATTAATTTTTTCATATCCCATTGCCCGAAAATCGAAGGCACATTGGCGTCAACATATGCCTTGCTCTCTTCATCCATTTTGTTGCCGTAATAAAACAGCGCTCCAAAGGCAATAGCAACACAGACAACAATGATGCCTGCTATTAAAAGAATTATTTTAAATTTCCTGCTCATATCTTCTTTTCTTTATCTTTTTCTTTTGCCTTTGCAGCCTTCTCCATTTCCTTTTTTTCTGCCTCGGGTATCAAAGAATATGTCATAGCTGTAAATGTAACGTTCAGCGTTGCCGCGCCCTTCTGTATTTTTTTATCAGATGGTTTCATATTTATATTTGATATATTAACAATCCTGCCGAGTTTTGTTATGTTGCTGAAAAACTGTCCGAAGTTGTGATAATTGCCGCGCATCTCCACCTCAACAGGAATTTCATAAACCTCCTTGCTGGAATGGACACTTTTCCCCTTCGGCTTCCATAAAACAACTTCCAGCCCTGACTTTACCCCCTGCTCCGATGTCTGCTTTAAAAGTCCTGACACCTCTCTCTCTTCAGGCAATTGCAGCTGGAGTTCAGCAAGCCTTTTTTTCAATCTTTCATTTTCAGAAATCAGTTTTGCAAGTGTGGCTGTCTTTTGCTGTGAGGTCGCTATTTCTTTTTGTTGACTCTCCATTAGTGCCGATAATTTTTGTCTCTCTTCAAAGTCAGGAAGGATTAAAAAGACAACTGTCAAAACAACTATGAACAGGGGAGGCACTACAAGCAACAACTTTTTCTTTGAAGGGGGAAGACTTTCCAGATCAAGTTTTATCTTCAGGTTCATCTGCTGCTACACCTTAACCTTAAAGCTCAGCTTGAATTTATACACCGACACCTTTTCCACCTCTGTCTGCCGGGATTCATCAAGATTTAAATCCGTTATATTCACTGACCTCTTTAAATTGGCGACATAAGCGACAACATCTATATTTGTAAAGGCGTGTCCTTCAATGACAACATCCTTATCTTTGTAATTCATGGAATTAAGCCAGACTCCCTCCGGTATCATGGCGCTTACATCATCCAGTATCCTAACAGGAACCGACTGATTCTTCCTCAGGCTCTCTATGAGGTTGTTTCTCTGTTCAAAATCTTTATTGAGTTTTTCGTATTTTTTTACTTCCTCTGTTTTCTTTTTAAGATTTGCTATTGCAGCTTTATTTGATTCGGTCTGCTTTGTAAGCTGGGATATATTTAATTTAAGAAGATAGACACCCGCGCCTGCAAGCAGAAATGTGAAAAGAGTGACAGAGCCAATTGTAACAAGAATTTTCGGATAAGGTTTTGCTTCCTTTTTTTTCTTTCTCTTCTTCTTCTCTTCAGGAAGTAAATTTATTTTTATCATTACCTGTCACCGGCGCGTCTTAATGCAAGTCCGACAGCCACAGCGGCTATAGGCGCTAAATCTTTAACCAAAGCAGCATCAAGTTTTTTTGATATTTTGATTTTCTTAAAAGGGTCTGCAACCTCCACAGGCACGCCGAGCCTCTCTGTCATCATTTCAGAAAAACTTTTTGTAAGGGCTGCGCCGCCGCTCAATACAATCCCGTTTAATTCCTCTTCGCTAACGCTGCTTCTGAAATACTCAAATGACCTGTAAATCTCTGCGTATATTTCATCGGATGAATTGCTGACGTGCATCTGTGCATTTTCAGGTGCGATGCCTTCAACAGCCTGCCCCCTTTTAACCCTTTCAGCATTTTCCTTTGAAATATTCAGTGCTTTCATTAAAACCTCTGTTTGATAATTGCTGCCGATACCGCAATCTCTCGTAAAAACAGGTAAGCCGTCTTTGATGATACTTATGTTGGTTTTACTTGCTCCGACATTGACAAGGGCTACATTCCTTTTTTCCATGACATTGTAATTAATCTCGTACATGTTGCCGAGTGCAAAAGCATCAACATCAACGATGATAGGAGTCAGCCCTGAATTTGCAACAACTTCAGCATAATCGTTTATTACATTCTTTTTAACTGCAACAAGGACAATTTCCATCTGCCCTACTTCCTGAGGCTTGGGTCCAAGTATCTGGAATCCTATATTCACCTCATTTATATCAAAGGGGATATATTGTTCAGCCTCATATTTAATGCCGAGAGAAAGCTCATCTTCATTCATCTGCGGGACTGTTATTCTCTTTATTATTACAGAAGCATGACCGGATATGCCTAAGACAACATCACCTTTTTTTAAACCTGCCTTTTTCAATAGGTCCTGTATTGCAGCAGTCAGCTTATTTTTATCAGACACGAGTCCTTCAGTAATAATGTCTGACTGGATAGGAAGCATTTCGAAAAGAATGAGCTCATAGCCGGACCTTGAAGAATCAAGCTGTACAAGCTTCAGATAATTTGAACCTATGTCAAGTCCTACTGTTTTCTTCTTCCAGAAGAGCATACTTAATAATTATCAGAAAATATCTTATTTGTCAAGACCTTAATTGTCAAATCCTAAAATTACACATCAAGTTTGATATGCAATTCCTTGATTTGTTTCGGTTCGACTATTGAGGGTGCACCGCTGAGAAGACATACTGCCTTTTGGGTTTTAGGGAAAGCAACTACATCCCTTATTGAATTAGCACCTACCATAACCATTACGAGTCTGTCAAAGCCAAGCGCTATGCCTCCATGAGGCGGTGCGCCGTAGTCAAGTGCTTCAAGAAGAAAACCAAATTTCATATTTGCTTCATCATCAGAAATGCCGAGTATTTCAAACATTTTTTTCTGCACATCCTTTTTGTGAATACGAATGCTGCCGCCGCCAATTTCATAACCATTAAGTACTATATCGTATGCCTTGGCTTTTATAGAGGAAAGCTTGGAGTTCGGCGTCAGCGATTCAGGGATGTTCAATGAAAAAATTTTTTCTATATCTTCATCAAATGGAGAAGTAAATGGATGATGCATTGCCGCAAACCTCTTTTCATCATCATCCCATTCAAGAAGCGGGAAATCCTCTATCCATACAAATTTAAATCCAGGCTGTATCAGATTTAATCTCTTTCCGAGTTCAAGCCTCATGCGACCCAGGACATTATAGACGACATTTTCTTTATCAGCAACAAAAAGCATTAAATCACCCTCTTCAGCTTCAAGCCTCTGAGCCATCTGCTTGAGAATTTCATCAGTGAAAAACTTTGCTATGGGAGACTCAAAACCGTTCTTTACCTTTATCCATGCCAGCCCTTTTGCACCGAAAGATTTTGCCTCATCCGTGAGCATATCTATTTCTTTCCTTGACAGACCCGCCATCCCTTTACCGTTAATCGCCTTTACTCTTCCGCCCGATTCAATGATATCAAGAAAGACTTTAAACGAGCCGTTTTGAGCTAAATCAGCCATCTCCTGCAATTCCATGCCAAATCTTAAATCCGGTTTATCATTGCCGAATCTCTCCATTGACTCCTTAAAGCTTAATCTTTTAAAGGGCAAATCAAGCTCGATATTTAAGATATCTTTAAAGACTATCTTCAGCATTGTTTCTATAATACTGAAAACATCTTTCTTTTCCGCAAATGACATCTCCATATCAATCTGTGTGAATTCAGGCTGTCTGTCAGCCCTCAAATCTTCGTCCCGGAAACATTTAACAATCTGAAAATACCTGTCCATTCCTGATACCATAAGTATCTGTTTGAAAAGCTGCGGTGACTGGGGCAGAGCAAAGAAATGCCCCGGGTTAAGACGGCTCGGCACGAGATAATCCCTTGCGCCTTCAGGAGTTGATTTGGTAAGCATGGGTGTTTCTATTTCAAGAAATCCTTGCTCATCGAGATAATCTCTGATAACCTTTGCGGTCTTATGTCTGATAATTAAATTTTGCTGCATTTCAGGCCTTCTCAAATCAAGATACCTATATTTAAATCTCAAAGACTCAGATGCCTCTGCTGCCTCTTCCATGGGAAATGGAAGCGGCATTGCTTCGTTTAAAACTTTCAGATTATTTGCATAAATCTCAACCATGCCTGTTGGAAGTGCCGGATTTTCCGTTCCTTCAGGCCTTCTTCTGACTTCACCTGATACAGATATGACAAACTCTCCTCTCAGGTCATGAGCAAGTTTGTGTGCCTCGCTTGAAACATCTGGACTGAAAACAACCTGAACAATTCCGCTCCTATCTCTCAAGTCAACAAAAATCAACCCACCGTGGTCCCTTCTTCTGAAAACCCAGCCGGCAAGGCTTATATGAGAACCTATATCTGATTCTCTTATCTCGCCGCATCCTTTATCACGAATCATATCGCCTCCGGTTTCATCTCTGTTTCTTTTTTAAGCATCCGCAGTTCTGCTGCTGTTAGTCGTCTTAATTCTCCTGATTTTAAATCTCCAATCCTCAAGCCGTTTATGCCTGTGCGTTTTAATCTTATGACAGGGTGTCCTACCTTTTCGAGCATCCTTCTTATCTGCCTCTTTCTTCCTTCATGGATGGTTATTTCAATCCACGAATTATTTTCAGAATGTCTGATTTTTTTCACCCTGGCGGGCATTGTTATCCCGTCATCCAGTTTTACTCCATGCCTCAATTTTTCGATCTTATCATCTTCTATGATTCCGCTGACCTTGACAACATAGCTTTTCGGAATCTTTCTTGACGGATGCAGTATTGAATATGCAAAGTCTCCGTCATTTGTTATCAGCAGCATACCTTCAGAATCATAATCAAGTCTGCCCACCGGGAAAACCCTGTATTTTATTCCCCTTAAGAAATTCTTTATGGTAGCTCTTCCCCTCGGGTCAGAAAGTGATGTAATAACGCCGCGCGGCTTGTTAAACACCAGATATACCTTCGGCTCAGCTTTAGTTAAAAGTTTCCCGTCAACCTTTATGTGGTCTCTTGCAGGGTCTGCCTTCATTCCGAGGGTTGCTGACCTGCCGTTCAGGGTTACCCTGCCTTCAGCAATAAGCTCTTCTGCCCCGCGGCGTGATGCTATCCCCATCCGCGCAATTATCTTCTGAATCCTTTCTTCCATAAATAAAATTTATAATTTAATTTCTATATAAGCCTTTTCGCGCAGGCTTTTTGACCAGTCTTTATAGTAATTCTTGAATTTATCATCAAGCAGTTCCTGTCTCACCTTCTCCCTCAATTCACGGGAGTCTTTGAAAGCTTTTATTTCATTCAATCTTATAATATGCATTCCGTTGTCGCTCCAGAACGGCTCGCTCACATCACCCTTTTTCATCTTTAAAAGCACATTCAGGAAATTAGCTGACAGGTCAGACTTTTTTACAAAGCCCAGATGACCGCCGCCTTTAGCACTTGTATCCTCTGATTCTTTTTTTGCTATCTCCTCGAAATTCTCACCGACAGTTATTTTTTTATATATCCCGCCTGCTCTATCCTCAATCTGCTTTTTGTCGCCTGTGTGTCTGATGAATATATGACTTATATCGAACCCTTCATGCTCTTTTACCGCTTCCTTATTTTCTGAAAAGTATTTATCAACCTCACCTTCGGTCACAACAACTTTAGTCCTAACCTCCTGGTCTATCAAACGGTCTATCGTTATCTGTTCAAAAATTTTGGTTTTGTATTCGGGGAGGGAGAAGCCTTCTTTCTTGATAGCCTGCTGGAAAACTTCATCTGTCATGGCATATTTCTTTCTTATGCCAGCAACTGCCTTATTTACCTCTTCATCGGTAGCCTGAATTCCAAGCTTCCTTGCCTCCTGAAGCTGTAATTTCATGTCAATCAGTTTTTCAAGAAAAATCGATTCATTCTCTTTAAAGAGCCGTCGCCTGTCATCATCCTTCATAGCCCTAACAATTTCTGAAGCTTCAAATTCCATTGTCTTGTAAAGCTCGCTCCATGTTATTACTTCTTTGTTCACTATTGCCATAACTCTATCAAGCAATATTGCGCTATTCGCAAATGCTGCACATCCGAATACTATCGCACAAAAACTTAATATCATTTTCCCGGCCATTTTTAACCTCCAATACAAGCCATCAGCCAAAAGCTAACGGACAGCAGTTATCGCAGATAATGCATCGCACAGATGCACGAAAAAGTTTTATTCACAGTTTTTTCTTTTAGCATATCCTCGGCAGTTGTTCACCGGGAAGCATGTCTACAATACGTGTCCCGCCTATTAATGTTTTAAGCAAAACCATGCCTTTTGTCCGCGCATCGCTATCGCTGACTTCTCCGATAATAGCCGAATCCCTTCCCAGTGGATGATTCCTCATTATTTCAATTAAAGGCTTTGCAGCATCTGAAGATACAACAGCAATAAGAATGCCTTCATTTGCAACATAAAGAGGGTCAAGGCCCAACAACTCACATGCACCTTTTACTCCACCCAATACCGGCAGCATTTCTTCAGAAATTTTAATACAGCACCCCGAATCAACTGCCATTTCTTTTAATGTGGTTGCCACTCCTCCTCTTGTCGGGTCCCTCATCATCCTTATATCCCTGCTGTAATTTTGCATCATTAATTCCACGAGTTCATTCAAAGGCGCAGTATCGCTTAAAACAGGCGGAACAAAGACAAGCCCGTTCCTTTCCGACATAACCGCTATGCCGTGATTTCCTATAAATCCGCTTATAATTATTTTATCACCCGCCCTTATGTTCTTGGGACCGAGTGCAATGCCATCAGGTATAATTCCTATGCCTGAGGTATT
This sequence comes from Thermodesulfovibrio sp., assembly GCA_013824325.1. Taxonomy (GTDB): domain Bacteria; phylum Nitrospirota; class Thermodesulfovibrionia; order Thermodesulfovibrionales; family Dissulfurispiraceae; genus PNNP01. The sequence continues at coordinate 13,615 of PNNP01000015.1, read as the reverse complement.
GATAAATATTCCGTCTCCCTTCCCCTTATCAACTACCTTTGTGTCTCCTGCCACTATTTTGACATTTGCCTTTTTTGCAGCTTCTGCCATTGATAATAAAATCGTGCGGAGGCTTTCCATTGGAAATCCCTCTTCAATAATAAAGCCGACTGAAAGATGCTGGGGTTTTGCCCCTACAACCGAAAGGTCGTTTACTGTGCCGTTTACTGCGAGCTCTCCGATATTGCCGCCAGGGAAAAAAAGAGGCGAGACAACATAAGAATCGGTAGTAAAGGCAAATCTAAACTCCGAACCCTGAACTCCAAGCTCCGAACTTTTAATGACAGCCGAGTCATTAAGCTCCTTCATATCAAACTCAGGTGCGAAATGCTCCCTGATTAACTGATGCATCAATCTGCCGCCGCTTCCATGCCCGAGAAGTACTTTTTCCATTTATCTCTCCTGCAGAGGATTAACTACTACAGACTTTGATGGTGCGCTTTCTTTTTTAGGCCCAAAAGCAGTGATATGGTAGAATGTTTTTTCAATTAGTGGCTCCTTATCTGTAAAGGTTGGAGTAACAGCCTCTCCTATCAGCATAAAGTCGCTTTCTGACAACCTTTTTCTGTAAATCCTGTATCCTTTAACCCATGTCTCGGGGTTTTCATTCCACATGAGATAAACCTTTTGAGGAGATGGAATAAATCTGATGTCAACAGGAGATGAAGGCGTGAATAATGCGGGATTGACCTCCAGCTCTTCCGAAGGGTAACCTTCCTCTTTGGTTTCAGCATCACGGAATGCCCTCACTGTATAATATACAATTTTCAATGTATCTATCCTGTCTTTTAAAAGTTCTTCTTTTAAAGGGACTCTGTTCTTCGGCGATTCAGAATATTTGCCCTTTTCATAACTGCTGTAAATATTGTATTTCAAGGAACTATCTGAGCCGCTCCATATGATTTCAAGGGAATCATTGGTCACTCTATATGATAAACCTGCTGGAGGCAACGGAAGCTCATACGGCACCACTTTTACGTCAGGAGAATCATCACTGATGACATTTCTGAGGCTGTATGCATTTATTCTGTATAAATAAAGTTTTTTAAGTTCGAATTTTTTATCCCTGAACTGTGACGCATCACTTTTCAAAAATGTAATTTTCTTATAAACATATCCCTTGCTGCCTGCTGTCTGTCCGTCAATCTCTGCCTTATATATATAAAACCCTTTGATGTTATCCCTGTCTGATGAAGGATATGACCACGAAATTATTATTTCATCTTCACGGTGCAGTGCTTTAACATCTTTTACTGATAGTGGTTTTTCATATGATTTAAGTGTCGGGTCTCCTTTTTTCCCGCAGGAAAAGAGAAATAAAATACAACAAGCGACAATTATAAAAAGGATCGAGCTGCCGGAGTTCTCCGCAAATTTCATTTCAACTTCTTCCTGAATCTTCTTATCTGCTCTTTTACCATTTCAGGAGATGTACCGCCAGATGACCTCTTTGCATTTACAGATTCTGCCGGGGCAATCAATTTATAAATATCTTTTGTGATAGCATCCGAAAAGGATTTATACTCTGCAATGGTTAAATCAGAAAGTCCTTTGTTATTGTCTATACAGTAACGGACTATTCTGCCGGTTATTTCATGGGCTGTTCTGAAAGGCTTTCCCTTGCGGACAAGATATTCGGCAATGTCTGTTGCAGTGGAATATGCAGCATCGGTGCTGATTCTCATCTTCACTTTATTAAACCTTACGTTTTGAAGCATTTCAGCGAGTATCTTAAGGGTTGCCTTAACAGTATCAACAGTATCAAAAACCGGCTCTTTGTCCTCCTGCATGTCCCTGTTATATGAAAGCGGGAGACCTTTCATCATGGTTAAAATGCTCATAAGACTGCCGTATATTCTTCCTGTTTTGCCGCGCATCAATTCAGCCACATCAGGATTCTTTTTCTGGGGCATGATGCTTGAGCCTGTTGTAAAGGCATCGGACAAATCTATAAATGAAAATTCTTCTGAAGACCAGATAATAAGCTCTTCTGCCATCCTTGATATATGCATCATAAAAATAGCAGAATAAGAAAGGAACTCAATTAAAAAATCCCTGTCAGCAACCGCATCAATGCTGTTTTCTGAAACAGCATCAAATCCCAGAAGCTCAGCAACATACTGCCTGTCTATTGGAAGAGATGTGCCTGCAAGGGCGCATGAACCGAGCGGCAGGACATTAATCCGTTTTAATGACTCCTCAAACCTTAACCTGTCCCTGTCAAACATCTGCGCATAAGCCATCAGATGATGAGACAGCAATACCGGCTGCGCCCTCTGCATATGTGTATATCCCGGCATTATAACGCTCAAATTCTTTTCAGCAATATCAGCGAGTATCTTTTCAAGGTCTTTTAATAAAGAGATAATCTCTTTAACTTCTGCCCTGAGGTAAAGCCGCATATCCAGTGCTACCTGGTCATTCCTTGACCGGGCGGTATGGAGTCTGGCGCCAGCATCCCCGATTCTTTTGATAAGGGCTGACTCAATGTTCATATGAATGTCTTCAAGCTCTTCGCTGAATTTAAATCTGCCTTCCTCTATCTCTTTATAGATTTCTTTCAATCCTTTGACAATACCGTCTGCATCTTTCTTCGGGATTATACCCTGCTCGCCGAGCATCTTGGCATGTGCAATGCTTCCTTCAATATCATATTTATAGAGCCTTTTATCAAAGGAAATAGACTCTGTATATTTCTCCACAATCTTTGATGTCTTCTCTTTAAATCTGCCTGACCATAATTTCTTCATCTCAGTGCTCTTCTTCCTTGCGTTTTTCGCGTTCGGCTATGAGCTTCTGGGCAATGTGCGCAGGAAGCTCCTCATACTGAGAGAATTCCATGGAATATAGCCCCCTGCCTGAAGTCATGCTCTGGAGCTGGTTTGCATAAACGAGCATCTCTGACATCGGGACGAGTGCAAGGATTTTCTGATTACCGCCTGCCTGCGATTCAACGCCCTGCACCTTCCCTCTTTTAGAGTTCAAATCGCCGATAACCGTGCCGAGTGTCTCATCAGGCACAACAACCTCAACCTTCATAACCGGCTCAAGCACAACAGGCCTTGCATCCTGAACTGCCTTTTTAAGAGCCATTGAACCTGCTATCTTGAACGCCATTTCAGAGGAGTCAACAGTGTGATATGAACCGTCATATAGAGTAACCTTTATATCAACCATCTGGTATCCTACTATTACGCCTTCTTTCATTGTCTCAACTATTCCTTTTTCAACTGCAGGTCTGTATTGCTGGGGTATAACGCCTCCAACAATTTTATTAACAAATTCATATCCTCCGCCTCTCGGAAGCGGCTCTATTTCTATATAACAGTCTCCATACTGCCCTCTGCCGCCTGACTGCTTTTTGTATTTGCCCTGTGCCTTTGCGGGTGCTTTAATTGTTTCTCTGTAAGCAATCTTCGGTGTCTTCATCAAAACCTCAACGCCGAATTTCCTTTTAAGCTTCTCCAGTGCAACTTCAAGATGAACCTGCCCCATTCCGGACAGAATCATTTCCCTTGATTCTTCATCTCTGGTAAAACGCAAAGTGGGGTCTTCTTCGAGGATTCTCTGAAGACCTATGCTTACCTTGTCTTCATCACCTTTGGTTTTCGGAGCTATGGCATAAGATATTATCGGGTCTGCAAATTTGACCTTTTCAAGTATTATCTGATGATGCTCTTCACACAATGTATCACCCACATTCGTATCCTTGAGTTTAACAACTGCTGCAATCTCGCCTGGTCCTACGGATTGAGCGGGAATATTTTTTTTGCCTAAAAGATGAAAAACCTGACCTATCCTTTCCTTTGAACCTGAAGTTGCATTTAATACTGTTGAATCAGCCTTTAATATTCCAGAGTATACCCTGAATATTGATAGTTTTCCTGCAAAGGGGTCTGCGATAGTCTTAAAGACATATGCTGTGAGGGGTTCTGTTGTGAGCGGCTTCCTTTCAATCTGTTTGCCTTCCTTGGGATGCATTCCCTTTATCGGGGAAATCCTGCTCATCTCTTCAGGAGAAGGCAGACAGAGCAATATGACATCCATGAGCTGAGTGATTCCTATATTCAATGCTGCAGAACCGCAGACTGCAGGAATAAAACGTCTTGTAAGCGATGCCTCTTTTACTCCTTTTATTATTTCATCAGATGTTAATTCCCCGCCTTCAAGGTATTTCTCCAGGAGTGTATCGTCAGCTTCAGCAATTTTTTCCACAAGCTTTTTTCTGTTTTCCTGAGCGGTATTCATTATGTCTGACGGGATTTCGACTTCAGCAGCTTTTCCGTTCTGATATATATAAGCCTTCATTGATATGAGGTCAACTACGCCTTTAAAATTCTCCCCCTCACCAATTGGTATGTTTAATGGAATTGCCTCCTGTTCAAAGGATTTTTCAAGCTCTCCAAGTGCCATAAAAAAATTCGCCGACTCTTTATCCAGTTTATTTACAAAAACAATCCTTGGGACTTCGAATTCGCATGCATATTTCCATATCTTTTCTGTTTCCGCCTTGACTCCTGATATTGCACTTACAATCACGACTGCACCGTCTGCAACCCTGAGACATCCTCTGGTATCTTCTATAAAATTAATGAAACCCGGCGTATCTATAAGATTTATGCGGGTGTTTTTCCAGTCACAATATCCGATTGCAGATGTGACACTTATCTTCCTGTCAATCTCTTCGGGTTCATAATCCGTGGTTGTATTCTCTGCTTCCACGCTTCCCATCCTGTCAATCGCGCCTGCATTAAAAAGTATCGCCTCGGTTAAAGAGGTTTTTCCTGCACCGCTATGCGCTATAATTGCGACGTTTCTTATGTTTCCGATATCAATTTTTGTCATACAAACCCCCTCTATTTTATTATATCTTCAATTGAAGGCATAAATTCCTTTCTGCCTTCATATTGTTTTGTGAATAATTTTACTGCCAAAAAAGCGATCACTAAAAAACTGAACCCGCTGCGCACTTCTCACAGGCGCTCTGTTTTTGAACTATTACCAGCGCTATTGCGCCTTTTATCTCTTTTGTAATACCAATTTCTTCCATATGATAATTTCTTGTTTTAGCTCAATATTATAACATATTCATAGCCAGTCCAAAACTGTAATACAAGTCATTCAAGGATCTGTGCAAAAGTGTTAGAATTATATTATGTTCTATGCAGATTCAACAATAAAATTCGATAATAAAAGGTGATAAGGTGATTCGGGGAATCCTACGATTTTGCCGGGCATACCGGGCATAGGACAGATCCCGCGGCGGGGAGGTTCATTAAAGGTATTTTAACTGTAAAGGTAGTGCCTTTGCCAATTTCACTTTCGACCGTAATATCGCCGTTCATCTTTTTTATTATATTATAACTCACAGTCAGACCGAGACCGGTGCCTTTTTCTTTGGTTGTATAAAACGGATCAAAAATATTGAACAGATCCTCTTTCCGTATGCCTGTGCCGGTATCCTGAAAATCAATGAAAATGAAATCCCCTTTTGAGTTTGAGTAACTTCTGACAGTAAGCGCCCCTCCATCGGGCATCGCATCAAGAGCATTCAGGGTGAGATTTACAAATACCTGCGATAACTGGTTGCCGTCAACTATCAGACAGGGCAATGAAGGCGACAGTTCCTTAATAATGGTTATGTCTTTTGCCCTCTTGTCATACTGGATCAGATTTATGGATGTCTCAATAATATCATTTACGTTGCATTTACGCGGCTCTCCCATCGGCATTTTAGAGTAGCCGGAAAGTTGTTTCAGGGTCCCTGAAATCCTGTTAATGTGAAAATAAATTGTCTGGAGACTTTCTTTTTTGAATTCATCCTGCTCAAGCTCTCTTAGTATCTGGACAAATGAAAAGACAGACGTGAGTGGATTCCCTATCTCATGAGCAATGCCGGCGGCAAGTCTTCCGATAGAAGAAAGCTTTTCCGAATTCATCATCTGTTCTTCCATCTTCTTTATCTCTGTTACGTCTCTAAAACTCAAAACAGCTCCAACAATCCTGCCATTATCTATTATAGGGGTGCTCACGTATCTGACAGGAAAGCTCGTATTATCTTTTTTCCAAAAAAAATCATCCCTTATATTATGTACAGCGCCATCCTTAAAAGTTGCATAGATTGGACATTCCTCTTCCGGATATGGGCTTCCATCTGCCTTTGTGTGATGCCAGATTGAATGGCTATGTTTTCCCAAAAGTTCCTCTGCCCTATATCCGAGCATGTCGGCTGCTGCAGGATTGATGAATGTATGTTTGCCCTCTATGTCTAATCCCAACATACCTTCGCCAGTAGAGTTTAAAATGAGCTCATTCTGATGACTCATTTGTTTTAGTTTTTCCTCAGCTTGCTTTCGCTCAGCAATTTCTCTGGATATGCTGTCAATCATCTCGTTTGTTACTTTCTTCAAATATTCCAATAGCTCTACCTGTGAACTTCCGGATACCTTTGCATTCAGGTCGCCCTTTGATACCCTGTGCAATACATCGAAGTGCTCGGTGAGGCCTATGGCAAACTCATGAGATAAATTAACAATTTCTCCGATGTTTTCAGCAGTCAAATTAACTATATGTTTTAGCTTGGCGATCAACTCAATTTCTGATGTTTCATCTACCTTTATCAAAGGATCTCCTGAAGAAATCTTTTGTAATGCCTCAAAAACCTCTGATAGACTTATGCCTAACTCTAAGCTCATTTTTTCAAGTTCATCTTCAGCTATCTTACGCTCAGTTATGTTTTGCTCAAGTGCGACAGCCATTTTATTAAAACTTTGTCCCAATTGGCCTATCTCATCCTTTTCATTTGAGATGTTCACTCTTGTGCTTAAATTGCCGATTGACAGCTCGTTTGTTGCGTTAGTCAGCGCTTTCATTCGACGCATTATGATGATATCCCCGCTAACCCACGCAGATACACTTGCAATAAGCGCAATGATTATTAACCATATTAGATTTTTTATGAGCGATTGATTAGCTTCAGCAAAAGCAACATCAGTAGAAATGCCTAATGCTATGAATATGCCTTTCTCTGTGCCTTTAATCGGCATAAAAGAAAATATCCGGTTCACTTCTTCAATGTCATTAACCTCAACAGTCCCTTCCTCTTTAATAAGCATTGTCTTGACAATATTTGCTTCTGCCACATTCTTTCCCTGCCATCTTTCAGGATGAGGATAGTGTGCTAAAACTGTCCCCTGACGGTCAATCACAATGACCGATGTTTTATCAGGTGTTTTTATCTTGGCAAGTTGCTCGTTGAACCAATTTAAATCAATACTGATGCCAATAACAGCTTTTAGATGCCCCTCCTTATCGATTGCAGGCAATGCTGCATGAATCACAGGCTTACGACTAATCCTTCCTATCTTATATTCTCCGATTGAAAAGCTTTTTGACTTTATGGCTCGTTGAAACCATGAAAGATCTGCAACATTTATCTGTCTCTCAAGGGGAACTGCGCTGCAGTAAATATCACCATTCAGTTTTGCCACAGAAATGTTCTTATACATTGGAAGGTGTTTATTGAATTCAGTTAAAAAGTCCCGACAGGCATCCGAATCATAATTTTGCACTGCCGGAAGTTTAGAAATACCTATAAGAACCTGGCGGGACCCTTCAATTAACTGCTCTATGTTGCCGGCGGCAAACTTGGTTAAATCCAATGCCTCATCACGAGCTTTCATTTCTTCGTGACTGCGATTATATGTAGCCCCGTAGAGCAATAAAATAAATGCCGGAACGATTGCAATAAAAACAATACCCAAAAGACTTACGCGAAGACTTGAAAAGGTCAAAGCTCTCAATTTCATTCATCCCTTTTGTTACTTAATACTTAATAAAAAGACGGGAGAGCAAATGAGAATAGACAGGAAGTCAAGCTGCTATTCTTTTTCTTTCAAAAGCTTGTATTCTATGCTGTCTACAAGCGCCTGCCATGACGCCTCTATTATATTTTCTGAAACACCTACAGTTCCCCACCTGTTTTTCTCGTCGCCTGACTCGACCAGAACGCGCACCTTTGCGGATGTGCCCTTGCCTGCAGCAAGAACCCTTACTTTATAATCCTGCAATTTGACATTCTTTAATTCAGGATAGAATTTTTCCAGCGCCTTTCTCAATGCGTTGTCAAGGGCGTTAACAGGGCCGTTGCCGGTTGCTGCAGTATGCTCAACATTTTTACCGACCTTCACCATTATAGTAGCCTCGCTGATAGTCTCCTCTTTTTCCTTTCTTTTCTCAGTGATTACCCTGAACCCGATGAGGTCAAAGAATCTGCGGTGAAGCCCCAATGCCTTCTTAAGCAGAAGCTCAAAAGATGCCTCCGCGCCTTCAAACTGAAATCCCTGGTGTTCCAGTTCCTTCAATTCATCAATTATTGCCTGAAGCTCTGGCGAATCCGGCTCAATGCGGATTCTGAATTCCTCAGCCTTTCTCAGAACATTGCTCCTTCCTGCAAGGTCCGATATTAAAATTCTTTGAGAATTTCCGACAAGTTCAGGTTTTATGTGCTCATATGTTTCGGATCTCCGTCTGACAGCGCTGACGTGAATGCCTCCCTTGTGTGCAAAGGCGCTGTCACCCACAAATGGCTGTCTCTTAAAATGTCCCATATTCGCAATTTCATTTACGAATCTCGACACTTCCCTCAATCTTTTCATCTGGTCATCCGTTATGCATTTCAAACCCAGTTTTATCTGAAGATTCGGTATGACTGACGATAGATTTGCATTGCCGCACCTCTCTCCAAATCCGTTAATTGTCCCCTGCACCTGAACTGCACCGTGCTTCACAGCAATGATTGAGTTTGCAACCGCACAGTCGGAATCATTATGAGCGTGAATGCCGATTGGCATTTTCACTGTTTTCAATACATCCTTGATTATCCTTTCGATATCATGGGGAAGCGTGCCACCATTAGTGTCGCATAGCACAAGACAGCCAGCGCCTGCATCTTCGGCTGCCAAGAGGCATTTTATCGCAAATTCGGGATTATCTCTGTATCCGTCAAAGAAATGCTCCGCATCAAAAAAAACCCTTTGAGCATGCTTTTTCAGAAAAGAGACTGAATTGCGGATTATGTCAAGATTTGCATTTAGTGAAATTTTCAATGCTTCCCTGACGTGGAAATCCCATGTCTTGCCGACAATGGTGATAACCCTTGCCTTTGAGTCAACAAGGGATTTTATATTTAAATCATCTTCAACACGGTTCTTGGGGTTATGCGTGCTTCCAAAGGCTACAATTGTAGAGTTTGATAGTGACAGTTTTCTTGCCTTTCTGAAGTACTCTGTATCCCTTGGATTCGAGCCGGGCCATCCACCCTCTATATAGTGTACGCCAAGTTCATCAAGCTTCTCGGTTATGCGCAATTTGTCCTCAACAGAGAATGAAATCTCCTCTGCCTGTGCACCGTCCCTAAGAGTAGTATCATATATTTCGATGTTTCGCATTTCAATACCTATCAGCCTTCTGACAATTTAAACGAATCATGCAAAACCCTTACTGCAAGCTCTGTATACTTGGCTCCTATCAGACATGAGACCTTTATCTCGGATGTGCTGATTGCCATGATGTTGATTTTATGATTTGCGAGTGTCTCAAACATCTGAGCAGCAACACCAGAGTGAGTTCTCATGCCGACTCCAATAATAGATATTTTTGCAATGTCATCCCTGAGGTTAACACCTTTAGCACCGAGTTCCTTTGCGATTTCCTCTGTCAGCTCCAAGGCTTTTTTACTGTCTGTCTTTGGCACTGTAAATGAAATGTCGGTTGCCTGCCCGTCACTGCTAACATTTTGGACTATCATATCAACAACTATGTTCGCATCTGCGATTTTCTTGAACAGTTTTGCAGCTATGCCGGGTTTATCGGGCACGCTCACAACAGTAAGTTTCGCCTGGTTTTTATCATAAGCAACCCCTGTTACTACAACCTTTTCCATATCCTTATCCTCCTTGGTAACGAGCGTACCTGGATTATTGTTGAAGCTTGACCTCACAACAACAGGAACTTCATATTTCATCGCAAACTCCACAGACCTTGTCTGGAGCACTTCTGCACCCAGACTTGCAAGCTCAAACATCTCTTCGTAAGATATTTTATCAAGTTTTCTCGCCTCAGGCACAATGTTGGGGTTGGTGGTGTAAACGCCGTCAACATCAGTATAAATCTCGCATAAATCAGCATTTACCGCCGATGCTATTGCAACTGCAGAGAGGTCGGAGCCGCCCCTGCCGAGAGTGGTTATTTCTCCCTCGCCTTCTGTTATACCCTGAAAGCCGGCAATGACAACAACATAGCCTTCGTTCAAAGCCTTCGTTACCCTTTCGCCTGTTATCTTTTCTATCTTTGCCTTCGTATGAACTGCATCCGTTATGATTCCTGCCTGCCACCCTGTCAGCGCTATAGCTTTATGTCCCAGTTCTTCAACAGCCATTGCTAACAAGGCAGTAGTCACCCGCTCGCCTGATGAAAGCAGCAAATCCATTTCCCTCTCAGAAGGGTTGGAAGACGCCTGATGTGCAAGGCTTATCAATTTATCCGTTTCACCTGCCATTGCGGAGACTACGACAACAACCTTATTGCCCTCTTTTACAGTCCTTACAATGCGCTCTGCAACCGCTTTAATCCTCTCAATGTTTCCGACGGATGTTCCACCGTATTTCTGAACAATGAGCATTAGTTGAAAGCCTCCTTGATAAAATAATCCATCAGCCTGTATCCTTCTTCAATTACAGCAATATCGCTCCTTTCTGTAATAGACTCATCATAAGTTACATTTTCGTTATTTCTTTTAAAACGGCTGTCATATATAACAAACGGCACAGGCTCATCAGTATGCGTTCTTACCTTTATCGGAGTTGCATGGTCGGGCATCAGCAGCACACGATAATCGCTGAACCTTTCCTGCAATCCTTTCATAACCCTGCCGACTACAAGCGAATCAAAATCCTCTATTGCCTTTATTTTATCCTTATAGCTGCCCGAATGTCCTGCCTCATCAGGCGCTTCAACATGGACATAAACAAAATCAACATTCTTCAGGGCATTAATTGCGTATTCTGCCTTGCCTGCATAATTTGTATCAAGCCAGCCTGTTACTCCCGGCACATCGAGTATTTCAAAACCTGCATATATGCCGAGCCCTTTTGTAAGGTCAACAGCGGATATAAGGGCACCTTTCAATCCATATTTTTCCTGATATGTGGGCAAAACGGGTTTCTTTCCCTGTCCCCACAACCATATGCTGTTAGCAGGCTTTTTGCCTTTATCTATCCTCTTTATGTTTACTGGATGTCCTTCAAGTATGCCCACAGATTGCCTCATCAGCTTTTGCAAAAAATCATCTCCCTTGCCTTTTGGCAGATATCCGGTAATTTCCTTTCCGGTAATATCGTGCGGTGGAGCACATTCTACATTGACGCTTCCGTTTTTCCACACCATCAGATGCCTGTAACTCACCCCCTGATAAAAGACTAATTCATCATTTTTAAGTTTGTTATTGAGCGCAGCGATAAGCTCCCTTGCCTCTTCTGTTGAAATATGTCCGCTGCTGTAATCATCCATAAAAATACCGGACTTATCGCTGTTATCAAATTTAAGGGTTACGAGATTGCATCTGAACGCAACATCGCCTTCATTGAGTTTAACCCCGATGCTCGCCGCCTCCAGCGGCGCCCTTCCTGTATAGTATACAGAGGGATTATAGCCGAGAATGCTCAGGTTTGCCACATCGGAACCGGGATGAAAACCCTTTGGTATTGTCCGGACCTTGCCGATTATGCCTTCCCGCGCAAGCCTGTCCATATTCGGTGTTAAAGCCTTTTTCAGAGGCGTTAATCCGCCGATTTCATCTATTGGCCTGTCTGCCATTCCATCACCTATTAAGACTACATACTTCACAGTATCTTTTCTATTACAGCTCTTACCTTGTCAAAATCAGCATTTACCTTTACCGCTTCATCAGAAACCTTAAATACAGTTTCAGGATCTTTCAATCCATTGCCTGTCAGGGTGCAGACAACCGTTTCACCTTTTTCAAAATATCCCTGTTTATATAATTTTATCACGCCTGCAAGCGATGCTGCGGATGCAAGCTCGCAGAATATACCCTCCGATGAAGCTATGAGTTTATATGCTGACAGTATTTCTTCATCGGTCACCGCATCTATGCGGCCTCCCGATTCATCCCTTGCTGCAACAGCTCCCTTCCAGCTTGCAGGGTTTCCGATTCTAATGGCAGTAGCTATGGTTTCGGGCTTTTCAACAGGATGCCCGAGGACAATTGGCGCTGCGCCTGCTGCCTGAAATCCAAGCATTACCGGCAATCTCTGAATTATGCCTGCGGCATGATATTCCTTATACCCCTTCCAATAAGCTGTAATATTCCCTGCATTGCCGACAGGAAGGGCTTGATACTTCGGTGTAAAACCAAGCTGGTCACATACTTCGAATGCCGCTGATTTCTGCCCCTCAAGCCTGAACGGATTTATAGAATTGACAAGCGTAATGGGGTATCTTTCGACAACAGCCTTTACAATACTCAACGCCCTGTCAAAATTGCCTTCTATCTGCAACACGTGTGCGCCGTGCACCAATGCCTGTGCAAGTTTTCCAAGGGCAATCTTGCCTTCGGGAATTAGCACAATGGCTTTTATGCCTGCCCTTGCTGCAAATGCCGCTGCAGAAGCTGAAGTATTTCCTGTAGACGCACATATAACCGCTTTAGACCCTGCTTCCACAGCCTTTGAAAGCGCAAGGGTCATGCCCCTGTCTTTAAATGAGCCGGTCGGATTTGCACCGTCAATCTTCAAATAAATATCCAGCCCCATGTTCAGTCTTTTTTTCAAATTGACTGCCTTAATAAGCGGAGTGTTTCCTTCCAGAAGGGTTATTACAGGCGTACCCTCAGTAACAGGGAAAAATTTCCTGTATTCTTCAATTATTCCCTTCCACATATTCCTCGTACTGCTACACTCTCCTATACCCATTCACCCATCTACTCTTTTACTCAATCACGTCTCCTTCTATCAGCTCAACCTCAATCCCCTGAGTTCTGAGAGATTGTATGCCTTTTTCAAGGTTTTCCTCTGTTCCATCAAGCTCGAGCACCATTTCTCCTGCCGTATCAGTCACCCTTGCCCTTCTTATATTGGGCATCACATCATAGTTTTTCGCCATGGTGAATATAACAGGCTCTTTAATAAGATGTTGTGGAAAGGTTAATTTAACCCGCCTTTTCATAAATACCTCCTTATTATAGCGTATGGGTGTATGAATGGGTGTATGAATTAAAAAAGATTATTTTACTCATCTACTCATCCACTTGCTTAACACTCCCTCCTGCTATGGCAGGTACAATGGAGACCTCGTCTCCATCCTTTACCTGCGTTAGCTCTGCCTGCAGAAATCTGATATCCTCTTCATTCACGTAGATATTGACAAATCTTCTGACCTTGCCTCCTTCTGATATTCTCTCGGCAATACCGGAATATTTTCTGTCAAGGTCATTGATAAGTTCAATAACGGTTCCCGGCTTCCCTTCAACCTCCTCCTTGCCCTGAGTAAGTCTCTG
>PNNP01000014.1 GCA_013824325.1 Thermodesulfovibrio sp. | reverse complement strand
CGACTACGAGAGCAAAAGTCAAAAGTTCAATAGCCAGAAGCGGTAAAGTCAAAAGTACAATAGAGCAGAAGTCAGAAGCACGGAAGGCAGAAGTGCAGAAGAGATTGAGATTGTGGAGGGGAAGGACAGAATGTTAAAATAACGGTTACAAGGAGGTGCTATTCATGATAGAAGTAAAAGTGCCTATTTCATCAGACGATATTATTGATGCTGTTAAAAAAATGAAGAAATATGAAAGAGAGGCTTTCATTGAAGATTTGCTTGCCGTGACCTCTCCTGATTATCTTCAAAGCATCAAGGAGGCAAGAGCCGAATATAAAACAGGCAGGACAAAATCGCATAAAGAGCTTTTTGGAGAATGAGTTATAATCTTGTCTATACCCACAGAGCAGAAAAAGATATTAAAAAACTTGACTCTTCCATAAAACGACAGATAGGGAAGGCTATTCTGAAATTACAAGGCAATCCCTTAGAATATTCTGAGAAGCTGACTGACCCGAAAATAGGGACATACCGTTTCAGAACTGGTGATTACAGAGTTGTTTTTGATATTGAAGGCAAAGATATTGTCATCCTGAGAGTCGGACACAGAAAGGAAATTTACAAGAGGCTCTAATTGTATAACTATATTCATCAGTTCAATAGTGCGCGCGGGAGAGGTGTTAGTTCCTGAACTGGTCCTTCAGCCTCTTGAATCTCGGTTCGTAAATGAGATCGTATAGATCAATTTTATCAGGAAATAGTTCTGAAATCCTCTCCTTGAGTTTCTGTTTTTCCATTTCGATATCTATCATTGGATAATCACTGCCGACAATCAGGGAAGCGATCCGGTCGGCCATAAGCCTTATCTCCCTGACCTTCATGTCTTCAGAGTTCCGCGCAAGAAGCGACTCATCCGACATTTGCTCGTGTTTGAACGTGACAGTCTTTCCGCAGACACACGTTATGGACCTGTCAAATTCAAATAGGGTGACATCGTAATCTCTGCCGCAATATGAACACCGGACAGCCATATGTTTAAAATAATAATATCACTTCCAGAAAGGCAAGGAGCGTGTGAGAAATTTATAGCTTTTGTAAATCATATCAGTTATAATGACCATAACAACCATTATGATTGATATGATAGCGACTTAAAGGAGGTTTCAGTATGCTGAAAAAGATATCCGCTATGAAGGCAAGGCAGAATCTCGGACAGGTGATGAATGAGGTTGCCCTCAAGGAGGACGAATATATTGTTGAACGGGCAGGCAAGCCTTTGGTGGCGATAATACCGATTGACCAGTATAAGCGCCTGCGGGGCGAGAGGGAAGATTTCTTCAGGATGGTGGATGAAATACAGAAAGAGGCTGTTCGGTCAGACAAAAAGGTTATTGACTCTGAGATCGAAGAGGCGGTTCAGACATATAGAAAGTCTAAGAGCAAGTCAAAGAAATGATCAGGGTTGTCATTGACGCCAATCAGTTCGTGAGCGCCTTGCTCAAGCCTGAATCCAACCCGGCCGATGTCCTTAAACTTGCGCGCGAGGGGGAGATTCAACTGGTCATATCGCCTGATATTGTTGATGAGATTAGGGCTGTGCTCCTCTATCCCAAAATCATGAAGCGCCACCGAAAGACTTCAGAACAAATCGAACTCTTTCTGAAAAAATTGCTGAAAACAGTAGTTGTCACGCATAGCGGGGCAAGCCTCGATGTTGTCAAAGATGACCCTTCTGACAATAAATATCTGGAATGCGCTGTGGAAGGAAGGGCAGACTATATTATCTCAGGTGACGGTCACCTCACTGACCTGAGGTCTTTCCGTGGCATAAAGATAGTGACTCCGGCGCAATTTTTGAAAACCCTTAAAGAAGGCGGTTTAAAGGGAAAAAGCTAATGCTGCCCGCTTTGCAGATTTGTTTCCCTTTATGCAGGCTGGAGAATCATCTTTCCTGTGAGTTCATTCATGAGGGTCTGAACAGAGACTATTTTATCAACCCTGTAGGCATTGCTCCCTACTGTATAGAGAGGTTCTTCCTCGTCCGGGTTGTACCCTGCAGAACTCAGGAGTCCGTTACAGATGCAGAAGTATTTTTCATTGTTCTCTTTTGCAAGACAGTGGGTGAATTTTCCCTCAGCGTCTTTAAGTAACAAATAGCCTTTATTGCACTGCGGATTCCTCTTTTTCTTGAGTGCTGAGATAAACATGGGAGATTGCTTAATGACCCTGAAGGGCAAGCCGCAGGGAGAACGCGAATCCTGCGCAATGAGGATGTCTTCTTTCCTTGTATTTATCACAGCCTGCTTATATGCTGGCGTAGCACTGCTTTCCTCTGTTGCAAGGAATCTTGTTCCCATTTGAACACCGTCAGCGCCCATCTTCATGAATCTCGCTATATCTTCATAGGTATAAATCCCGCCTGCGACAACCACCGGGAAATCGCCATGTTTTTGTGCAGCCTCTTTTACAGGGGGCAGCAGCACCTCAAGCGTGTTGGACTCAAGGTCTATCTGGTCAAACTTAAAACCCAGATGTCCGCCTGCAAGAGGGCCCTCCAGTACCACAGCATCTGGCCTGTACCCCAGTTTCTCCCATTTCCTGCATATTATCTCAAGAGCCCTCGCTGAGGAAACGATAGGGATAAGGGCAGTATCACCTGAGGGCTGAATAGCCGGAAGCATTGATGGCAATCCCGCTCCGGAGATAATGGCATCAGCTTTTGCATCAATGGCTCCCCTCACCGAATCATTATAGTCTCTTGTGAGGGCAACCATTATGTTTATGCCGGCAAAGCCGCCAGCGGCCTTTGCTAATGATATTTCTTCATAGACCGCTTCATAGACATCAATCTTCCTGCCATTCCTCTTTGAAACGAGTCTGTCGAGACAGGCACTCGATATGATTCCAAGGCCTCCTTGCCCTGCAACGGCACTTGCAAGGGGGTGGAGCGATATGCCGATGCCCATCCCTCCTTGAATAATAGGAACACTTATTCTCTTCCCCTTAATGATAAGAGGTGATAATTCTGATTTAGCCTCTAACATTGCAACCCCTTAATAAAAATAATCAAAGAATCTTAGCAGGCAGCCTAAGAATCTAAATTAAACAGTTCAATATGTGCTGCTACACTTATATAATGTTTTATTATAACATTATAACTGCAAATACTCGATACCCTTAAATAACTCCCTTTGAATATTAAAATCTTTCACCAATAATTTGCAATATTTAAAAAAACAAGCTTAAGGGGCTGACAGTTTATATTAGACATGATATGATGAAATTAGATTTAGTTGCTTACGGGTTTTTTAAAAATTCTTTAACCGTTTTCCTTGTCTTCCTCTTCTTTATTTATCAATTTTTTATAGATGAAAAGGCCTACGCCTCCAGCTAATCCCATAGCTAATCCCAATTTAAGCATCCTCAAAAATTCTTGCAGCGGTGCTCCCTTCAACTTTTCTTCCGGGGTCTTTTTCATGGCATCCTTTTTAGTTTATTTACCTATTGCGCCGAACTTAACCAGTGCCTCTGTTATGGTTTACTTTAAAGCCTTTCACCGATGGTGTCAAGGCAAAATTGCCCTTTTGGGATGCTCTTGTCAGGTGAATTTATATTTATATTTTTATTTTTCTCAGGATTTGGTATTATTTGTTTAGTAAAACACAGCAATATGTCAGGACTGTAATGAAGAAGATTAAAAAGATAATATTCTCAGACCTCCTAATCGGATTTACATTGATGCTTCTTGTGCTTGCTGCATTCTTCTATCAATGGTATCCGCTCGAGACGCTGGAATATAAAATATACGATTTAAGCAGCAAACTGAGGATGAAACAGACATCCCCTCCTGTTGTCATTGTAGCGATTGATGATGAAAGCATAACAAAAATCGGCCGCTGGCCCTGGCCCAGGTCATACGTTGCGTATGCAATAGAATTACTCCATGAATACGGTGCAAAGGTTGTAGGGCTCAATATCCTCTATTCAGAAAAGGATTCCAATCAGGGGCTCGTTGAGATAAAAAACATCATTCAGCAGATTGAAAATAATCCCCAATCATTAAAAAACAGCAATGTTGTTGAAATGCTAAGTTCACTGAAAGAAGCAGAAAAAAGACTTGATAATGATGCGATATTTTCCTCTTCTATAATAAATGTTAAAAACATAGTACTGCCGCTGTTTTTCATTATTGGCAGTCCGGTAGCGAGGGAAGAGCCAAAATTTGCAGATTATCTGAAAAAAAATTCCCTCGCCGGCTTCAGTAAAGAGAGCTTTATTTCTGCTCAGGAAATCACGCCGCCCATTCAGGAGTTCTCAGAAAATGCCCTGTCACTCGGACATATAAACCTTGTTGCTGATGCTGACGGGAGCATAAGGAGCGAGCCGTTATTCATATATTACGGCAACCGCCTTTTCCCATCCCTCTCATTGCAGATGGTTTTAAAATATCTGAATTATGATATGAAGGACGTAAGCATCGCCAATGGCGTAAAAATTAAGGACGAATTTATTCCCACATGCGAAAAGAATAAATTGCTTATTAGTTACAACACGCACCAGTCCTTTCCTTATTTCTCTTACTTTGATCTGGTGAATAACAAGATACCTCCTGATATATTCAAAAACAGGATTGTTCTTATAGGACACAGTGCAACAGGGCTTGGTGTATTGCAGGTGACACCCGCAGGGTATAATCTGCCGTCAGTTGAAATAATTGCGAATGTAATAGAAAACATCCTTAACAAAAACTACACTATGCGGCATGAATGGGCATTTTATATTGAACTGGGGGTCATCGGATTTTTCGGAATTTTCCTTTCCATTGTCATCCCGAGACTTAAAGCAGGCATAAGCGCTGTTGTTTCATTGCTCCTGCTGCTGATATGGAATGGCGCGGGTATTGCAGTTTTCGTGCTGTACGGATACTGGTTTAAGATATTTTATCCGACGCTCCTTTTTGCAGTTGGTTATACGGTATTAATATCCAAACGCTACCTGTTTACAGAGAAGACAAAAGAACTTATTGAGGCTGACAGCATTGAAACGAATAAGATGCTCGGCCTGTCATTTCAGGGACAGGGGATGCTTGACATGGCATTCGACAAGTTCAGGAAATGTCCAATTGGAGACGATTCTGTAAAGGAGCTTGTTTATAACTTAGGGCTTGATTTTGAACGAAAGAGGATGTTTAACAAGGCAATTGCCGCTTATGAACATATCCTGCAGAGCGGTGATTTCAAGGATATTCAGGAAAGGATAAAGAAACTCAAAGTAGCAGGCGAGACGGTGATATTCGGAAAGGCAGCCGCGAGGAAAGATGCAACAGTCCTCGTTGAAAGCACTGAGATAAAACCGACACTCGGACGCTATGAAGTATTAAAGGAACTCGGAAAGGGTGCAATGGGAACTGTGTATCTCGGCAAAGACCCGAAAATAAACAGGGAGGTTGCAATCAAAACCCTGAGATACGATGAAATAGATGAAGAGCAGGTTGGAGAGGTGAAAAAAAGGTTCTTCCGTGAAGCAGAATCTGCAGGAAAGCTCTCGCATCCGAACATTGTGATCATATACGATGTGGGCGAGGATTATGACCTGTCTTACATGGCAATGGAGCTGCTTGACGGTACTGACCTTACCAAATACTGCCGGAAGGATAATCTGCTGCCGGTTCGGGAAGTGCTCAGAATCATAAGCTCTGTTGCTGGAGCGCTTGACTATGCCCACCAGAACGGCATTGTCCACAGGGATATAAAGCCGAACAACATCATGCTGCTAAAAAATAAAGAGGTAAAGGTAACTGATTTCGGCATAGCAAGGGTTATGGCTACATCCAAAACCCAGACAGGCATAATCCTCGGCACGCCGAGTTATATGTCGCCTGAACAGATCGCCGGTCAAAAAGTTGATGGCCGCTCTGATTTGTTTTCTCTCGGCGTTGTATTTTATGAGCTTGCGACAGGAGAAAAACCGTTCAAGGGTGACAGCATCGCTGCCCTTATGTACAACATTACCAGTACGCCGCTAACTCTGCCGAATGAGCTGACTCATAGTCTGCCTGACTGCTGCGTTGCAATAATAAATAAATTGCTCGATAGGGATATTGATAAGAGATACCAGCGCGGCAGGGATGTGGTAAATGATGTTGCCGAATGTATAACATTGCTTAATGTATTGAAATTATAGGATAGAAATGAAAGCAGTCATAGGTGCAAAAACAGACAGGGGCCTTATAAGGGAAATAAATGAAGACAGTTTCTGCGTTGATGAAAGCATCGGTCTTGTTGCAGTGGCTGACGGTCTGGGCGGGCATGCCTCAGGAGAGATTGCAAGCAAAATGGCAATTGATGTTATACGGGATTACATTAACAGGACAGAAAAAGGGAATGAGCCGCTTATAGGGAAATATAACAAGAAATATTCCGGGGCGGCAAACAGGCTCGCATCTTCAATCAGGCTTGCAAACAAGGCAATATATGAGGCAGCGCAAGGCAATCCGCAATGGCAGGGCATGGGCACAACCATGGCTGCTGCTTTACTGAAAGGCAACAAATTGAGCATCGCACACGCAGGCGACAGCAGGATTTATTTAATACGGGCGAATCAAATTGAACAGCTTACCGATGACCATACCCTTGTATATGAACAGGTCAAGATGGGACTGGTGACAAAAGAATATGCTGAAAGGTCAAACATGAAAAATATCCTTACCAATGCGCTTGGCATCGCACCAGATGTTGTTGTTGATGTTGATGAATTGACCCTATCAGATGGAGATATGCTGATTCTCTGTACTGACGGGCTTAACTCGATGGTTTCAGAGAGTGATATTCTTTCTGTTGCAACATCCGTTGATAATCCTTCAGAGGTTTGCGAAAGGCTCATTGACATGGCAAATAAAAACGGCGGGAAAGACAACATAACTGTAATTACAGTTTACATCCAGAAGAAAAATTGGCTCTCCTTTTTGTTATAATGTTTTTAGATGGGCAGGGAGGTAAATGATGGCAAAAGTTTTATTTAAATTTAAAGAAGCTGTACTGAAAGAGATACCGCTCAATAAAGATGTTTTTACAATCGGCAGAAAACCCGATGCTGATATACATATTGACAATCCTGTTGTATCAAGCTTCCATGCAAAGATATTCAAAGACGGAACATGGTTCACCATTGAGGATATGAACAGCCTTAACGGAACATTTGTCAACGGCAAGAAGATTCAGAAATGTCCATTAAACAACGGAGACGAAATCCTTATAGGCAAACACACCATAAAATTTATATCTGAAGAAGTGGCTCCCCCGCTTGCACCTACAGTTTCCATGCAAACCCATTCCATGGATGAGACAATGGTTATTGACCAGAGGGTTCAGCAGGCAATGCTGGGCAAATCCATGGAGGGCAGGGTTTCTGAAGAGAAGGAAGTGCTTGGAGGGCTTATCGTAATTGAAGGCTCCACAGACAAGAAAGAATACGAGCTGACAGAAAGAATCATCACTATCGGTAAAGATGATGATGCAGGCATAAAATTAAAGGGCTTCTTTGCTCCGAAGGTGGCTGCCCTTATTAACAGAAGAAAGGGCGGTTATTTCATAACTCCGTCAGGCAAGGGAAAGACGCCGCAGATAAACGGTAAGGAGATCGAGGAACGTCATGAGCTTAAGGACGGCGATATACTTGAGGTCGGCGGAGTCAAGATGCAGTTTTACATTAAGGAATGAACCGTCCCTAAGTATGAATTAAGTTGCTCTCTCAATCCTCGCGCCAAGATTTATCTCTCCGAGAATGGATGCCACATGCTCGCAGCGCTCTCTGGGACCCGTGTAGCATATAGCTTCACCGTTGGTATGCGCTTCCCATGCAATTTTGGACGCATGTTGTGATGTGCATTTTGCAGCTTTGATAAGCTGGAGGATTACTTCATCAAAGGTATGCCAGTCATCATTCAGGAGGATTACATTCCACGGGTCTATTATTAGCGTGGATGTATAATCCATTACGGATGTTTCTGTTTCCTCAGCCATATGATTTAATCAGAATCTCCTCCATACATCTATGCCGAACCATACCGGCAACGACTTGTAACGTATTTCTTCAAACAGATAAAGCTCTTTACTTTTTACAAGAAGGTACGAATACTGTATCTCACCGAGAGGCCGCGTCTTCTCACCTATAACCTCTCCTGCAACTGTCACTTCCCTTCCCCTCGAATAAATGGCAGTATCCAGATACCCTTCATACAGAATAAGGAATCTGCCATAAGAAATATCTTTCTTCACAGGCCTGCCTGTAGAATCAAGCGGTATCTGAACCACCTCAATATACGTGCCTTCCTTTGTATTTGTTGACTTGACAATAATCCCTCCGAGAATGATAATTTTGCCCTTATAGGCATCCGGTGATTTGAAAAGCTGTTGAGGATTTATTCCTGTGTCAGCCTTTTCCATCCACTCTTTGGACACAATATGTACACAACTTAAAAGGGATGCTGAAATCAATAATAAAATTAACCGCTTCATATAGAAATTCTTCTCCTTTATCACTGCTCCTTTTTAAATCCGCTCTGAACAAGGCGGATTCTTCTTGCAAGTTCACGGACTGCATCGTTCATTGACATACCTTTATCCATCAAATCCCTTACAAATTCCGCCTTGGATAATTCATTTACCACGTGCTCTGTGTGCCCACCTATATAACAGATATTCGTCCCTTCACTAATTTGCTGTGCAATGCACTGTTCTATTTCATCAGGCTTAAATTTTCCGGCAAGTTCTCTTATCTCTTTTATGTGTATATCATGTTTTTCCATAATAAAACTATCTTTTACCGGTTCTTTCCCCTACCATCTCTAACAATTCTTCGTATGATACGGTCTTTACTCCAAGCGACCTTGCCTTCTGGAGTTTTGAGCCCGGCTCTTCTCCAAATATCAGGTAATTCGTGCCTGCTGAAACCGATTTTGAAACATGACCGCCATTGGATTCAATCAGGTCTTCAACCTCTTTTCTTGATTTTGCAAGAGTGCCTGTAATCACAAATGACAGGCCTTCAAGAAGCATATCGCTTTTTTTTGACAGGACAAAATCGGGATTGGTCAGTTCTAACTCAAGAGATTTAAGAGTTTCAATATTTTTTTCATCGCTGAAAAAAGCAGCAACCGAGGCTGCGATTTTATCTCCAATTTGTTTTATTTCAAGTATCTTTTCTTTTTCTATATAATACAGGGCTTCGAGAACCCTGAAATTCCTTGCAAGAAGTTTGGAGGAATATTCACCAACATGAAGTATACCGATTGCAAAGAGAAACCTTGAAAGGGTTGCACGCCTGGATTTTTCGATTGCATCAATTAGGTTTTGCGCTGATTTTTCGCCGAATCTTGGAAGTCCAAGAAGGTCTTCCTTATGCATATGCAATTGATATATATCTGAAAAATGTTTGATCAGTCCCTTTGAATAGAGAAGTTCGACGTTTTTTTCTCCGAGACCTTCAATATCCATTCCCCCCCTTGATACAAAATGGATTATCTTTTCCTGCACCTGAGCCGGGCAGTGCAGCGATATACACCTTGCAGCAACCTCGCCTTCTTCCCTCACAACTTTCGAGCCGCAATCAGGGCATCTATCCGGAATCGGGAATGCCCTTTCTTTTCCTGTCCTTTTCTCCTTGATGACCATTACGACATGAGGTATGACATCCCCTGCCCTTTCCACCACAACTGTATCTCCTATTCTTATGTCCTTTCTTTCTATCTCATCCCAGTTGTGTAGTGTAGAACGGGAAACAGTAACACCTCCGATTCTCACAGGTTCGAGCATGGCAACAGGGGTTATCACGCCTGTCCTGCCGACGCTTGCGATGATTTCTTTTATTCTTGTTGTCCCCTGATGCGCCGGGAATTTGTATGCAATCGCCCAGCGCGGCTCCCTTGTCTTGGCACCCAGAATCCTCTGCAATTCAAAATCATTTACCTTTATGACAGCGCCGTCAGTTTCAAAGCTGAATGTCATACGCCTCTCTTCAATCTCTTTAATGACATTTACAACATTGTCAATGCCCTTTACAGATTTTATAAATGCCGGAACAGCAAACCTCGCCTTTTCAAACCATTTGATAAGCTGCCACTGACTTTTGAAGTCCATCCCTTTAACAGCACCGATGCCGTAACACGCAATATGGAGTTTGCGTGAGGCTGTAATAGAAGGGTCGAGCTGTCTTACTGAACCGGCAGCAGCATTTCTTGGATTGGCAAAGACAGGCTCGCCTTTCTGCTCCCTTTCCCTGTTCAGTTTCTCAAACTCATCAATATCCATATAAACTTCACCGCGAATATCAATCTCATCAGGAATCTCGTCATGAGCTTCTATCTTGAGAGGGATGGATTTAATAGTGCGGATGTTCTGCGTAACGTCTTCGCCTTCATATCCGTCGCCTCTTGTGGATGCCCTGTAAAAAAGACCCTTTCTGTATGTAAGCTCAATAGCAAGCCCATCATACTTGGGCTCCACAGTATATTCAATATCACCTTCAGACCGCATAAGTCTTTTAACCCTCCTGTCAAATTCATTAACATCATCGTATGAAAATGCATTGTCGAGGGAAAGCATGGGCTCTGTATGTTTTACCTTTTCAAACTTATAGAGCGGCGGGGCGCCGATGCGCTGGGTCGGGGAGTCAGGCAGGATGTAGTTATACTTTTTTTCAAGCTCTTTTAACTTCAGATAGAGCGAGTCATACTCTTCATCAGAGACAACAGGAGAGTCAAGCACGTAATAACGATAGCAATGGTAATTAAGCTCTTTGACAAGCTTTTCTATTTCTTTCTTTATGCCTTCTGAAATCTTATCTGACATGGATGACTAATTCCCTTCAACAATCTCAATCAAAAACCTCATCGCTGAAATTGCAGCATCTTTTTTATTTTCACTCCTGTCACCTTTTAATCTCAATTCTTTTGAGAATGTCTGTCCCTCTTTACTAATTGCTATGTAAACAAGACCCCTGTCTTTACCTTCAAGCACATCAGGACCGAGGTTGCCTGTGGTCGAAAGCGAGAAATCCGTTTTTATCAGCGCCCGAATCTGTTCAGCCATATCACTTGCTGTTTCATCGCTTACCACGCCATATTGTGAGATGATTTCAGGAGATACGCCAAGGATTCTTTTTTTGGATTCGATTGAGTAAGAGACAACACCTGCTTCAAAAAAATTGCTTGCACCGGCAAGCGATGTCAGATAATGACTGATAAGCCCGCCTGTGCATGATTCAGCTACTGAAAGGGTTAAGCCCTTTCCCTTGAAAATCTCATGCACCCTGCGTATTACAGTCAGAACTTTATTTTCCATTCTAATAAATTATACCCGCTTGCATGATATTTTTCACAGGGAATAAATATCACCCCAGTTTTAAAATATGCAAGGGGCATCTGGTTTGAAGCAAGATAACCTGTAAGATAAAAAATCACAACTCCGTTACAATTTTATATAGTTCGGGATATTCATTTCGTGCAAGTGATACATCTTCCTTCAGAAGTCTTAACCCTTCCCTAACATGCTTCAGAAAATATCTCTTCCCCTTTTCAGCAGAGAGAAAGCCGTATGCGCCGAGCGCCTGCATATGCCTCTGAAGCCTGCATGGAAGCAGCGTCTCAATAAAACTGTTTTCATCAAATCTATCTCCGGCTTTATGTTTTACCTGCCCGATGTAATACATTATGAGATGCTCCCTGAGTTCATCCTCCATGCGGTGGTACGGGTCCCACAATATTGATGCAGCATCATAGGCAGGTGGAGCCATCCTTGCACCCTGATAATCAATTATTCCGGGTTCTGATTTTGCAATCATGATATTCTGCGACTGAAAATCCCTGTGGGTTATTGTTTTACAAAAAGAATCCACCCTTAATGCAAGCCTGTGAAATTCCTCATGCAGGGCTGAGGTATTTTTAATGTCCTGATTCATGATTCCCTTTAAAAACTTTGCACTAAAATAATCAGTCTCCCATCTCAAATAATCATAGTCGAATATCCTTTCTTTCAGATATTTGCATTCATCAACATGTTCTGTTGCTGTTGTATGCAGCATTGCAAGAATATCCATTATACGTTCATATATCATTTGAATCTGCTCTTTGTCACGGCGGCATTTCAGCCAGCTATAAAGAGTCATATCACCTAAGTCTTCGAATACTGCTGTAATGTTATCAGCATTAAACCCTATCAGTTCAGGGACAGGTATAGAGTATCTCCTGAAAAAACGGGTATACTCTATATGACGGGAAAAATCAGGGTCGCTGCCAACGCACCTCATAAGCACTTCTGTTTTCCCGTTTTTCTTTATCCTGAAATATTTTCTGTCCGAACCTCCTGTGCCGATTAGCAACCCTTCATCGTTAGATGACAATCCGAATATTACTGACCCGTCTAAATCTATTTTATAATCCTTACCGAGCATGCAGTTTTCATTATGTGAACCTTTTGCAGGCTTGCCACCGGGAAGCATAATGCAATTCTTTAGATAAGAAGCTTTATTAAACGTACTTCCTTTTTCAATTGCCAGATATCCGTCAAGTTCAACATCCTTGCATCCTTCTACTGACGAATCAATGTACACTGTCTCACCGTCCGCCTTGAGCATATCTATGACGGTTGATGCATATGCAGATGGAGTGCCTATGTCGCTCCAGTAGCAGCCGCTTACATCTATGGTTCCTATCCTGTATCCTGCTGCTGTAACATTCAGCCATGTGTCCACAACACCTGATATACCTGAAGGAAGGAATTTGAGGAATTCAGGAGAATAAACTGCTATGCCTGTAAAGGCAACGAATCTTTCCGACTCATTTTTCAGATTATATTTTTTGCCGATTCTTTTGACAAATCCATTTCGGTCAACTGCAACATTGTTGAAGCGCGGATAATCATGAACAGCAAGAGTTACAAGGTTTTTTGAACCGTGGTGATATTCGAGCAATTTCTCTAAATCTATATCAGAGATTACATCAGAGTTGTGGACAAGAAAAGTTCCTTTTCCAAGAAAGCCTTCTGCGTTCTTCAGTGCACCGCCTGTGCCAAGAACAGGGTCTTCAGGGAAAAAAACAACCTTTTCACTGAATTGAGATTTCTTTATCCAGTCCTGTATTGCCTCTTTTCTGTAATGAAGATTTATGCCGATTCTATTAACCGGAAGTGCTGATACTCTCTCAAGGACATATTGCAGGATGGGCTTGCCCAGAATAGGGAGCAGCGGCTTGGGGATATGATTCGTGATTGGCCTGAGTCTTTCACCCAGACCTGCAGCCAATATCAGACAATTGACAGGCTCATTCATAAATCAGAAATCTTTTTCTCACATCTTTATGAAACTGCCTGCTCTGTTCCTGCCACCCCTCTTCCATTATATTTAACCCTTCTCCCCGCTCTATATCCCTTCTGAGCCTGTCTGTGCCTGCAAGAATGTCTATCGGCATTTTCATCTGTTCATACTCATATGGCAGCTGCTTCCACAAGGCATATTCGGGATAAAGCTCGCTTGCTGCCTTAAGAATGGCAACTCCTGTTTTAAAAGGTTTGAATCTCTCCCTGTTTGTTATGTGTATCTGCGCACCTCCGCAGGATTTGTCTGAATGCTTTTGAAAGGTAGGCTGAAAATACATCGGACGGAAGATAACGCCCGGGAGTTTGAATTCATCAAGCCTTTTTACGATGGTGTCAGGTTCTATGAACGGAGCGCCGAATATCTCAAAAGGACGCGTAGTGCCCCGTCCTTCACTGAGTATTGTGCCTTCAAGCAGACACATGCCGGGATACACAATGGCTGTATTTAGTGTGGGCATATTCGGGGACGGCAACACCCAGGACAATCCTGTTTGGTCAAACCACATTTTCCTGTTCCATCCGTGCATGGGGATAACATGAAAATCAAGCCCTGTATAAAATTCATTTTTAAAATAACTGCATATCTCGCCAATCGTCATTCCATGGCGCACAGGCAGAGGTCTTTGCCCGACAAAAGAGGCATAATTCATATCAAGGACAGCCCCTTCCACATGCTTTCCTCCAAGCGGATTTGGCCTGTCGAGGATGACCACAGATTTGCCTGCTTCAAGACATGCCTGCATACAGAGTTCTGCGGTCCATATGAATGTATAATAACGGGAACCGATATCCTGCAAATCTATTATCATTACATCAATGTCTTTCAGCATTGACGGTTCAGGTTTTCTCGTATCACTGTAAAGGCTGTATACAGGAAGCCCTGTTTGTTTATCTGTAAAACCTTTCCACTCTATCATGTTGTCCTGCGTTTCTCCGCGGATGCCGTGCTGCGGACCGAAGAATGCCTTCAATTGAAATTTTCTAAATTTCATGAATAGACCGGATGCATGCTCAAGCCTTCTGTTTACTGAAGCAGGATGCACAAGAAGTCCCACCCGTGAGCTTTTCAATCTTTCAGGCCATTTTTTCTCGAATATATCAAGTCCTGTCTGAACCGGCATGGTAGAGTAATTTTAACCCATATTAATCATAAAATGTGCAAGAGGCATTTGGATTGAAGCAAGATAAGGAAAAATTAGAAAAATTAGGGATACGCCCTTTGGGTATTGTCTCCAAAGCTGCGTATATGAAACTAAAGAAAAGTTCTGGCGGGAGCGTGTGGGAATCGAACCCACCCTGCCGGATTGTGGCCGGCAACACTGGATTTGAAGTCCAGGAGGGACACCAGAACCCTATGCACTCCCAGCGTTGA
Organism: Thermodesulfovibrio sp.; assembly: GCA_013824325.1. Taxonomy (GTDB): domain Bacteria; phylum Nitrospirota; class Thermodesulfovibrionia; order Thermodesulfovibrionales; family Dissulfurispiraceae; genus PNNP01. The sequence goes on along the minus strand of PNNP01000014.1, from coordinate 9,332 downwards.
TATTAAAAGATTTAAAACAACTTCTGCAAGTGCGCTATCAATGATAGATCGGGTTTTGTTTTCAGTTTCTTGCCCAAATTTTCCTGCAGATGTTATTTTAAATAGTGAATTTCGCTTTATTTCAAAAGCCGAGCCGTTATATAAACAGCGAGCTTAATTGTGTCTCAAAAGACCATTCGGAAAAGCGGCTCATCAGGTTTGCATTAGCCTTTCCTGATTTGTACGAAGTCGGGATGTCCCATCTCGGCATGCGTATACTCTATAAGATAATCAATGAACTTACCTATGCCTCTGCTGAGAGGTTTTTTTCTCCGTGGGTTGACCTTGAAGAATATATGAGACGAAACAATATCCCTCTTACATCTCTTGAGACAAATACCCCTCTCAGAGAGTTTGATGTCACAGGATTCAGTTTGCAATACGAACTTTCGTATACGACTGTTTTGAACATGCTCCATCTCGGCAGCATTCCGCTCCGTTCAGAGGAACGACTTAATTCAAAAAGACATTATCCGCTTGTCATAGCCGGAGGTCCATGTACTGTTAACCCTGCACCGATGTCACCTTTCATTGATGCCTTCTTAATCGGCGATGGCGAGGAAGCGGTTATTGAAATAATTGATGCAATAAAAAATTGCAAGTTATCAGGTGACAGCAAACCGCAATACATTCTGCAGGAGATTTCAAAAATTGAGGGAGTTTATGTTCCTTCAATTCACAAACCTGAATTCAGGATAAAAAGGAGATTTATTGCCGGCATAGATAATGCCACATATCCTGTAAAACCTGTTGTCCCGTATATGTCCATAGTGCATGACAGGATAAACATCGAGGTCTCGAGGGGGTGCACGATGGGCTGCAGATTCTGCCAGGCAGGGATGATTTACAGACCCCTGAGGGAGAGAAGCCCCGAAACAGTTTTGCAGATTGCCGAAGAATCACTTAAGAATACGGGTTATGATGAAGTATCATTTACATCGCTGAGCGCAGGGGATTATACGCATCTTCTTCCTTTAGCAAAAGAATTCAACAGGAGATTCGGCGAATCAAGAATAGCTCTTTCATTGCCGTCACTGAGGGTTGCTGCAGTCAATCAGGATGTCCTGAAAGAAATACGGTCAATAAGAAAAACAGGGTTTACGATAGCACCTGAGGCGGCAACGGAAAGATTAAGAAATGTTATAAACAAAGACCTCAGCGAGGATGACTATGAAGGGGCATTAAAAGCACTTTTTGAAGAGGGCTGGCTTAACCTGAAACTATATTTCATGATAGGGCTTCCGACAGAAACCGATGAGGATATACAGGCAATAAATGATATGGCTTATAAGGCATTGAAGATTGCAAAAAGGAATACAAACAGGTTTGTGAATATCAGCATCACAGTCTCGCCCTTTGTGCCCAAACCGCATACTCCATTTCAGTGGCATGGTCAGTTCCGTCTTGATGAGATAAGAAGGAAGCTGCAGTATCTGAGAAAAACAATCAACAATAGGAAATTCAAATACAAGGGACACAATGAGAAAATGACTTTTCTTGAAGCAGTATTTGCGCGAGGAGATGAAAAACTGTCAATCCTTATAGAAAAGGCTTGGGAGCTTGGATGTAGGCTGGATGGATGGTCTGATATATTTGATTTCTCAAAATGGATTGAATCAATGGATAAAACAGGAATAGACGGTCCATCTTATGCGGAAAGACAGATCGGAAAGGATGAAGGTTTGCCGTGGGACAATATAGATATTGGCGTAAAAAAAGATTTTTTATGCAGGGAATATGACAATGCAATAAATGGTGAAAAGACCCCTGATTGCGGAAAGGTTTGTTCAGCTTGCGGGATGGAATGCCAGAAAGACCGTGATGAGTTGTGCGTGACAGGTGATGAGTTGAAACAGATGTTTTCAAAATTAGAGCTTACACATCACGCATCACACATCACGGATTCCGATAAGAAAGTGCGTATGAGGGCTCAATTTTCAAAGACAGGCATAATGCGCTATCTCTCCCATCTCGAAGTTGCAGCAGCTATTTTAAAGGGCTTGAGAAGGGCAGCAATCCCTCTTGACTTCTCGCTGGGGTTCAGTCCCAAGCCATTGATTTCCTTCGGTCCTTCCCTCAGCGTCGGGGTTGCAGGAGAAAAGGAATATTTTGATATGGAGGTATTCATGCCCTTTGATGTAAAATTCTATATGGATGTATTAAACAATACACTGCCTGAAGGCATAAGAATAAAGAAAATGGCTATAATACCGATGAATGAGCTGTCGTTAAGCAGCTTTATCAAGCGGTATGAATATGAGATAACAGGATTAATGATACAGGATATAGAAAAGGAGAGATTTTTTCTGAATCCCGTATCCCGTATCCCGAATCCTGTCTTAGTCCAGAGAGACGGTAAAAGTGTTGATATATCATCATGTATTGAAGATATAAAAATTGTTGAATTCAGCAATGGATTGAAAGTCGGGTTGATTCTAAATGATCAGGACACTATAAAGGTAAGGATTGGAGAGATTACAGAAGCCATGCTCAGGAAAAACGCAGAAGAATTAAACATTACAAGGACTGCACTTTATGGATGGAAGGACGGTTGGGTGGAGCCATTATGATGCGCGAACTTGTGATTAATGCAACGAGAGAAGAAAGCAGGGTTGTCCTCCTCGAAGGCGGGCAGGTTGTTGAACTATACATAGAGAGAAAAAAGGATACGAGTCTCGTCGGCAATATTTATAAAGGAAAGATCCTTAAGATACTTCCCGGCATGCAATCCTCTTTCGTTGATATAGGACTTGAAAAAGCTGCATTCCTTTATGTGACTGATATAATGATGGACATTGAAGAGTACTACAACACCTTTCTTGACAATGGTACGGAGAATTTGGAACTTTACACAAAAGACGAACATATTGAGAAATCCATGTCTATTGAGGAATTGATACAGGAAGGGCAGGAGATGCTCGTTCAGGCAGCCAAAGACCCTATCAGCACAAAGGGGGCAAGAGTGACTTCTTATATCACGCTGCCCGGCAGATATGTTGTCCTTATGCCGAATGTTGAACATGTGGGAATCTCCCGCAGGATTGAGAATGAAGATATCCGTTCAAATCTGAAAAACATTGCTTACGAAATAAAGCCCAAAGGGTTCGGATTGATAATGAGGACTGCGAGTGAGGATGCCACGATTGAGGAAATAAAGCGCGACCTTGAATTCCTTTTACTGCTCTGGGACAACATACAGAAAAAAAGAGAGAAGGCAGTTGCCCCGTTTCTTCTTTGCAGCGACCTTGACCTTGTATTCAGAAGTGTAAGAGACATCATGAGCCATGACGTGGAGAGACTTTTAATTGATTCCCCTGAAGAGTATGAGAGATTAAAAGATTTTGCAAAGACATATTTTCCGAGACTTCTCGACAAAATAGAATTGTATGACGGCAAGGAGCCGATATTTGATGCCTTCGGCATAGAACTTGACATATCAAGGGCATTGGGAAGGAAAGTATGGCTTAAGTCCGGCGGGTATATCATAATAGACCAGACAGAGGCAATGACTGTTATAGATGTGAACACCGGTAAGTTTGTCGGAAAAGAAAGCCTTGAGGACACCATACTGAAAACAAACCTTGAGGCTGTCAAAGAGATAGCTTACCAGATAAGACTCAGGAACCTCGGAGGAATAATCATAATAGATTTCATTGACATGGAGAAGCCTGAAAACAGAGACAAGGTCTTTAATGCCTTTGTGGATGCAATGAAAAAAGACAGGGCAAAGAATACCATCTACAACATCTCCGAACTCGGAATCATCCAGATGACAAGAAAACGCGTAAGGGAGAGCCTTGGCCGTGTCCTGTGCGACCAGTGTCATTACTGCGAAGGGAAAGGTTTTATCAAGTCAGCAAGGACAATAGCATATGAGATATTCAGGAAGCTTAAAAAGATGAATCTGGGCAGCGGAACAGCAGCGATAATAAGAGCCAATCCATCTGTTGCCGAGCTGCTCTCGGATGAGGAAAGACAAGGCATTGAAGAGATTGAAAATACTTACGGCATAAAGCTTATAGTAAAAGAAGACTTCAAGCTCCATCAGGAGAATTACGAGATTTCAATGCTTTAAAACAGTAGATGACTGAAAAATTCCAGAGGCTTTTAAACATCCTGAAAGAGATGCAGTCTGCTGTCCTCGCCTTTTCAGGCGGTGTTGACAGCACATTCCTTCTGAAAGCAATAAAGGAATCCGGCATCAATGCCCTCGCTGTTACCGCATTCTCAGAAATCATGCCGGAGAGTGACATGAGATTTGCTGAAGACATGGCAGGATTAATCGGCATAAGGCATAAGGTTATTAAAACCAGTGAACTGAATAATCCTGAATTTGTCAGAAATACTGTAAACAGGTGTTTTTATTGCAAAGATGGGCTGTTTACATTGCTTTCTGAAATAGCTGACGGGGAAGGATATAAGTTCGTTATTGACGGAAGTAATGTTGACGACCTCTCAGACTGGCGTCCCGGAAAAAAAGCGGCCGTGAAGTACGGAGTAAGAAGTCCTCTCGTAGAGGCAGGATTTTCAAAAGAGGAGATTAGAGAATTATCAAAGGTACTCGATTTGCCCACATGGTCAAAGCCCGCTTCACCATGCCTGTCTTCGAGATTCCCTTACGGAGTTGAGATTACAAAGGAAGGACTTAAAAGGGTTGAACAGGCTGAAGAGTTTTTGAAAAATCTCAGCTTTCATGAATTAAGGGTCAGGAGTCACAATGACACAGCAAGGATAGAGGTAAGGACAGATGAGATTGATAAGCTTCTCGGGAAGGGATTGAGAGAAATGATCGTGATTAAGCTCAAAGAGCTTGGATTTAAGCATGTTGCTGTTGACCTCGAAGGATTCAGAAGCGGCAAGTTAAATCCGTGAAAAGTGATACATAATGCGTAATAAGAAGAGGGGAGCACTGCTTTCATGCATTCGCTGCGGCACCTGCAAGACTCTGTGTCCAACCTACATTGAAGATGCGACAGAAGGAATGAGTGCCAGAGGCAGGGTCATTCTTTTAAAAAAATATATCAATGGAGAAATAAAACCTTCAAAAACCCTTGATAAAAGGATATTTAGCTGCATGCTCTGCGGGGCATGCGACAGCCTGTGTCCTCTCGGAATTAAAATCACCGATGCAGTTTATGAAGTCAGAAAAAGCCTTAGAAAGTTTAATGGGAACAGAAAGCTTTTGAGTTTTTTTATAAAATTCGCATTCAAAAAAATCTCAAGCGCATTCGGTCTTTTCTCATTATTTAAAAACATTATTGAAACATCGCCTGTCAATAAACTGCAGCCATTCAAAACATTAAAAGAACTAAACGTTAAGGTTCCCGATAACACACTGAGAGACAGCATATCCATCTCTAAAGCGCCCAGGCCAAAGGGCAGGATAGCGGTCTTTGCAGGGTGTACGGTGAATTTTCTTTATCCTCATGTTGGAAATTCGTTAATCAGCAGTCTGAATAAACTTAACTATGATGTTATCCTGCCAAAAGGAGAGGTATGCTGCGGTGCGCCTCTGCTGGGACTTGGCTTTGAAGAAGATGCTGCTGAACTTGCAGAGAAAAATATAAAGATGTTCAAAGGACTGAAAGTGGAGGCAGTAATCGGTCTCTGCCCAACATGTGTTCACTTCATTAAAGACGAATACCAGCGGCTTGCCGGTGAAGGGATTGAAAATGCCATGGATGTATCACAGTTTTTCATGGAAAAGATGCATGATGTATCACCCGTTACTGATTCCGTATCACGCATTGTTTATCATGACCCGTGTCATTCACTCTACCACCTTAATGTGAGTGCGGAACCGAGACATATATTAAATTCCATAGGGTTCAATGTACTTGATTCAGAAAGCGGCTGCTGTGGATTTGGAGGCTCATTTAGGTTATTATATCAGGAGCTGTCTGACAGCATACTTGAAAAAAGAATTAAAGAATACGAAAAGGCAGACATGATAGTAACATCCTGTCCGAACTGCATCATCCAGTTCAGAAGCAAGATGAAGGATAAAAAAATAAAACACATAATCGAAATAATAGAAAAAGCAATTACGGGAGATAAAAAATGAAAGAGAAAGACATGGAAGGCGGTGATATTGAATTTATCACACCGCAGGGATTTGAAGAAGGCGATAAACCCAGAAAAATGAATCTTAATATTAAGACGAGCTGCACGAGATGCGGCACCTGTTGTGCCAATAACAGTCCTGTGCTGCTAAAAGATGACCTGCCTCTTATTATATCCGGGGCGCTGTCGTACGACAGCTTATACACAATAAGAGAAGGGGAATTAATGAAGTCTCACGATAACGAGACATTTGAGGCATCCATGGACTTTATAAAGATTAAAGGGAAAAACGGGACTGCAGAGTGTATTTTCTACTACGGAGAGGCAGGCTGTAAAATTTATGAAAACAGGCCTGCACAATGCAGAATATTTAATTGCTGGTCATCTCATGAAGAACTGACAGGACTTGAAGCAAAAAGACTGCTTAGAAAAGAGCTCTTTGATTCTGCAGAGGTGCTTCTGAATATAATGGATGCACACGAGAAGAAATGTTCATATAAAAAACTCACTGATGTACTGGAAAGAGTTGCACAGGGCAGCGAGGATGCAGCAGCGGAGATAATAGATATGCTCGCATACGACACATATGCAAGACCATTTTTTCAGGAAAAGTTTAATATACCCCCAAATGCCATGGAATTAATACTCGGCAGACCGATGATGGATACTATAAAAGAATACGGATTTAAGGTGGAAAAAAACCGTGACGAATATATTTTATTGCCAATAGAGAAACAGGAGGGAAAATGAAATTTTTTATTGACACAGCAAATGTTGAGGAGATTAGGAAGGCATGGGAACTTGGCGTAATTGACGGGGTAACAACAAATCCATCCCTGATATCAAAGGAAAATAAAGAACCGATTGGTCTTCTTAAAGAGATATGCAATATCGTTGATGGCCCTGTCAGTGCAGAGGTTATAAGCCTGAAAGCTGACGAAATGGTGAAGGAAGCAGAGGAGCTTGCAAAGATTCACGAAAATATCGTTATTAAGATACCGATGACAGAGGACGGGCTCAGGGCAGTCAAGAGGCTTTCATCAGCAGGCATTAAAACAAATGTTACATTAATCTTTTCTGCAAATCAGGCACTGCTCGCTGCAAAGGCAGGGGCAACGTATGTAAGCCCTTTTGTGGGAAGGCTGGATGATATAAGTCATACAGGTATGGACCTCGTAAGTGATATTCAGGATATTTATGAAAACTATCTTTTTGATACAGAAGTGATTGTCGCAAGCATAAGGAATCCGCTCCATGTTCTGGATGCAGCAAGGATAGGCGCTGATATTGCTACAATACCTTACAGTGTAATATTACAGCTTATCAAACATCCTCTGACAGACATTGGGATAGAAAAATTTCTTAAAGACTGGGAAAAAGTCAAAGGCAAATGAACGAAGAATGGGTTGAAGTCCTCATCACATATGATATTCTTGAAGCAGAGATAATAAAAGACCTGCTGGAAAGCGGTGGAATACCCGTGGTCCTAAGGTCATCAAAAATAAGCCCGTATCCTGTAAATATAGGCAAGATAGGCGAAGTTAAGATCCTTGTCAGAGAGGAAGACAGGGAAATAGCAGAGAAAGTCATAAAAGGAGAGGAGGATAGCAGCCCTCAAGATAGCGTGTAGTGTTATTTTTTTATCCCTGATATTATCATGCTGTCATCTATTATTTTGTGTTTTATTTTTCTGAATCCTTCTTTAGCAAGCCATCTCTTTATTTCAGACGGTGAATAACATCTTCCACCCTCTGTATTAACAAGCATGTTTACAGAAAACAAAGCACTGTAAAAAGGAAATGCCCTGTTACTTTTTATGTAGAACTCCTGAATAGCAATCCTGCCATTTTCATTAAGAGCATTTTTTGATTTCCTGATAATATGCAAATTGTCGTCTTCTGAATATGCATGAAGCACCTGACTTATGAATATGAGGTCATAATCCCTGCTGACATCATCTGAAAGAAAATCTCCCTCAATAAAATCTATTTTTTTCACCCCTGATTCCCTGATTATCTCTTTAGCAATTTTCACTGTTTCAGGCAGGTCTAAAAGAGTAACAGAGACGCCTCTTTTGGCCAGTTCCATTGAATAAGTTCCGGGACCGCCGCCAACATCAAGGGCTTTTTTTACGCCCTTTAAGTCAATCAAATCAATAACTGCCTTTGACTTAAGAACTGCAATATTATGCATACCTTTGATGAAGGCGTCATGGTTACGGCTTTTACGGTATGGCTTTCCGGTCTTCATTATTTCATCAAGTCCTGACCAGTTCTGCCAGAGATTGTCAGCATGCCTTATTATATCGCCCTGATAATACGGGCTGTCTTTGACCAGTAAATGATTTGATATTGGTTTGTTACTGTATTTACCTGCAGATTTTTTCAGAAGCCCCAGCCCTGTTACAGCATCAAGCAGTATTTCCGTAGCACGCCTGTCTGTTTTCAGAATCCCTGCAATCTCATCCGCTGTCCTGGGGGATTTAAGACAATCAAATATGCGGAAGTTATTGGCAGTGAACAGCACCCTTGCCTGCCTGAAACTGCTCCATAATTTCCTGAGTACTTTTGCATCCTCTTGCAATTTCATATTAAAACCCTCTTTTCTCTCATTTCTCTATAATCTTTACTTTTATCTCTATCCTCTCAACAGGATTGTCCATTCTGTCCCTCTTCTGATTCACTATTTTGTCTGCCGCTTCCATTCCGGAAATCACCTCGCCAAAAACTGTATATTGTCTGTCAAGAAAAAATGAGTCGGCAACGCAGATGAAAAACTGGGAGCCTGCACTGTCAGGATGCGCTGACCTTGCCATTGAAAGAGTCCCCCTTTTATGTGGTTTATTGTTAAACTCGGCTTTAATCGCATATCCGGGACCACCCATGCCATGCAGTGACCTGTCAGGATTTTTTGAGTTTGGGTCGCCTCCCTGAATCATGAAATCTGGAATTACACGATGAAACGTTGTTCCCTCATAGAATCCCTTTTTTGCAAGCTCAACAAAATTTTTCACATGATGGGGTGATGCGTCAGGGAAAAAGCCGAGTTCGATATTTCCAAATTTTGTCTCGATAACAGCAACTGTTTCTGCCACTCTCTTAATCTCCTTTTTGTAGATTTTAAAATTTAACTGGCGGAGGGGGAGGGATTTGAACCCCCGGTGGAGTGTAACCCCACAACGGTTTTCAAGACCGCCGCTTTCAACCGCTCAGCCACCCCTCCAGATTTGC
>PNNP01000013.1 GCA_013824325.1 Thermodesulfovibrio sp. | reverse complement strand
AAACCTGCTCAAGAGATTTCCCAAATCATTAGCAAGGTCAGTGTTTATGCGCCTTATCAAAGCATCTTCAGAGAAGTCCCCATCAAGACCAAACGGCACCTCCCTGAAAAGAAAATAACGTAAAGCATCAACGCTGTATTTATCAGCCATCTGGTGGGGGTCAATAACATTGCCGAGTGATTTGGACATCTTTGAGCCGTTTATTGTCCACCAGCCGTGGGCAAAGATATTTTCCGGCAAAGAAAGATTAAGAGCCATGAGCATTGTTGACCAGTAAACAGAATGGGTTGTAAGAATATCTTTACCGATGAGGTGATGGTTAGCAGGCCACCAGAATTCTTCATGACCTGTTGAATGCGGTGCAAGATATTTTGCTGCAGAATAATAATTTACCAGTGCATCAAACCATACATAAGTTATATAATTTTCGTCAAAGGGCAGGGGGATGCCCCATGCAAGCCTGTTTTTCGGTCTTGAGATGCACAAATCTCCAAGCGGCTTTGATTTCAGAAAACCGAGGACTTCATTTTTACGTGTTTCGGGCAGAATGTAATCAGGATTTTTTTCTATATATTCGATAAGTCTGACCTGATATTTAGACATCAGAAAAAAATAGTTGTCTTCTTCAATGGATTCAACAGCCCTTCCGCAGTCCGGACAGTTACCTTCAAGCAAATCTTTTTCTGTCCAGAACCTTTCACAAGGAGTGCAGTACATGCCGCGATAAGAGCGTTTTTCAATTTCACCTCTGTCCCATAGCCTCTGCAGCAAATCTCTTACTGTTTTTTTGTGTTCTTCATCTGTTGTCCTAATAAAGGCATCATTGCTGATGTGAAGCTCACTCCAGAGGTTTTTGAAATTTTCTACCATATTGTCGGCATGTTCTTTGGGATTTTTTCCCCTCTCCCTTGCTGCCTTTTCTACCTTCTGTCCGTGCTCGTCGGTGCCTGTTAAAAAAAATACATTTTGTCCTCTTAGTCTGTTGTATCTTGCAAGTATATCGGCTGCAATGGTGGTGTATGCATGACCGATATGGGGAATGTCATTTACATAATAAATCGGAGTGGTGATATAGAACTTTCCGGCATGTGTAGTCATCTTCTGCGATGCGTTCTCCTTCTGAAGCGGTGTCTGCGCCCCTTTTCTTGATTTTCCTGAATGCCCTTTTCATCTGTTTTAGGGGGTTCCGCAGAGGAATTGTCTTCAGTTTTATCGTTATCTGAATAATCTGAGGCATCTTCATCTACGGGGCTTTTTTCATTTGCTTTAGATTTTGACAGAATAGTCGAAATTTTCTCTTCTATAACGTCTATCGGGGCATCCTCTTCTTCTATAAGGATTTCATCGTCTGACGAAATAGTGTCCAGTTCGCCTTCGTATTCGTATCTGAGACAACACATGAGTCTGCTGCATAGCCCGGAGAGCTTGCCTACATTTAAAACCATTTCCTGCTTCTTTGCCATTTTTATGGAGATAGGCTTAAAAGAGGTGAGGAATTTTTTGCAGCATAACTCCTGACCGCAAACTCCGAGCCCTCCCATGAGCTTTGCTTCATCCCTTACGCCTATCTGTCTCATTTCAATCCTTGTCTTAAATTTGGCAGCAAGGTCTTTCACAAGCTCTCTGAAGTCTATCCTTCCGTCTGCCGTAAAATAAAAAATTATTCTTCTCTTATCAAGAGTCGCCTCAGTGCTTATGAGCTTCATGGGCAGTCCCCTTGCCATAATGCGCTCAATGCAGAAGTCGAGTGCCTCTTTTTCGAGCTGTTTGTTCTCTTCTTTTGCCTTTAAGTCTTCCTCTGTGGCAATCCGCAAGACCTTTTTGATTTCCCTGTCAGGATGCTCTATGAAATGTCTTTTCTTTATAACTTTTCCGATGCTGAGTCCAAAGTCAGACTCTACAACAACGGAATCTCCCTCGTTGACATCTGTGCCGTTAACTTCGAAGTCATATATCTTGCCGCAGGGTTTAAATCTTATACCCACAACATCAGGCATCTATACCTCCTTAAATCCGTTACGAGTAATCCGCAATGTGTGATGTCTTGATAGATTACTCATTATTTGATACGTTTAACGCATTACGCATTATACTCGATACATAATTCCATGATATGGATTTGTTGAGATTAAAATCAAGAAGACCTTTAAGCATCTGAAGGCGCTGATATGCATCTATTACGTTTTGCAGACTTGAAGTCTTACAGGTATCACCACATATCATGTCGGTTGTCTTGCCGGTAATTTTAAAGACAGCAGTATCCCTTAAAACAAGAAAAGACATGTCAAGCCATAATTTCATTGCATTTCTGTCTTCCCATATATCCTTTGATTCACCTTGAATCATGTTCCTGAGAAGCTTGAGGCACCATTCCTTTTCTTTTAAAACATCTCCGGACAAAGCGATGCCGGGTCTGCCCATCGCAAGATTAAGCAAAATCTTCATATCTTTTGTATCGGTTTTTTTTGAAATCACCTTTTTACATCCTTCCAGCGGCAGCGGATAAAAGCGTACATGCATGCATCTTGATTTTATTGTATCAGGCAGATTATCCGCATTGGAAGATATAAGCAAGATTAGACTATCGGGCGGCGGTTCCTCGAGTGTCTTCAGGAAGGCATTGGCAGCATTGATATTCATTGTTTCTGCGTCATCGATTATAACAACTTTTTTTCTGCCTTCAAATGCCTTGAAAGAGAGCATTTCATCAATTTTTCTGACTTCATCTATCCTGATTTCATTATTTTCAGGGAATACGGATATGACATCAGGGTGTATTCCGGATTCTATCTTTCTGCACGAAGAACATGTGTCACAGCAGTCAGAATCAACGGGCTGCAAACAATTGACAGCCTTAGCATAGTTTAAAGCTGTCAGTCTTTTGCCGATACCTGTATCACCTGACAAGAGCATGGATGAAGGCATCCTGTTTCTTCTGAGTGTACCCAGAAGTATTCTCAAAGCCTTTTCCTGACCTACTATGTCTTTAAGTGCCATATTTTAAAGCTGAAATCTCGAGTTTACTATTTTCCAAACAGCATCTCTGACATATTCAGATGGCTTTGATGCATCCACGATTTTTACCCTTTCGGGTTCCATCTTTGCAATCTTAAGATAGCCGTCCCTGACCTTTCTGTGGAATTCGATATCCTCAAGCTCAAGCCTGTCAACCTTATTCACCCCTTTATTTCTCATCAGTCCTGTCTCAACATCAAGGTCAAAAAGTATGGTGAACTGAGGTTTGATGCCGCCTGTTGCAATGTTATCAAGAGACATTATAAGTGACAAGTCTATTCCTCTGCCATAACCTTGATATACAATTGTTGAATCCGCGAATCTGTCTGTAATGACAATCTTTCCTGCATTGAGTGCAGGCAGTATTTTTTCTGTCAGATGCTGCGACCTATCTGCATTGTATAAAAGAAGTTCTGTCACATGTGACATTTCTCTGTGTTCAGGCAGCAGGAGTATTTCCCTGATTTTATTGCCTATGCCTGTTCCACCGGGCTCCTGCGTCAAAAACACATCATAACCCTTATCCATAAGACGTTCAGACAGAAATTTTGCCTGTGTAGTCTTGCCTGTCCCCTCTATACCTTCAAATGATATAAAAATGCCTTTTTGCAATCTGCTTTTCAAATTATTTACACCATCGCTTCTTTTAATCTCATAATCAATTTACATATTTCATCAGCTTCTTTTATGCTCCGCGAACCGGCACCGCATGAAGGTGTGAGGAGGATACGTGAACTGACAAGTTCAGGCGGCAAATGCTCAGATAATTTTTTGATGTTGTCATTCATAAGCGCTGCAAGCTGCCTGCTGTCTGATGAGTTTATGACATCGGACGTTGGAACCATGCCCCATGCAAGATAACCTCCTGTTTCAAGGAAGCTCCTTAACTCTTCGTGATACATTGCTACAGTATCAAAATATTCATAAGCATCAAAGTTGAGTATCCTTACACCGCTTTGCATAATTAGCGTCCAGTCTGCTTTACCGCAGCAGTGAATACCTGCAATACCCCCTGCATATTCAATAGCAGATACCATATCCTTTAAAATTCTTAAAACCTCGGCGCTGTCAACTCCGAGATATGACGAACTGCCTATTGCAGAGAAAATGGGTTCGTCTATGAAGATGATGACCTTTTCCGCATTTTGTTTCAGCATATCAATCTGCCATCGGGATTTTGCCTGTAAGAGCATGGATGCGATTTCACGCAATTCCTCATCAAAATATATAGACTTTCCACTGCTGTCCTTCAGTCCGAGGGTGTATGTCAGGGGTCCTGTGACATGACCTTTCAGTATCCCGAACTTTTTATTACTTATCATTCTATGAAAAGCGTGGAATCCGCTCGCAAAATCTTCTGATATCGCCGCTCTTGCATTATCCGAGTGGGATTCATAGAACCTTTCGAGTTCATCGCTTTCATCTCTTTGAACATATATGCGCTGGTCGTTTTCGTTTATCTTCAAATATGGCATGCCTTCTGAATACTGAACAATCATTGATTCTTTAAAGGAACGCTGCGGAAGCTGGGGCCAGAACGGGATGTCAAATGTCCTGAGTATCAGCCCGCACGCTTCCTCAGGATGTAGGTGCGGCATACTTCCGATTCCTGTGGTAGAAAATGGCGGGATAATTTCTGACATGTGCTATTATAGCATATGGGACGGGCTATAGAAGTCAGGGGTCAGCAGTCGGTAGTCAGGAGAAGGCTATTTATATTGTTTATTATATCCTGTATCCTGTCCACTGCGTCCTACATCCTTTTTTTCATCTCAGTTTCTTATGCGCTGACAGATGAACAAATCAGTATATATCAGGCAGAACTCAAGGGAAAAACTGCAGGCGAGAAGATTGCCTTCTGGGCTGAGAGTTTTTTAGGCACTCCTTATGATAAAGACCCTCTGGGTGAATATGTTTCAAAGGCAACAATTACAGCAGATGAAAGGGTCGATTGCATGTATTTAACCTTCAGGTCAGTTGAACTTGCATTGAGCAATACGCCCGAGGAGGCAATCCAGACAGCGCTGGACAGGAGGTTCCATTCAATGGGCATTATAAAGGATGGCAGGGTGCTCAATTACAGCGACCGTTTTGATTATGGAGAAGATATGATATACAGCGGCAAGTGGGGGAGGGAAATAACCTCTGAAATCGGCAGGACAATAAGAATAAAGGGCTCAAGAGGAAAAGACTTTTTTGACGTTCTTACTTATGAAGAACTCATGCGAAGGATTAACCGTCTGGAAAGCGGGGACATCATTTTTTTTGCGGAGCATCCTGATAAAAGGACTACAGACGCAATCATAAAACATATGGGGATAATAAAAATAGAAGTCAGGAGACATCCGTCCGCCAAAGGCGGAGCGAAGTCAGAAGTCAGAGAAGTTTATTTGATACATGCAAGCGGTTTAAAAGGGAAGGGCGGGGTTGTAAAAAAGGTGTTATTAAAAAACTATCTAAATTCCACATCATTTGCAGGAGTCAAAGTCACGAGATTCCCTTAGTCTTTTAATTTTTAGAGTTTTTTTATCCCCTCCTTTGTGCCCTTGTTCTTTTACGGAGTTTTTTATGCTTATGCTTACGCATCTTTTTCTTACGCCATTTTACAACGTTGCCCACTTCATCACCTCCCTTTGATTTCAGATTTTAGATTTATGATTCTGTAAAAACAAAAATTTGCAATCTGCAATCTAAAATTTACTATGCACTGCTTCCATAAATGCTTCAAGCTGAAGACTGGTAGTCGGTGATTCGGTCCCGTCATAGGGGATGCTTATACACGAAATACCATAGTCCTTGCTCACTGCTTTTAGCAGGGCGGTAACAATAGTGCCGGGCATGCATCCGAAAGGCATGGTATTTACAATACCGGATGCCCCTTTTTCAATAAGGTCTACTGCCTTGCCAATGCTTAAAATTGTCTCACCCTCAAAGGATTTGTGAACATAAGGCGCTGCTTTTTTCAGAATCTCCCTTGTCCCCGGCTCTTTAAGGGTTTTCAAAAAGTCTTTAAAGGGTTTTCCAAATCTGTGTTCAATTCTTTTCTGAAAAATCCTTTTTAAAAAGATATTAATCATAGCAGACCTGTCTTTTTTTATCAAGGCTTTTCTGAAAGACATGGTATTAACATAGTATATCCACTCCTCTATCGGTGCAAGCCAGACTTCCCCTCCGAGTGATTCTATTTTCCTGATCACATTTTCATTTGAGAATTTGTGAGACCTGACGAAAATTTCGCCGATAATACCGATAAGCGGTCTTTTTTCCTTTCTGCGCGGAATGAACATAAAGTCTTTTTTCATTTTTGCAAGAAGTGTTTCCATATCGCCATTTTCATTTATAAGTGCATTGTATATTTTCCCGTGATATGTTTTATAAAGACTCTCTGTGTCTCCCTCTGTTTTTTCATATGGCATTGTCTCATGCATGCATTTTGTCAACAATTCGTATGAGACAATGCCTTTCCATGCCTGCATGGAAAAATCCTTGCCCACAATACCGAGGTCTCTGTAAAACTGCACATCCTGATTGGGTGCAAAAATAGGGACTTCTATAAGTTCAAGCTTTTCGAGTATGAGTTTATGAGATACATTGTATTGTCCGAACCTGCAGGGACCTGTCCCTGAGGGCATGAAGAACGCTGATTCCGCAGGTCTGAAATCAGATGAAAAGACCTTTTTCAGCATATCACCTGCTGTAATCAGATAAGGATAACACTCTTTGCCGGAAACGTATCTCCTGCCGATGTCAACAGATTCCTTGTCTGATTCGGGAAGAACCTCTGCAGAGATGCCGCAATGCCTAAAAGCTGCCTTGAGTGCAAAGGCATGGTCGGCCATGTAAGGGATAAAAACAGTGCGCTTTTTAAACGATGGATAATAAGTTATGGGTGATGGATGATGCGTGATAAACAGCGTTTCTTCATCCTTCGACTCGCTGCTCAATACAGATACTGCATTGCGATTTTGCTGTTCAATGCTGTCAAGGAAAGCCTCGCACCTTGTTATCGCGCCTGCATCAGCGCTGTGTTCATCAATCTCTATATGCAGGAAGGGTTTCCCCTGCATTTCTTCCTTGAAATATTTGAGTATAAAAGAATCAGGTCCGCAGGAGAAATTGCCTATATAAATAGCATAAAGATTGGGAGTATTTCTGATAATCCTTGCTGCTTTCAGTATCCTCTGTCCTGACCTCCAGTACATGTTGGGCCATGAATCCACGAGCCTTTCCTTCTTCAGCGGAAGAAAATCCATGGGTATTGAAAGCACATTGATATTGGACAGCTTTTTGGGAATTTCGAGGTTTATGCCTGAATCAAAGCTGTTGTAAGCCCTGCCGACTATTACAATTGTCGGGAGTTCCGAGTTCCGAGTTCCGAGTTTTAAGCCTGATAAGATTTCTTTCCCTTTGTCTTTAATCGCCTTCTGGAATTCGTGCTGGGCTTTTTGAGCAATACCGATAACCCTGTCAATATCTGCCTGTCTGATACGGTAATCTTTTAAAACTTTCTTGAGTTCTTTTCCGATGTAGTTGATGCCGAGTGCGAAGTCAACAACAGGGACAATAGGTTTTATCCCGCTGATTGCAGCTCTGGAAACATAAGGGATTGTCTGTGTATAGGGACATGATAAACCCCTCTTATACTCGTCGTCATTCTGGTTTGTATTAATAAAGCTGGGGACTAATATGGCATCTACTCCGGCGTCTTTAAGGTATTTTATATGACCGTGCGCAGCTTTTACAGGAAAGCATGCTTCGGAAAGGACATTTTCAATGCCGAGGTTTATTATTTGTTTGTTCGTCTTTGGAGAAACAACGACTTCAAAGCCGAGCTCCCATAGAAGTGTTGACCAGAACGGCAGATAGTCGTGGAAAAAGAATATGTAAGGAATGCCTATTTTGAGTCTTGAGTTTTGAGTCTTGAGTTTTGAATTTTCTCCTTTATCATTTAACTCTGAACTCTTAACTCTAAACTCTTCACTGTATTTAAGATGCGCCTTCCACAGCATTTCCTCTCTGAAGGCAAGGATGTCAGGTATTGATGATTTCTGGGCACGCCTTATATCATATTTTTCGCATCTTCCTCCGTAAAAGAGATGGACTTCCTCGCCCTGAACTTTTACCCTGTTTATATCGCAGACATTCGGACATCCTTTGCAT
Organism: Thermodesulfovibrio sp.; assembly: GCA_013824325.1. GTDB lineage: Bacteria > Nitrospirota > Thermodesulfovibrionia > Thermodesulfovibrionales > Dissulfurispiraceae > PNNP01. The sequence continues at coordinate 16,623 of PNNP01000013.1, read as the reverse complement.
TCAAAAGAACTTATCTCGTAAGGTTTCCGTGAAAGCTCAAATCCCTTGAATTTAGTTCGGAGTTCAAAACTCTTAACTCTTAACTCATAACTGCCTTTCATGTGTCTCATTGCTATCAATGCCATGCCAATGGCACCGGTAACATCATGATTGGGGGGGACGGTTATATTTTTGTCCAGATATTTTTCAAATGCAGCAACAACTGCCTTATTAAAGGCTACCCCGCCCTGAAAGAAGATGTTTTTGCCAACCGGCTTGCCTGCAACAACCCTGTTTATGTAATTAAGGACAATGGAATACGCAAGACCTGCTAACAGATTGTCCTTGCCGGCGCCTTTCTGGAGGTTTGATAGAAGGGAGTTTTCCATAAAGACAGTGCATCGTTCGCCGAGCCTGCACGGATTTTTCGAGCGGAAGGCATATTCTGCAAACTCGTCTTTTACGGATATTTTAAGCTTTTCAGCCTGCTCCTCCAGAAAAGAGCCTGTGCCGGCAGCACATGCCTTGTTCATTTCAAAGTCAATAATAATACCGTCTCTTAAGGAGATGTATTTTGAATCCTGACCTCCTATCTCAAAGATGGTATCCACATAAGGGTCAATATAGATTGCAGCGGTTGCCTGTGCTGTGATTTCATTCTTTACAATATCAGCGCCCACGTAATCAGCTATCATGTATCTGCCGGAGCCTGTGGTTCCGACACCTGAAATCTCTACTTTATCTCCTATCTCTTCGTAAATTTCATAAAGCCCCTGTTTGACAGCTTCAATAGGCCTGCCTGCTGTCATGAGATAGCGTTTGGCAAGGAGGTTTCTATTCTCATCTATTACAGCAAGGTTAGTGCTGATAGAGCCGATGTCAATTCCGAGATAAGCCTTAATACGTGATGGGTGATGAGTGATGGGTGATGGGTTTTCATAATTTAACGCATTACGCATTATGCATAACGCATCGCTGTCTTTTGATATTAAGGGCTCCCAGCCTTCACCTAAGAATCTGAATGAAAGAAATGCCTCAAGTTTATCCAGATCAAATGTATTTATGATACCGTCATCCATATTTTTTAAAGCTGCGCCGAATGCGCCCATCAATGCAAAATCAGGCGGAACAAACAATTCATCAAGTTCAAAGACCTCCTTGAATGCCCTTATCATGCCCTTATTGGCAGCAACCCCGCCCTGAAATGCTGCAGGCAGTTTCAATTCCTTGCCCCTTGCAATAGTGCCTTTGAAATTTCTCGCAACAGCAAAGCACAGCCCTGCAACAATATCCTCCATAGGAGTTGCAATCTGCTGGAGGTGTATCATGTCTGACTTGGCAAAGACACTGCATCTGCCTGCTATCTTGGAGGGCTTCTGCGATTGTGCTGCGGTTTTGCTGAATTCCTCTATGCTCATCCTTAAACGTTCAGCCTGCTGTTCAAGAAAAGAACCTGTTCCTGCAGCACAGACAGAGTTCAGGGAAAAGTCCCTTATCCTTCCTCTATCAAGAAGGATTAGCTTTGAATCTTCACCGCCGAGTTCAATGATTGTTTTGATATCGGGGAATAATTTTTTGATTGAATAAGACTGCGAGACAATCTCGTTAACAGGTTTTATGCCTAAAGTGGAGGCAATCACCCTGCCTGCAGAGCCTGTTATAGAAAGCGATGTTTCAGCATAACGGCTTTTTATTTCTTGCAATAAGTTTATAGCCACCTTGATAGGATGACCATAATGCCTTATATAATGCCCTTCGAGCTTATCGCCGTCTTTATCGAGCACAACAAGCTTAATTGTTACTGAGCCTGCATCAAGTCCGATAAAATGCATAGATTGTCCCCTTACACACTTCCTGTCTCAAAGTTCTTCAATTAATAAGGATGATTCAATCAATTTAGAATATTCGTTGGTCAACGAGAAACTAAGGTAAATCCTTTAATAGCCTTGCATCAACTTCCCTCTTAAAAAGCCTGTTTAATTGAGAGTATAACTCTAAAAATCTTTTGTAGTCCATATTTGCGAGAAATTTTTTTATGTCTTTTACATTAAGCATATTATAAGTTAAGCGTTTCAATTTTCTATAAACATTATACCACAATATCCATTGTCATCTAACCCTAATAATTCATAAATTTTTAGCAATGTGTGAGGCATTCGTATCGAAAGCAAGATGTTGAGTTGTTTGTCAGCACGCGGATGCGTGCGGCAACATATACCATTATGACAGAATGTGCTTAGGTGAGACGACTTACTATTTGGACAAAAAGGCTAATTATCTTGCTGAGATGCGGATGCCTCACACAAGTTTGTGAATAATCAGGGCTAACCAATAAAAAAGGGGGCGTTTTTACGCCCCCTTGAGAAGTGTTGAGAGATAGAGTGCTTTATGTCATCATGAAAGCAATATCCCCGGTACAAATAAAATGGTTTTGCCATCAATCCTTTCTTTTTTGAGTAAACTTCTTGTAACTATAATCCCTTTGCCTGCTTTGTATCTTCCCATAAATTCCAGAATCCCCTTTATCTCCTTTTTTGACAAAGCATCGGTATCTTTCACTTCAATAGGAACAATCCCATATTCGGTCTCTATAACAAAATCCACTTCATACCTTTCCCTCCAGTAATAAAGCGGCGATTTCAGGTTATAAAGGTATCTAAAAACCATATTCTCAAAAATAGCTCCTTCCTTGACATGACCGAAGGCGCTGACAAGCCCGTGGTCAACCAGATAAACCTTTTCATTACTCCGCATCTGCTTCTCCACAGATGCAGCATATTTTCTTAAATTGAATACGAGATAAGCCCTTTGCAAATATTCCAGATATTTTTCTGTGTATTCTCTGCTAAGCTGAAGCGAGTTTGCGATATTTGAGATATTCAATATGCCGGAGGGAATATCCGTCAGATAAAGAAAAAGTTTTTCAAGTGTCATCGGTTTCTTTATTGCAAAAAGCTGGGCCAAATCTCTATAAATCACTTTATCCACAATATCCTCCTTAAGCATCCTTTTCCATAAGATAGGCTCGCTGATCTGAAAGAGATATGGAAAACCGCCCCTCTCTATATATTCCCCAAAAAGTATTTCTATCTCTGATAGATAGGGCATCAGAGCAGAGATATCAGGAAGGGACAAGGGAATTTCGCCCCCTCTAACTTCCTTTATAATAGTTGAAAGCGTGTTGGATGATGATTTCAAATCAAGAAACTCACAAAAACCAAACGGCAGAATAATTTCCTCTATCGTTCGTCCCATCAGGGATTCAGTAGCTTTTTTCAGCAAGGACGCTGCTGAACTCGAGATGATGAATTTCAGGGGAAGCCTTCTGTCAAAATATTTTTTTACCTGAAACTCCCAGCCGTCCAGATATTGAACCTCGTCAAGAAAAAGATAGACAGTCTGCCAACTCTTAATGGGCATTTTTAAAATCTGTTCGATAGCTTTAATTATGCTATCAAGTCCTGCTCTTAGTTCCACCTCGTCAAAGGATATGTATATAAGATGACCTGGGTTAATTCCTTTTTCAATAAGCGAATCTATAAGCTGATACATCAGGGTTGTTTTGCCTGTCCGCCTTGGCCCTTTAAGCACTATAATGCGGTCTATATCAAGATAGGAAAGAAGAGCATTGAATACATGCCTTTTATACGACATTGAAAGGGATAAAGGGACCTTTTTTGCCATCCACCATGGATTATAGAAATGAAGATGTTCAATGATTTTTAATGTATTCATACATTGACTTTACACTTTATTGTAAATATTGTCAAGTTAAGTTTGCAATTATAAAATAGAGTTAATCAAAAGACAAACTAAGGGAAGTATCTAACAACATCTTCCCCCAATAAAAAAGGGGCGTTTTCACGCCCCTTTGAGAAGTCTGAAGAGATGGAAAATTAGCAGTTACCACCAGTAGCCCAGGTGCAAGCGCCAGCAGAGGTATAGGTTAGCGGAGAAAAACCAACACCGGCAGCAGGGTTAGCAACTGTAATCGTCCAAGCAGCAGCAGTAGCGACTGGAACCGTAAGAGTGTTCATTGAACTTATAGCGGCTAAATATTCGGGTACACCAACAACTTGGTCAAGGTCCCATCTTCCGGGTCCGGTTTGTGTAAAGGCGAGTGCTGCAGCATAGCTCTGGTTGTCAGCAAAGAGGGCTTCCATTTGTGTGGCGGCATTTCTTGCATCTGATATCATAGTTGCCCTGATGCCTCTTTCACGATAAGCTGAGAACTGTGGTATTGCAATAGCTGCAAGGATTGCGATGATTGCAATGACGATTAGCAATTCAACGAGTGTAAAACCTCTTTCATCCCTTGTCTTCATTCTTGTGATTGTTTTTAACATATTTCCTCCTTAAATTTATTTAATAATAAGTAAGCATTTTTTATGCCTGTGCTGCTTATTCTAAAACCAATTGATTCTTCAAGGAATTAAAAACCTTCATCATTTTTAAAAACGAGAAATGCTGACAAATGCAGTCAGACCGATTGACAAAAATTGTCAGTAGCCTTAGACTATTTTTAGCAATGTATCTAAAGTATCTTTTCAGCTATTACATGGTGGGGCGGTTTTTATTCGGCATGGCTCTTCTCATCTCATTCCAGATGGCGGGCTTGCTCCAAGCTGTGCCGACCCTGATGTACACGCTAATAATTTACTGTTTGATAGTTCTCTTCAGGCTTATTATCTCGTCTGAAAGAATAAATTATTTTGATTTTCTGTTTGACATTGTATTTATAACAGCAATAATTTACACAAGCTTCAGGATTTACTCATATCTGACCCTTCTTTATCTCTTCCCGATATTTTTCTCATCAATTCTCATTAGCACAAAAAAGATAGTGGTATTTCCTATTATTGCGGCTATTCTTTATGGGATGGTGCATTACATTTACGGTGATATTACTGCAAAGGAAAGCCTTTTAAATATCCTTTTGCATTATCTGTCTTTTTTCCTGATTGCTTTTGCAGGCGATAATGTCAAGATAAGGATTGAGAATCAGGAAAGATATATCAAACAGCTTGAAGAAGAAAAGATAAAGATGCAGGGATATGAGAGACTTTACAGGGTCAGCGCAGACTTGGCTCATGAATTGAGAAATCCCCTTGCATCCATATCTGCGGCAGTTCAGTTTTTAAAAGAAGGGAAAAATAATCCTGAGTTCGTTGATATGCTTCAAACCGAAACAAAAAAGCTGACAACCCTCGTAAATGACTTTCTCATTTTTTCGAGGCCTTCGGATGCACCCAAGGAAGAAGTGGATTTGTCAGAGACTTTAAATGCCTTGATTGCTTATCAAAATACAGATAAAAAGATAGTCCTCAATATTGTTGATAATGCTAAGGTCACCGCAAACAGGACATTTATGGAGGTTGCACTGAACAATATAATAAAAAATGCAATTGAGGTTGCAAAAAACATTGTAACAGTGTCTCTCAGGAAAGATAAGAAAAAGGTTGCAATAGAAATCGAGGATGATGGTCCGGGCATCCCTGATTATTTTAAAGATAAAGTATTTGAACCGTTTTTTACGACAAAAGCCAACGGCACAGGACTGGGGCTTGCAATCTCTTACAGGATTATAACCAGCTTCGGAGGGAATATTATTTTTGAAAAATCAGCGCACGGCGGGGCGAAATTCACTGTTATGTTCCCTGTTGCAAGCTAAAAGGGGTTTTGTATGCGCACACTAATTGTTGATGATGAATCAAATATCAGGAAGATCTTAAGGCACATCCTCGAGGAAGATGATTTTGAGGTAAGCGAGGCAGCGGATGTTGCTGAAGCAGACAATCTTATAAATAAGCACTATTTTGACATTGCAGTCATAGATATACGCCTGCCTGACGGCTCCGGCATTGATATCCTGAAGACAATAAAAGAAATGCATCCGGAGACTGCCGTGCTGATGATTACTGCATTTGCATCAACAGAGACAGCAGTCACAGCAATGAAATCAGGAGCATATGACTATGTCATAAAACCCTTTAATCTTGACGAGATACGGATTGTTTTAAGAAACATTAGAGAAAATATACTTTTGCAGAAGAAGGTTAAAGATCTGCAGCAATATGCGGATGCGTATCAAAACATAGTGGGAAAGTCCGAATCCATGAAAAATGTCTTTACTATGATAGACAAGATAGCACCCTTTGATTCACATATCCTTATAATAGGTGAAAGCGGTACAGGGAAAGAGCTTGTTGCAAAAGCAATACACCAAAAAAGCAGAAGGGCTAAAAAACCGCTTGTGGCAATAAATTGTGCCAGTCTGCCTGAAGAGCTCCTTGAGAGTGAGCTGTTCGGATATACAAAAGGTTCATTTACAGGAGCATATACCTCGAAAAGGGGATTGATAGAGGAAGCTAACAGCGGAACATTGTTTCTTGATGAAATAGGAGAAATGCCGCTGTCACTTCAGGCAAATCTGCTGAGATTTCTGGAAGAGAAAAAGATAAGACCCATTGGCAGCGGCAACGAGATGGAAGTTGATGTAAGGGTAATTTCTGCCACAAATAAACCCCTGCAGGACTTATTGACAAAAGGTAAATTCAGGGAAGACCTGTATTACAGACTGTCAACATTTGTGATTACCCTTCCGTCTTTAAGGGAGAGGCGGGAGGACATCCCTTTACTCGTTGACCATTTTGTAAAGTTTTTTTCGAAGAAGTTTCAGAGAAACATCTCCAGAATTGACCCTGCTTTTCTTGACTATATAATTCAACAGGAGCTCAGGGGGAATGTAAGAGAATTAAAGAATATAATAGAGAGGGAAGTCATACTTTCAGAGAATGAGTATCTCAGATTTACTTCACATCAAGCACCACCTTATCAGAACAATATAATTACTGATATTCCGGAGACAGGCATGAATCTTGGTGAATACCTGTCAGGTATTGAAAGAGAGCTTATGCGCAAGTCTCTTATAAAGGCAAATGGTGTAAAAACAAAGGCAGCAGAACTTCTCGGTTTATCATTCAGGGAGTTCAGATACAAACTGTCGAAATATAAGGATTCAGGATTCAGGATTCAGGATTCAGAGAAGGAATAAACATATATTTTCTATATCCTGTTTTATTTTCCTCCAACAACCTCACCCATCTTGAATATAGGCAGATACAATGCTACAACGATAAAACCAATGATTACCCCAAGGAATACCATCAGCATTGGCTCAAGCATGGTCGTGAGATTTGATACTGAATTATCCACTTCGTCATCATAGAAATCCGCAATCTTTGTAAGCATCTGGTCAAGTGCGCCTGTTGACTCTCCTACATTTATCATCTGCACGACCATTGGCGGGAATATTTCGGATTTTGAAAGCGGCTCTGCTACGGTCTTGCCTGATGCCACTTCGCTTTTAACAACAAAGACTACTTCCTCAACTATTTTGTTTCCTGATGACTTTGCGCAGATTTCAAGAGCTTCAAGGATTGGAACCCCGCTGCTTATAAGCGTGCCGAGCGTCCTTGTAAACCTTGCAACAGCAACTTTTCTTAAAAGGTCGCCTATCAGCGGTATTTTCAGCAAAACCCTGTCAGTGTTCTTTCTGCCGGGTACTGTCCTTCTGTACTGCCGTATTCCAAAAATTGTACCGATAATTCCAGCTAATAGACTCACACCGCCAATTCCACCAAGAAACTTGCTGATTACAATGATTATCCTTGTTGGTGTGGGCAGTGTGACTCCCATTTCTCCAAATATCTTGGCAAATACAGGAATGACAAATATCATTATTACTGCGATGACCAGCACAGCTACTGACATGACAATTAAGGGATATATCATTGCACCTTTTACTTTTTTCTTCAGCTTCATGGACTTTTCAATATAATTTGCAAGTCTCATGAGCACTGCATCAAGCACACCGCCTGCCTCGCCTGCAGCAACGAGGTTGACATAAAGGTCATCAAAAATACGGGGGTGTTTTTTTAATGCATCTGCAAGGGTAGTGCCTGTCTCAACATCACTCTTTATCTGATTTACTAAGCTGCGGAGAGTCTTGTTTTCCATCTGTTTGCCCATTATATCAAGTCCCTGCACAATGGGTATGCCGGCAGAAAACATGGTGGAAAACTGCCTTGTGAAGACTACTATATCTTTATCTGTAATCTTCTGTTTCTTTTTTCCGAAAAGCTGTATGCCTTCTGATTTCTTCTCATTTATGATTGTAGGGATTATGCCCTGGTTCCTGAGTGCATTGATGACTTCTTCTTTATTGTTAGCGACCATGTCGCCGTTTAGAATGCTACCCTGAGATGTCTTTCCTGTCCAGCTAAAAGTCTTGGGCATTGTTTACTCCTTTTCTACAGCTTTTGCATTAATCCTGCCTTTTCCATAATTAACGGCACCATGTTCTCCATGCCGATAGCCATAATATGAATCCCGTCGCATATCTTTAAATTTATTTATACCATATATTGCCTGAGTTTGGAAGAATTTTGCACCTGCCCTGAATTTAATATTTCCTTAAAACTCATTTTTTCTTTTCTTCCCTTGCCACGAGAGTTCTCGGCTTTACGCTTTCAGACCAGTCTTTTGCTTCAAGGGTAGTTTCGCAAAACTCCTGAAGTCTGTCAAGTTTCTTCATCCTTTCGTATATCCTTATCCAGGCGCATTTAATATCAGGATTTACCTCACACATGCCGTCCTTGCAGCCGCCGCACGGACCGTTCAGGATTCCCTTCGGGCATGCTGTTATGGGACATATCCCTCCGGTTTTGTCGAGTATGCATTTTCCGCAGAGGGAGCACCTCTCATCAAAAAACTGGAGACGCGTCATATTTCCGAGGAAAAGGCTGTCATTTGTTGAATACACTGGCTTGTCCTCGTAAAGCTCTACCATGGTCTGAGTGCCTGCACCGCAGGACATGACAAGAATGCATGCGGCACTTTCAAGGGCTTCTTTAAAAGGCTTTAGTTCAACCTTGGTGCCCAGCACCTGACATCCTGTTTTGGCAACGAACATGCCTGTTACTTTTTTACCTTGAGCTTCAAGTGTCTCTTTCATTTCCTGTAACTGCTGCTCTCCGCCGGTTCCGCAGAGGGCTGCACATTCAGAACAGCCGAGCAGAAAGAGACTTTTATAATTTTTTATGTTTTCCATCAATTCCTGAAAATCCCGCTTTCTTGTGATTATCATGGTTTCTCCTTAAATCATCATCTAATTAATCATCTGGACTTGCATTCTTGCTGCAAGAACGGCGGCTAATCCCTGCCGTCTTTTTTTATTAGTTGAAGCATCTCTTCTTTTGTGCTCTGCTTGCTTCTGAAGATTCCCCTGACTGCCGATGTCACTGTTCTTGCCCCCGGCTTTTTTATTCCTCTCATGCTCATGCAGAGATGTTCGGCATCTATAATGACCATGCAGCCTTTGGGTTTAAGCTTATCCATAATCATATTGGCAAGCTGCGAAGTTAACCTTTCCTGCACTTGCGGTCTTTTGGCTAGATATTCAAGGGTCTTTGCAAGTTCGCTGAGTCCGACAATTTTGCCTGCGGGTATATAAGCAATATGCGCCTTTCCTATGAACGGCAGAAGATGATGTTCGCAGACAGAATAAAAAGGTATGTCTTTTAACAGCACCATCTCATCATGGCTTTCACCTTCAATTGGTTTTAAAAGGTCATCAACATCTTTCTCCAGTCCTGAAAATATCTCGGCATACATTTTTGCCACACGTTCCGGAGTGTCTCTAAGCCCGGGTCTTTTTGAGTCTTCGCCTATTCCTTCAAGAATAAGCTTTACGCCTTCTTCAATTTTTTTTGTATCCATGGCACTCTATTATCCTTTTATCAGTAATTATTTTGTCTATTTTTATATCATGCATTTGAGAAGGAATGGAAGGCAAAATTTGCTCTTCGTATGACAGCGCAATTACAGGACATAATTTTTTGGTAAGAAGTCTGTCATAAAATCCCTTCCCGTATCCCAATCTGTTACACAGCTCATCAAATGCAACACCCGGGACAATAATTAAGTCCATATCCTCGATGTTCATTTTTCTGTCGGCTGATGCAAACGGCTCAGGTATTCCGCAATAGCCTGAAGCAAGTTCATCAATATTTTTTATTTTATAAAGCTTCAGGTCATTGGTTGCTGCGTCCACTTTTGGCAGGGCAGCGGTTATGTTTTTCCCAAGACAATAATTTATTAAATTAAATGTATCCACCTCGCTTCTGAATGATGCGTAAAAAAGGATTGCGCGGGCATTTTGAAATTCCGAAAGATTCAGCAATCTCTCCTCAATTGTCTTGTCCTTAGACCTTTTAAGTTTTCCGGTTATTGAACTGCGGCGGAATAGGACTTCCTTTCTTATCTCTTTTTTATTCATAAATTTAAAATCTCAAGCCTTTTCTTTATCTCTCTGACCTCTTCAACGGATTCGGGGGCGCCATTAAAAGGTGATATACCTCTGATATCCGCATCTATCAATGATTGATTAAATGCAAGAGCACCTAACAAGACAGTGTTCTTTAAATTCTTCCTGACAAAAGACATATCGGCATCATTCCTGACCTTATTGGCAACGGCGAATACCTTTTTAACGCCGAGAGCTTTTGCCATATCTTTTACTGTATCGGCAGTCTGGATGCTTCTCTGTCCCGGCTCTACAACAACGATGAAGGCATCTACTGCTTCTGCAGTGCCCCTCGCAAGATGCTCTATTCCAGCTTCCATATCCACTATAACGACTTCATCCCTTTCCAGAACAAGATGTTTCAGCAGTCTTCTCAAAAACACATTTTCAGGACAGTAACAGCCTGATGCGGCAGATTTAGATTTTCCCATTACAATGAGGGTAATCCCGTTCATTTTATATCCAATGCCTTCAGGAAGGTCGTCAACCTTCGGATTCAGTTTAAAAATTTCTCCCACGCTCCCGGGTTTTGCTCCGGTTCTTTCCTCTATCAAATCCGTCATATCAGCTACGGGTCTTATCTTTTTAATGTCGTCAGTTTTGATGCCGAGTGCCTGTGCAAGATTGGCGTCGGGGTCTGCATCTACAGCAATTACCCTCCTGCCGTCTGATGCAAAAAGATAGCTTAATACTGCACTAAAGGTTGTCTTTCCTACGCCGCCCTTACCTGTGATTGCGATTTTCATGTTTTAAATTCTACCACATCTTTAAACTTTTTTGAGATTTGTGTTATCATCTTTTGTGGAAATAAAAAAAGTAATTGAAGACTCTGACCGTTATATAATGCACACCTACAGCCGTTTTCCTGTAGTGCTCAGAAAAGGGCGCGGGATAAAGGTCTGGTCAACCACCGGCAAAGAATACCTCGATTTTCTTGGAGGTATTGCAGTAAATGTTCTCGGACACTGCCATCCAAAGGTTGTTGTAGCTATTCAGAAGCAGGCGCAGAGGCTTATTCATGTATCCAATTTCTACCATATTGAGCCCCAGATAAAACTTGCAAAACTTCTCGTTATAAACTCTTTTGCAGACAAGGTCTTTTTCTGCAATTCAGGCGCAGAGGCGAATGAGGCGGCTATAAAACTTGCAAGAAAATACGCAAAAGAACATTATGACCAGAACAGGTTTGAAATTATTACTGCACTTAACTCGTTTCACGGAAGGACGCTCGCCACTTTAACTGCAACCGGTCAGGAAAAATTTCAGAAGGGTTTTGAACCGCTGGTTCCCGGTTTTAAATACGTACCTTTTAACGATATTAATGCCCTTCAGGCGGCAATAAATCAAAATACCTGCGCTATCATGCTTGAACCAATTCAGGGTGAAGGCGGGATAAATATTCCCTCTGATGATTACTTAAAAAATGTCAGGGAGCTGTGCGACAAACACGGACTTTTATTGATACTCGATGAGGTTCAGACAGGCATGGGAAGGACGGGTAAGCTCTTTGCATATGAACATTACAATATAACCCCTGACATTATGACTCTTGCAAAAGGGCTCGGAGGTGGTGTGCCGATAGGCGCAATGCTCGCAACAGAGAAGGTTTCATCAGCATTTCAGCCCCGGACACATGCTTCAACATTCGGCGGGAATCCGCTTGTTTGTGCAGCGGCGGTAGCGACAATAGAAGCAGTCCTTGAGGATGGATTTGTTCTTGACCATTGCAATAGAATGGCAAAGTATTTTATGGAAAGGCTGAATCAACTTAAAGAGTATTATCACGACAGGGTTATAGAAGTGAGAGGGAAAGGACTTCTTATTGCGATGGAACTTTCAAGGGATGGGCTTCCGATTGTTAATGCATGTCTTGAAAGAGGGATATTGATAGGATCTGCTGGAGGAGGCAATGTTCTGAGGTTTACTCCTCCGTTGATAGTTGAAAAGAAAGATGTTGACCAGCTTATGGATGTGCTGGAAGATGTTATGGGTAAATCACTGTGAAAAGGGATTTTCTTACAATATGGGATTTGTCACGCATTGAAATAGAAGGAATGCTCAGGCGGGCAATAGATTTAAAGTCCGGCGTGGATTCAAACAAATGCCCTCTTATAGGAAAAAGCATAGGCTTGTTCTTTGAAAAACCTTCTACAAGGACAAGGGTTTCCTTTGAAGTAGGAATATATCAGCTCGGCGGACAGGCTATTTATCTCAGCCCGAAGGAAATACAACTCGGCAGGGGAGAAACAATTGCGGATACTGCGAGGGTTTTATCCGGTTATTTAAGCGGTATTATTTTAAGGACATACTCACACTCTTCCATTGAGGAATTCGCAATGCACTCGACAATACCTGTGATAAACGGTCTCTCTGACTTGCATCATCCATGTCAAGCAATTGCAGATCTTATGACCATCCTTGAGAAAAAGAGAAGATTAAAAGATATACGCCTTGCTTATATAGGGGACGGGAATAATGTTGCCAATTCATTAATCGGAGCCGCGGCACGTACAGGCATTGAAATGGTAATCGCATGTCCTAAAGGATTTGAGCCCAATCAGGATGTCCTTAAAAGAGCCGGAAATAAGGAAGATGCTGAAAATGCAGGAGAGATAATTATTGTGCGGGACCCGAAAGAGGCAGCGAGCAGGGCAGACGTGATTTATACCGATGTGTGGGTAAGCATGGGACAGGAAAAAGAAGCAGGGAAGAAAAAAGCTAAATTCAAAAATTATCAAATCAATAAACAATTGTTGCAATATGCTAAAAAGGACGTTATTGTTCTGCACTGCCTGCCGGCATACAGGGGACAAGAGATAACCGATGATATAATGGATGGCCCGAACAGTGCTATCTTCAACCAGTCTGAAAATAGACTGCACACTGGTAAGGCGCTTTTAGAATTTTTGCTTTGATGAAATCTATTTTTTATTTGTCGTCAGAAAAGCAAAGAATAGCATCATTTTCTTGACTTCAACCAAATCACTTATATAAGATAAAAAGCCTGAATTCAGGACAGTTTGGAGGATAAAGTATGTTTATTGCGATTGGTTCCGACCATGCAGGACTTGAGCTCAAGATAGCGATAATCTCTGTTTTGAAGGAATTGGCACACGAATATATTGACTACGGTACTGATAGCCCTCAATCTGTTGATTATCCTGATTTTGGGGAAATGGTTTCAGATGCTGTTTCAAAAGGAAAAGTGGATAGGGGGATCCTGATATGCGGAACAGGAATAGGCATGTCCATTGTTGCCAATAAGTTTCCCAACATAAGGGCAGCACTCTGTAATGAACTGTTTTCAGCAAAGATGAGCAGGCTTCATAATGATGCAAATATCCTTGTTCTTGGCGGCAGGATTATTGGAAAAGATCTTGCAAAAGAGATAGTCCGCACATGGATGGTGACTCCATTTGAGAGTGGAAGACATCTTAACAGGATAGTGAAAATAACTCTGATAGAGAACAAAAGGATGATAAAGGGCAAATAAAAGGTCTCTTTAAAATCTTTAATCCCTGTCAGATAGCATAGAGCGATAAAAAATGAACCTGAAAAAACTTGAAGCAACCGACCCAGAAATATACGAAGCGATTTTAAATGAACAAGAGAGAGAGCGAAATAAAATCGTTCTAATCGCTTCTGAGAACTATGCCAGTCCTGCTGTCCTTGAAGCACAGGGCTCCATATTTACGAACAAATATGCAGAGGGCTATCCGGCCAGGCGGTACTATGGAGGCTGCGAGTATGCCGATAAGGTGGAAAGGCTTGCAATTGAAAGGGCTAAGACTTTATTCGGCGCAGAGCATGTAAACGTCCAGCCGCACTCAGGCACACAGGCGAACATGGCAGTATATTTTTCTGTCCTGAAACCCGGAGACACCATTCTCGGAATGAGCTTAAGACACGGCGGACACCTTTCACATGGCGCATCCGTTAACTTCACCGGCATTCTGTATAAACCAGTAAGCTATGGCATAAACAAAGACACGGGTTACATAGATATGGACGAGGTAAGAAGCCTCTCGATAAAGCATAAACCTAAAATAATTATTGTCGGAGCAAGCGCATACTCACGCATTATTGATTTCGAGGCATTCTCGAAAATAGCAAAAGAGGTCGGTGCATTCCTTTTTGCTGATATTGCGCATATAGCAGGATTGATTGCTGCAGGCTGCCATCCGTCGCCCATACCGCATGCAGATTTTGTGACTTCTACAACACACAAGACACTGAGAGGTCCAAGGGGCGGAATTATCATGTGTAAGGCTGAATACGCAAAACCTATTGACAGAATGATATTCCCTGGAATCCAGGGAGGTCCGCTTATGCATACAATCGCTGCAAAGGCAGTGGCATTTAAAGAAGCATTGGATCCGGAATTTAAAGATTATCAGAAAAAGATCATAACTAATGCCAGAAGACTCGCGGATAGACTCATAGAAAAAGGTTTCAAAATAATATCCGGCGGTACTGACAATCACCTTATGCTTGTGGATTTGAGCAATATGAATATTACCGGCAAAGAGGCAGAAGAAGCCCTTGATAAAACCGGTATTACCGTTAATAAAAATTCAATACCTTACGATGAAAGACCGCCGACAGTGACAAGCGGTATAAGGCTGGGAACGCCATGTGTTACTACAAGGGGTATGGGCGAGAAAGAGATGGACGAGATTGCTGATATAATCTCGAATGTAATCCGCAATATAAATAATCCTTCTTTGATAGCCGAGATGAATAAAAAGGTTAAACCTCTTTGTGAGAAATATCCAATTTACACGCCATGAAGTGCCCTTTTTGCGGGAGTATTGAGGATAAAGTTATTGATTCACGAATGGGTAAGGAAGGGGATGTAATCAGAAGGAGAAGGAAGTGCCTTAAATGCGGACAGAGATTTACCTCTTATGAGCATGTCGAAGAGCCGCTTCCCCTGGTTATCAAAAAAGATGGAAGCAGGGAATTTTTTGACAGGTACAAAATCCTGACCGGGCTGAAGAAAGCATGTGAAAAAAGGCCTATTCCAATTACAAAATTAGAAGAAATAGAGAACGGTATCGAAAAAAAATTGGTCGGGCTGGGTGTAAAAGAAATATACAGTTCATGGATAGGCGAAGAGATTATGTCTTCTCTTAAGGAGCTTGATAAGGTTGCATATGTGAGATTTGCCTCTGTTTACAGACAGTTTAAAGACATTAATGACCTGATAAAAGAGGTAAAAAACCTTTTTGACCATAAAACAAAAACAAAATAGAACTGCTATTGACTTGATAGAATATCTTAATTTATCTTACTAATTTGTCAAATTTGAAATTTTGCGGATAAACTTTGGGGAGTCGTCCAACGGCAGGACGGCAGACTCTGGATCTGTTTATAGGGGTTCGAATCCTCTCTCCCCAGCCATTCGGGGTCCCGAAAAATCGAAGATTTTTTGGGGGCCCATATGGTCCCATCGTCTAGAGGCCCAGGACGTAGCCCTCTCAAGGCTAAGACACGGGTTCGAATCCCGTTGGGACCGCCATTAAGTTCTATCCCATGAGCCTCCAATAGTTGAAATTTTAGGTTGACAATATTATAATATCCCCTTTATATTATTAAGTTAAAGCCACCGTAGCTCAGCAGGCAGAGCATCTGATTTGTAATCAGCGGGTCGGGGGTTCGATTCCCTTCGGTGGCTCCACGAAAGACCGTTAATAGTGATAAGTAATCAGTAAAGAGTGAACTATAAAGGGGGGAGCAGGAATCATAGATGTTTAGAACCGTTCACTCATCACCGATTACTCATTACTGTTTTTGACGGAGAGGTACCCGAGTGGCCAAAGGGGACGGGCTGTAAACCCGTTGGCACGCCTTCGGAGGTTCGAATCCTCCCCTCTCCACTGTGTAAATGAGAAGTAAGAAGTAAAAAGTTAGAAGTTGAAAGTATGAGAAAAAATAAAAATTATTGTTTATTTCCCACTTCCTGCTTTTCACTTCTTGCTTTGATAAAGCGGGAGTAGCTCAGTGGTAGAGCGTCAGCCTTCCAAGCTGAGGGTCGCGGGTTCGAATCCCGTTTCCCGCTCCATGAAGGCATAATGGGTAATGCGTAATGGGTTAGAGGCTCAAGAGTACTTTTTCTCATAACGCATCACGGATTAAGTATAACGGTTATTAAGTGCCCATGTAGCTCAGTCGGCAGAGCACATCCTTGGTAAGGATGAGGTCACCGGTTCAATTCCGGTCATGGGCTTAGAAGGACAGCGAACGGTATTTAGTATTAAAACAATACAGTCAAGCTG
>PNNP01000012.1 GCA_013824325.1 Thermodesulfovibrio sp. | reverse complement strand
GTGCTTTTTTCATGATGTATCATATGCCTTTTCAAGCACTCGGTAAATTGTTCAATGTCCTTAGGCATATGCCTTTGGGCAGGCTTTAAATGGAGTTCGCCATGGAAAAAACTCGTCAAAGGCGCGGGGGAATGAAAAATCGCTACCCTTGATTCAAAACCCTCTGCAAGTTTTGCAACAAAGCAAGCCCTTTCTTCAATCTGCGTCATGTGCCCCTTTAAAGGCACAAGGATATTTTTTGGATGTATTCTGCCCATCCGAACCACCCTGACCATTGCAACAGAGCATGGCAGCTTTATCATAAAATCCCTTGCAAGCGTCCTTACAAAAAATCTTTTCTTAATATCTTCCCTTCTCGTTGCCGTAAAGACAATCTCGATATTATTTTGCTTTACAATCTCCTTCACCTTCTCCAGAGGGTCTCCTTTTTCAGTTATGCTCTCCACTTCAACACCCTCTTTTTCAGCTTCCATAAAGAGACGCTCAAGGGCAGACTCGGCATGTCTGAAAATGTCCCTGTTGATTTTCTCTTCTGCAACAAAGATTAGGGAAAGTTTTGCCTGGCAGGATTTAGCGAGTGCTATTGCATACCTTGCTGCTGTCTCTGAATTTGTAAATTCATTAACTGCGGCAAGAATTCGCTTATACATGATTTAATTATAATACAAACAACTTATATCTATCTCATATCATGCATAAATATCAGATGAGAATGGCAGGACATTGTGTTGGAGCGGCTTTTTTCGGCGATAAGCAAGCACAGGATGTGCTTGCCGAAAACCTCGGAGGACGGCTTGGATGCCGTCCGAGAATGAGCGGAAACATCGTGTCCTGCCAATTCATAGATTATGTCAGCTACATCTCAACTCTTGTAATAACACCGTGAAGCTTGTGTACCGGAAGTTTATAAAACTGCACATATGCAGGTGTGAGTCTCTTGAATATCGAAAATGTCTTCCAGATGATATTCTTCGTTGATATGTCCTCAAGACCATAAAATATCGTCTTCTCCTCTATCCCTGCCTCCTTCAATATCTCTTCAACATCCACAATCTCCATATATCCCATCTGTATCTCGAATGTCCTCAATCCATCTGCAAGATTATCCTTAAAAAATCCTGTTACCCCAAATGGGTCATCACGCCTGACCATTGAGACGATTATATTCTCTTCATATATTATGTTATTAAAGAACATTGTGTTCACAATATAAGGAGGTATTTTACTTATGTCCCTGGCAAAGAAGAGCGCTGTGCCTTTAATCCTGTTCATACTCCTGCATGCCAGATTATACCTTTCAAGGAAGTTTTCCAGTTTCATTGGTTTAAGCGCTCTGTAAAGCCTTTTTTGGCCTGAGGTATACAGAACAATTATAGAAAAAGGAAAAAGTGCAATAATGATCGACCAGTAGCCGCCGTGCGGAATTTTATAAATATTCGAAAGCAAGAATACAATATCAACAAAGGTCACAAACAATGAAATAAGGGTATAGAATTTCTTGCCTTTCAGATGAAATATCCATGTCATCATAATACCCGTAAGCGCCATGGTTCCCGTAACTGCAAGACCATATGCAGCGGCAAGGGCGCTGGATTCTTTAAATACATACATAACAAATAGGA
Source organism: Thermodesulfovibrio sp. (assembly GCA_013824325.1). Lineage (GTDB taxonomy): Bacteria > Nitrospirota > Thermodesulfovibrionia > Thermodesulfovibrionales > Dissulfurispiraceae > PNNP01. The sequence goes on along the minus strand of PNNP01000012.1, from coordinate 23,606 downwards.
CAGCTATCAGTAAAAACCAGTTAACAAGCCCTATGTATATTTGTGACCTCAGTTCGGTAGATGTATAGTCGACTTTAAACATGGGCATAATATGGGTTGTTATCCCTTGATAGACTATTGAAAACATCCCGCTGATCATGGCCTGTGATGCAATGATAGTAGCGATAATGCTGAGAAGGAGAAACGGAATATATAAAATCTGTGCTTGTTGCAATATCATTTCAAAAAGTACATTTTTAGCTGTTGGATGCTGAATAAGAAATGCACCCTGCCCTAAATAATTCAATAAAAGCGCAAAGAATACAAAATACCATGCCCTCAAAATAGGTTTTCTGCCTAAATGCCCCATATCAGCATAGAGAGCCTCACCGCCTGTGGCGCAAAGGATTACTTCGGAAAGCACGAAGAACCCTGCTATGCCGTTTTCATACAGAAAATTAACAGCATAGTAAGGGTTTACAGCCTTTATTATTGAAGGGGTATGAAATAATGATAAGATTCCAGAAACAGCAAGTGTCAGAAACCACACAACCATCAGGGGTCCGAATGCAACAGCAACCTTTTCAGTTCCCTTTCTCTGAAAAGAAAAGAGGAGTATTGCAATTATGCCTGCAATGAGTATCATCATCTCCTGTTTTGTATTCTCAAGCCCCGGAATCAAGAGTAAACCTTCAACCGCACTGAGTATGCTTATGGCAGGTGTAATGACACCGTCACCGACAAGAAGGGATATACCGATAAATGAGAGGAATGTAACAAATGCCGCCTTCCTGCCTGATTTAAGCAATGGAATGAGCAGCTCCCTGAGAACTATAGTGCCGCCCTCGCCTTTTTTTCCGAGACTCATTGCAAGCCAGGCGTACTCTATAGTAACGAGTATTATCAGTGTCCATACAATAAGAGAAAGGACACCTATTACATTAGGCTCTGAGGGCTTTGTTAAAAGAAACACGACTGTAAGGGTATATATAGGACTTGTTCCTATATCTCCGAAGACAAGACCGAGGGATTTTATTACCCCTTTAAAATAAGGCTCTCTGTTTTGCACATCTCCTCCTTCGAGGGCAAAAGAGGAGAAATAAAAAACCGCTGGCAAGGCAGCGGTTTCAATCTCTGTCCATCGCCCTTCCAAATGCCTACGAGGTTAGCTGACGGGCTCGGGCTTGGAAGTGCCCTATCCCCCATAAGGAATACGCCCCAAAAGTGGGTCCCCCGCATCCATTTTTAAAATGGATTTCGGCTACAATTATGTTATATGTCTATAATAAATCACCTTACTGCAATTTTGTCAACATGTATATCACATCTCAACTCTTGTAATTACACCGTGAAGCTTATGTGCCGGAAGTTTATAAAACTGCACATATGCAGGGGTGAGTCTCTTGAATATCGAAAACGTCTTCCAGATGATATTCCTCGTTGATATGTCCTCAAGTCCATAAAATATCGTCTTCTCTTCTATCCCTGCCTCCCTCAATATCTCTTCTACATCCACTACTTCCATATATCCCATCTGTATCTCGAATGTCCTCAATCCATCTGCAAGATTATCCTTAAAAAATCCTGTTACCCCAAATGGGTCATCACGCCTGACCATTGAGATGATTACATTCTCTTCATATATGATGTTATTAAAGAACATGGTGTTCACAATATAAGGAGGTATTTTGTTTATGTCCCTGGCAAAGAAGAGCGCTGTGCCGCTGCTTTTCCCCGCATTTTTGTAAACATGTCTATATCTTTCCAGAAAAGTTCCGATCTCCATAGGTTTTAATGACCTGTACAGCTTTTTTTGTCCAAATGTGTAAATCATTATTATGCTGAATGGGATGAAAGCTATAATGATTGACCAGTAGCCGCCGTGTGGTATCTTGTATATATTTGAATAGAGAAAACTCAGGACAATAAATATGACAAATATTGTGATGGAGGCTTTCAGTTTATCCTTTCTAAGAAAAAATATCCATGTCATCATTATGGCGGTTATTACCATATCTCCGTTGACAGCAAGACCGTATGCAGCAGCAAGGGCGCTGGATTCTTTAAATACATACATAACAAACAGGACAGCGAAGAGAAGAAACCAGTTCACAAAACCTATGTATATCTGGGACCTTATCTCTGTGGAAGTATAGTCAACCTTGAACATCGGCATGACATGTGTAGTGATTCCCTGATAAACTATCGAGAACATCCCGCTAATCATTGCCTGTGATGCTATAACAGTGGCTATAATGCTCAGCACAAGAAATGGTATATACAGCATTTGCGCCTGATAGAATACCATCCCGAAAAGCACATTCTTTGCGTCGGGATGCTGAATAAGAAATGCACCCTGCCCTAAATAATTCAATAAAAGCGCAAAGAATACAAAAGACCATGCCCTGAGAATCGGTTTCCTTCCTAAATGACCCATATCTGCATATAACGCCTCGCCGCCTGTTGCGCAGAGGATAACCTGTGAAAGAACAAAGATTCCCGAGATGCCGTTTTCTATAAAAAAATTGACGGCATAATACGGGTTTATTGCCTTGCATATCTGCGGGACATTAAGTATCGCTACAATTCCTGAAAGCGCAAGCGACAAAAACCATAAGAGCATTAACGGTCCGAACGCACTTGCAACCTTCCCTGTTCCCTTCCTCTGAAAAGCAAAAAGCAATATGGCAATTACAGCAGCAATGAGTATCATGGTTTCCTGTCCTGTTTTTTCCAGTCCCGGAATCAAGAGTGAACCTTCAACTGCACTGAGTATGCTTATGGCAGGTGTAATAACGCCGTCGCCGATAAGAAGTGATATCCCGACAAAAGCAATCATCGAGACAAAAGATACCTGCCTCCCTGACCTTAACAAAGGTGTGAGCAGTTCCTTAAGAACAATGGTTCCACCCTCGCCTTTTTTACCGAGGCTCATCGCAAGCCATGCATATTCAACTGTAACAATTATGATAAGTGTCCAGACTATAAGTGATAAAATGCCTATTATATTTGCCTCTGTAGGTTTGGTAAGCAGAAATATAACTGTAAGGGTATATATCGGGCTTGTCCCGATGTCTCCAAAAACAAGCCCAAGGGATTTTATTATTCCCTTAACCTTCGGCTCTTTTTCAAGCATAATCTATCCTTTCAGTCAAATTCGATGCTTACAAATTTAAATGCTATGAAGCAGGTAAATTATAAGGAAAATACCTATTACAAGGATTGATATAGTCAGCAGCATATCAAGTATTAATGATGGGTGATATGTATCATCATCTATCTGTCTTTCAGTCTTTTTGTATCTTATAAATGCAAGTACACCCATCAGGGCGCCGAGCCCTATAAGAAATATCCCGAATATTGACGAATATTCTGTAGACGGTTGGGCAGCCATATCGGTTCCTTCTAAAATCTTGTGGGTTCCCGAAGGTGATGAAGCACTTAAAAAACATGAAACCTGCTTGACAAACATACCGAATTTCTCAACAACAAAACCGAATGCCATTATGCCTATGCTGGTTCTTATCCATGCAAGGAATGTCCTCTCATTAGCCATGTGAACTCGGCGATTGCGAACCCTTGATAATTTTTTATCATCTGTTATTTCAGGCAAAAGCAATTACCTCTAAGCTTGATTTTAGCGTTCAAAAATGCCGCAAAACTTACAGTATTCTTTAAGTTTATTATATCCCCAGAACATAATATCTTAGCCACACATATAACGTGGCAACAATTACAGTTATTATCATAACCGGCATTCCGTAAGCCATGAATTTCAGAAATGTAATCCTGTTGCCTGCTTTTTCTGATATGCCAACGATAATAACATTTGCGGATGCCCCGATTGCAGTACCGTTACCTCCGAGACAAGCCCCGAGCGCCAGCGACCACCAGAGAGGCATTAGGTCAGGATGGTGCAACAGTTGTGCGCCGGAAAGGTTGGGCCACATCTGTTCTGCCATATTTATTATCAGCGGGGTCATAGTTGCAACATAGGGAATATTGTCAATTATAGCAGATGCAAATGCCGAAAACCACATTACCACCATTGAGGTTGCAAACAAATTTCCCTGTGTCAGATTGATAACCTGAACAGACATCCATTTTATCATGCCGACCTTTACAACTCCTCCTACAATAATAAAGAGCCCGATGAAGAAAAATATTGTAGGCCATTCAATCTCTGCAAGGATGTAACGGAGGTCATGATTTTTTGAAAGTAAGAGCAAAAGTCCTGCTCCGAATAATGCTATTGTTGCCGGCTGGAAATTAAGCGCTCCGTGAAAGACAAATCCTGCAAACACCACTGCAAGAACAACGAGAGATTTCTTCAGCATCACGGGGTCCTTTATCGCTTCACGCTCATCCATCTGCATTATCCTTTTTTTAAGCTCTTCCTTTGTTTTTAATTTTTTCCCCCAGATGAGCTTTATGACTAAAATGTAAACTATCATGAGTACAACAACAACAGGTGTTAGGTTATAAATGAAATCCATAAAATTAAGATGCGCCTTTGAGGCTATCATTATATTCGGCGGGTCCCCTATGAGAGTAGCTGTCCCGCCAATATTTGATGCGAGGGCACATGAAATCAGATATGGAATCGGGTCAACTTCAAGAGCATCCGCTATAAATATTGTGACAGGAACTATCAGGAGCACTGTAGTGATATTGTCAAGCAAGGCACTTAGCACCGCTGTTACAATCGAAAAAACGACCATAATTCTAAAGGGCTCGCCTTTCCCCCATTTGGCGCTTTTGATGGCAATATACTCGAATATGCCTGTCGGTTTCATCAGATTGATGATTATCATCATTGAAATGAGCAGAAATATTACATTCCAGTCTACTCCGAGTTCCTCTATATGGAATGCCTCATGCTGCTCGAGTATTTTCAGAACAAGCATCAGTGATGCTGCAAATACAGCAATGACTGTCTTATGTAATTTTTCAGAGATGATTACTCCATAGGCTATTACAAAGATTGCTGTTGCAACCCAGAATGAGGTGTCAGCAACAAAGGGCTGTAAGACAGCAGTTGATTCATGAATCATCATCTGCTCCCTTCGGCTTCGTCAAGCATTTCCTTTGTGATGAAATTAAATATATCCCTTTCATAAAGCATGCCGACCACTCTGTTTTCCTTATTCAGAACAGGAACCCTCTTTACATTGTTCTTTAACATGTGGTCTATGCACTCCATAAGAGACGCGTTGTCCCTGACAGTGATGACCTTTCTTGTCATCACATCTTTCACCTTCTTTTCAGCAGCTTTCTTTGCAAATTCCTCTGCCATGCCGTCCCATGTGAAGTCTCCAAGATTCATGAGTGACATATATGACGGGTAAACAGACTTGAGTATATCGCCCATTGAAAGCATTCCTATGAGCTTTTCTTTTTCATCGAGAACAGGCAGTCCCTTGACGCCTACTGCTTCCTCACCTCTTTTTGCAATCCGAAGAAGTTTAACTGCTTCCCTGAGTGTGTCGTCAGGTTTCAGATATTCATGGAGGGGTATCATCAAATCATTTGCTTTCAAGTATCCACCTCCTTTCAGAGGATATGCATTGATAAAAGTTCGGAAATACGGCATGTCTGAATAAATAAATTGAAAAGCTAAACTGAAATAGATGCCATTTTAAGCCTATTGGAGTCCTGTAATGACAGATTTTTAGTCTGTTGATAAAATTTTTTTTACTTGCGAAGGACAACATCAGTCATCACGTCAAATACATTTATCATCTTTATGACGCCGACTAATTTCTTCTTCCCTTCCAGAACAGGAAGGTACATCAAATTATTTTTGAGCATGAGATAGGCTACCTTGGATATATGGTCATCCGGTTCGATGAATATGTTTGCCGGTGTCATTGCCTCGCTTACAGGTTTTTCCATGCGCGCCTTTGCTTCCTCGCTGTAAAGGCTGCCCCAGCTTATGAATGAATCCATTTCTTTTTCAGTAAGGGAAGGCAATTCAGCAGATGCCTGCATAACCTTTGGCTCAAGCCATCTTAAAATATCCCGAATACTCAAAGTTCCGAGAAGATTATACTTTTCGTCAAATACCAAAATGGCTCTGGGATAAGAACATACGGTATTTGCAGGGAGGGTTTTCTTAAGTATTTCTATAGCCTGTTTTATAGAAAACCAGTAAGGTAAATGAGGGTAGTCAAATATGTCATCCATCAAGTCTTTTACCTTTTTTTCATTCGGCATGAATAATCTCTCCTTATTAAATTATTATACTTAGCATTATGCGATACTGGATATGCACTATTTTATGATAAAAACACCTCAGACAAAAAAATACTTCTCATGCCGCTTTTTACCAAATAGTATTTTAATGTTAACTCAAATCATTATATAATTACAATATTCATGCAAATCACATCTGTCCAGAATAAATAGATAAACATGTCTGGAATCAAGGCATATGGCTCGATTTCTGAAGCAAAATCACGGGTAACATTGATGAGGCTGAAGTCGAAGCGGAAGCCTCACAGTTGAATTTGATAAAGACATTATGGTCAAATAAGGATATACACCGGCAGTAAGGTAGTTTATTTTGCAAAGAAATTGAGCCATATACCGTCAAGGAATTATTTTGGACAGCAGTGAGGAGAAATAATTTTTGTGCAAAAATCGCATGAGGACAGATATTTTAGTTTAGCCTTATTGCAGAAAATTTAGAAATTGAAAACATGAGTTTTTTAAAGAAATTAAAAGGGATGCTATCAAAAGAGGACAAAGGCGGGGAACTGCAGGAAAGAACAAAAGAGCCTTTCAAAAAAAAATTCCAGCACTTCCAGGAATTATTATCAAGCAATAATACCGTCCTTGAAACAATGGCAGATATGGAAGAGAAGCTCTCCGGTGAATTCCTCTTTGACAGGCGTTACATAGATTTTAGTGTAAAGACTGTTACTGAAAGAGTAAAAAACATTATAGACAGCCTTAATGTCATCACAAAGAATAAATATCATACACTCAACGAAAAATATAATACCATCATTTCACATATACAGGACCTGCTCAAAAGAAAAAGCGAGATACCTGCCGGCAGCTACGTTTTGTCTTTTGATGAAATAACAAAAGAAAAAGCAGACAGGGTCGGCTCAAAAGTTGCCAATCTTGGAGAGATTCAAAACCGTATTGCCCTTCCCGTACCGCATGGCTTTGCCATAAGCTCCTCTGCCTTTAAGATATTTATGGAGCATAACGACTTCCTGAACAAAATAAACGAAAAGCTTTCTACATTGTCAATTAATGATTTAGAGGCATTAAATACGACAAGCAAGGAAATTCAGGATATTATTATCAAAGGCAAGATTCCGCCCGACCTTGAAAAAGAGATACGGGATGCCTATTCAAAACTCTGTGAAAGATACGGCCATAATGTCAGGGTATCTGTAAGAAGCAGTGCCATTCATGAGGATGGTGAATTCAGTTTTGCAGGGCAATACTCCACATTCCTTAATATACCTTCCGATTCACTTCTCGAAAAATACAAAGAAGTCATTGCAAGTCTGTTCAATCCAAGGGCACTGTTTTATTATAAGACCAAGGGCTTTGAACAATACGAGATGGTTATGCCTGTAGGCATTATCGGTATGATTGACGCAAAAGCCGGGGGAGTAATGTATTCCAGGGACCCGAATGACCCCGAAGATAATATCATCATAATCAGTGCTATTCGTGGATTAGGAAAATGCGTTGTTGACGGGATAGTAACTCCTGAAACATACTTCGTATCACACTTCCCCGAAGCTAAAATAATTGACAGGAAACTGCCAAAACAAACCAAAATGCTCGTCTGCAACCTTGAGGGAGGGATAGAAGAAACAGATGTTGATGCCTCAATCCAGGAAAAGCCCTCTCTGACTGACGAAGAGGTGAAAGCGCTTTCAAAATACGCTGTTTCGCTTGAAAATCATTTTCAATGTCCTCAAGATATAGAGTGGGCTATTGATAAAAATAATCAGCCATATATCCTGCAGTCCAGGCCTTTAAAGGTGACAGTGAGAAAGGCTGCAAAGTCTGTCCCTACCCATGTTCATGGCTATAATGTCCTGCTGGAAAAGGGTGTAATAGCATGCAAAGGGATAGGTTTCGGCAAGGCATATATTGTGAGAACCGATGATGATTTGAAAAATTTTCCAGAAAGGGCAGTTCTTGTGGCAAAACACACCTCTACAAAATTTGTGACTGTTATGAACAAGACGAGTGCCATCATCACAGATGTCGGAGCAACCACCGGACACATGGCATCTTTAGCGAGGGAATTCCAGATACCCACTATCCTCGATGCAGAGGTTGCAACAGATATTATTAAAAACGGTCAGGAAATAACCGTTGATGCAATTAACTGCAACATCTATGAAGGACATGTAAATGAGCTGGAGGAATTTGCTGAGAAGAAAGAGGAACCTTTTAAAGAAACCCGCATCTTCAAGACACTTGAAAAGGTCTTGAAATTTATTACGCCCCTTAATCTGGTTGACCCTGATGATGAAAAGTTTAAACCTGAATCCTGCGAAACAATCCACGATATTACCCGCTTCTGCCACGAGATGGTGATGCGCGAATTATTCGACATTACCGGGACATCAGCCGACGATGTCGGCGCAGTCAAGCTGGTAGCCGGAATACCTGCTGAAATCTATCTGCTGGATTTGGGAGGCGGTATAGAAGGCGCTCCTAAATATCTCAATCCTGAACATATCCGTTCCGCTCCTTTCAATGCCTTTGTAAAAGGTCTTATTTCAATGAAATGGCCCGAGGCAAGGGCTTTTGATGTTAAGGGGTTTCTGGGCGCAGTAGCACATACTGCAACTATATCTGAAGAGGAGATGATGCAGACCGCTGAAAAAAGTTTTTCCTTTATTACTAAAGACTATATGAATTTCGCCATAAGACTGGGTTATCACCTGTCCACTGTTGAGGCATTTGCCGGTGAGAATATAAATGACAATTATATAAAATTCTTCTTCAAAGGCGGAGGCGCCATATTAGACAGAAGGCTGAGAAGAGTCAGGCTTATAACTGAAATACTTAAAAGGATGGACTTCAATGTTAAAATCATTGAAGATGTCATAGAAGCGTCTCTGACAAAGTATAAGAAGCCTACAATCGAGAAAATATTAGAGATAATGGGAAAACTTACGGTTTACACCAAACAGCTCGACATGGTCATGTATAATGATGCTATTACAGAACACTACATAGAAGAATTCTGTAAAGAGCATATTACTGAAAATTGATTTTATTTATCCTTCCCTAACTGCTCCCTGAGCATCTTGTTTTCCCTCTGGGTTCTCAGCCATTTCAGCGCCTTTTCGATGGTAAAGAGTATCTGTTCTTTCCTGAAAGGTTTTGTAATGAAATCAAAGGCATTCTTTTCCATTGCTTCGGCAGCGGACTCAGCAGTGGCATAAGCAGTAATGATGATTATTGGAATGTCTTTGTCAAAATTTCTGATTGCATTAAGGAGTTCAATCCCGTCAAGACCCGGCATTTTTAGGTCTGTAATCACAATATCGAATCCTCCCCTTTGAGCCAACTCAAGTGCTTCCACAGGATTGTTGGTAGTTATGATTTCATAGGGAGTTTTCTCCTTTATAATCATACTCAAAAGCTTCAACATATCAGGTTCATCATCAACAACCAATAATTTCTCCGGCATATTATCCTCCTTATTGTGTGTTATTTTGCAGCAGGCAACATTATAATAAAAGTAGTCCCGCTTGTGCCTGTTTCCTCTTTAGTTTTTGTCTCAAAAGTTATAGTTCCGCCATGTTTGCTTATTATTCCATATGATATAGAGAGACCAAGTCCTGTACCTTCACCAACCTTTTTAGTGGTAAAAAACGGGTCGAATATCTTTAAGCGGAATTCCTTCGGAATCCCTGTTCCTGTATCAGAAATCCGTATCTCAACTTTTTGTCCTTCATCAATTGCCCTTGTCATGACCGTGAGTGCCCCCCCGCCCTTCATAACTGAGATTGCATTAGTAATCATATTGAAAAAGACCTGCTGAAGTTCTCCCGAGTCTCCTTTTATAATCGGCAAAGATTCAGATAAATCCTTGTTAACAGTTATCTTGTTGATAGATAAATTGTTTCCCACAACTGTAAGAACCGCTTCCATATTTTTGTTTACATCCACATCCACTTCCTTATGTTCTGTAAACCGTGCAAAGCCCAGCAGGTTTTCTACTATTCGTTTTGCATTGAGCCCCTGTTTCTCAATAGTCTTCAGAAGTTCATACACATTGGAATCCTGAGGGGTCTTCTCTAAAAGCAGGTCAGTAAAACCTAAAATAATTGTCAAAGGATTGTTTATCTCATGCGCAACACCTGCAGCCAGTGTTCCCACAGAAGCCAATTTTTCAGTATGAACCATCTGCTGTTCAATTTTTTTTCTTTCTGTGATATCACGTGCAATGCCAAGAACCCTGTATACATTGCCAGTATCATCTAAAAGCCCGCTGAAATTGATACTCAACCAGTACTCGTTTTCATCCAAAAAAATATTACATGTCACCTGATCACTGACATTTTTCTCAAAAACATCCTTTACTTCTTTCATCTGGAGTTCTGCGCTCTCAGAAGGAAAGAATTCCAAAATAGAATGGGTTAAAATATCCCCCGGCTCTTTTTTCAGGAATTGATAGCCGTAACTGTTCATAGAAAGGATATTCCCGTTTTTATCGAGTGTATAGATTATATCCCCGGCATGCTCTATAAGTGATCTGCATTGGTATTCAGATTTCTTGAGTTCCCTGGTCTTTTCATCAACTTCTTTCTTTATAGTGCTCGACCATCTGAGCAATATGCCAACAATCAGAAATCCAGCACACAGTGTTACAATAATGCCAATGCCTTCGAGTAAAACCTGTCTTATCTGTATGCCGCGTATAGTGTCTTCAACTTCACTTATCGGGGCTACCAAAGCAACAGACCAGTGTTTATACCCGTTATCCTTGTTCAAAGGGATAGGTGCATAGGCAATCAATTTTTTTATTTCTCCTTCCTGTCCCCGATGCCATCCTGATATATACCAGCTTGTTCCTTCTTTGCCTGTAAGAATCATCTCTTTCTGTATTTCATTTATTCTTGAAAATGATATGGTAGGTTTTTTTTCCTTTCTTGCTTCAAATGCGCTCTTCCCAATAAATTCATTCTCTATATGATAAAGAAATATGCCTTTATCATCTATGACCCACGCATAGCCTGTCTTGCCGGATTTTAACCCTGCTGTCACCTTTTCAACCAGCTTTGTTGCATCTATGTCAAAAAGCAAAACCCCGGAGAACTCGTTTGTTGCCATCGGGTGTGCTTCGTCAACAGATACCTGCCAGACAGGCAGAGCCATTTTCATAATAAGTTTCTGCTTGCTTCCGTAAGTTTCAAGGGTAATTTCACTCATTTTAATCTTGCCATTATTTTCTTTCCATCCAGCCCATTCAAGATAATTTATATCTATCTGTGAAGGCTTTTCAGTTCTGAATCCATTATTGTCGGTTACATGGGTGTTTTTATTCTTATTCTCTACGAACCTGATTTCCAGAGCACCTTCTTCCTTGATACTTGGGAAAACAATGCCGATTCTTCTGCCCATCTGGACTTTTTCATAATATTGAACAGCGGGGGAAAAACTCAGGAGTGAAAGTTCCCTTTTTAATATATTAAGGCTATTTTCTACCTGGCTTGCTGCATGCCTTGCAAGCACAAGCTGCTGGTTATTGAACTCATCAATTACCAGCTCCCTGATTTTATTTGCAGATGTCCAGCCGAGCAAAACAATAACGCCAAGCAAAAAAATAGTAATTACAAAAGTAATCTTCTTATAATTCTTTATGTAAAAGTCAAACCATGATTCAAAAGGGAAGCTCGGTGATTGGCTGAAAGAATTTTTCATATTTTTTTTGTATTGTTCATAAAAAATAGAATGCTTATAATGCTGGGTTATTATAGCCCATCAGATTAAAAAAGTTAAGATTATTACTGGTTAAGAATTTGCTAAAAAGGGGCAGACAAAGGGTCTGCCCCTTTTTATTCTTTTACGTTGCACAGAAGTCCATGCAAGATTCTTTAACCACATACACACAGCACGGACTATACTTTACTACCTTTGGGGTCTCGGAGCCGAGCAGGAAGCGGGTTTGTTCATTCAGTCCTCTGGCACCGATGATAATGAGATTTACCTTCTCCTTTTCAGCATATTCAACGATTTCATTTGCAGGGGAAGCACCTTTCAGAATTACAGTGGTGATATTTTTTAAGCCCTGCGAATGCAGATACTCCCTGGACTTTTCGAGAAGATCATCTGCGCGCTTCATAAAACTGTCGCGCATCACATCCCTGTCAGTGGGTGTAAGCTCAAAGTCAATATCTGACAGGTGGGGTATTATATTCAGGATATAAACCTCCACCCCGCTTATTTGTTTGCAAAAAGTTGATGCCACCTTCAGGCACATATCCGTATATTTTGAACCATCTACCGGTACTAATATTTTCATTGTTTCCTCCTATACCTCTTTCTTTACCTTTGCTTTTTTTGCTGTTAGTCCCACGCCCTCAAAAATATGGTAGAGCGCATAGCCCCACCACAGTGTGTAAATTACATAGAATGCGAGGAGCCCTGACATTATGCCAGCCCTGTCGGTGACCTTCTGAGGCTCTATCTTGTAATAATTGTAACTTGTCTCAACAAGCTTTTTGTTCACTTCGGCTACCATCTTTGCACCCGCAAAATCCTTAGACTCCTGCAATGACTTGTCTATCTTGGCGAGTGTCACCCACCAGTCCTTCATTACATTCTTTTCCTCATATCCATAAGTACTCTTTATCTTTTCCCCGTCGTTTTCATACATCAAATCAGCATCCCTAATGACAACTGCGAGAAATTTGCCGAGGTCGCCTTCAATCTTCAATGCGCCCTCTTTCTGTTCAACCTTTGCACCTGCTGTTGTAAGCACCATGGAAATCCTTTGTGCATCCTCTATCTTATCAAATTTAACGGCAGCAGTGAATTGTTTTCCCATGAATTTCTCATTATTCTTTGCAACCTTGGGGCTGAAATTAGCTGAGCCCTTTGAAAGTTTGTTAAAGATATCATCTGCATACTCAAGACCGTTCATGCCATTAAAGACAGGTGACATAATCAAGACAAACAATCCAAAGAAACTAAGAGCCATTATAATACCGGCGGAGAAATGTTTTTTATCTCTGATTAACATGTCTATCCCTCCCTTAATGTCTTTATATTTTTAATAAAACTCATCAATACCCATGCAACAAATGCTACGATAACGACCCAGAAGAGTACGTTGCCGCCTGTTTCTATGCCGGCAACCAGCGGTTTGGGTAAGTTTATGTAACCCATATCAGTGAACTGCTTCGGGAGGGTTGACGCCCTGTTGATAAATCCTGCAACAATGGTAATTACCCAGAACATCCTTATTGTTATGCCGCTAACAACCTTTGTTGTAAGTGCACCAATCTGTATTCCAAGGAGAGAGCCGAGGAGCATGCCCATGGCAAGTGTATAAAACACAAAGCCGTAAATTGCATACTGCGTGATTGCACCATATCCTGCGGTAAAGATAATCTGGAATATATCGGTACCTACTGTGGTAAATGTGGAGATGCCAAATACATAAACAAACATCGGGAAGGTGATAAATCCGCCTCCGACTCCCATCATCGCAGATGCAAGGCCTACAATAAAGCCGCCTACAGCAAGAATAGCCCAAGAAATGCTTCTTCCCCCGGGAACCATATCCTCGTCAAACTTCACCATTGGAGATAGCTTTATTGCCTGGAGTTTGCCTGCCATTCCGGGAAGCTGTGTTGCAGTCGGTATAACAGGAGCACCATGCCCTCCGTGTCCGGACGGTGCCTTCCCTGTTCTTCTCTTCTTAAGGTAATCCGATATGCCATACCAGCTCAGAAAGCCGAGAATGGCTGCATAAATGATGCTGACAACAGCATCGCTCATAATCGGGTTTTTATCATAGATAGTCTTCTGAATAATGCCTCCCATCGAGGCTCCAAGAATTGAACCAACTAAAAACCAAATCGCCAACTTTACGTTGACATTGCCCATCTTTTTATGGAGCACCGACCCCATAATCGCCTTTGCAAAGATATGGAAGAGATCAGTGCCGACCGCAAGGATACCTTTAACTCCTGCAGCCATAAGTGCGGGGGTTATGATAAACCCGCCGCCAGCACCTATACATCCTGTTATAAGCCCTGCACAGAAACCAATCGCAATAGATACCAGAAATATATTTGTCGCATAAAACGATGGTGCATAAGCCTTTTTCCCTCCTAATATGTCCGCTGCATCAGCCACGTAGAGTGACAGTATAGGCACCAATGCAGCGAGCGCTATGAGTATAATGAGCCGTTTTTTGCTGCGTAGAATGTTCATTGAGACTTCGTAGTCCCACTGCGCATGATACATGGTAGCGGCTTTCATGCATTCAAAGACCTTTCTTGGAAAACTCATCTCAAAACCTCCTAAAAATTTTTATATTCTAAAATTTCTCCTCTGCTTACATTAGACAGTTGCGTACCTCAGGACATATGTAGCGATTGAATTGTAATATCTTTAGTCTCTTTCGTTCTTAGCATACAACCTCCTTTCAAATCATTGTGTCTTATCAAATTCTATTGAAAATTTAAATTTACCCGGCTTTGCAATCGAACGGGAATACATTATATGTGTCTTCCATGAAAAGAAATACTGGTCCAAAAGTACTGCTGGTGAACCGGCTGGTAAATCGAAAATCCTGCCTTCTTCCTCACTAAGCAAGACAATATCGAAATAGTTTCTTGCCTTCGTAATCGGTATGCCGTATCTTTTCTCAAAGAGTTCAAAGAGGGAGTTGTCCTTAACATTCTCATCCATGAGTTTAGGGCACAAGTTAACCGGTATATACGTTTCCTGAATCAAAATGGGTTTATTCTCCATTAGATGTAATCTTTTAATATAGTTTAGGTGCTCATGTGCCTGAATATTGAGTTTTATGCTTAAATCATCCACAGGCATAATAGTCGTTTTGGCGAGCACCTCAGTCGAAAATATTATATCTGACTCGAATAGAGGCTCCCGGAAGCTTGTCAGCATCTTCAGCTCATCAGATATAATATTTTTCCCGACAAAGGTTCCTCTCCCCTGCTGACGGACCAGATAGCCAAGTCTCACAAGCTCTAAGATTGCTGTTCTTACAGTCGCCCTGCTTATTTCATATGTTTTGCAGAGCTCCTCTTCAGTTGGTATCTTAAAGCTTACATCCCACTCTCTGCTTTCAATCTTTCTTCTGATTATGTCGCTAAGCTGGATATATAGCTTTTGAGGAATTTCTCTATGAATCATTCGTTCCATCCTTTCAAGAAGATATACCTAATCTCCTTATGTATTTTTAAATGACTTAAATCTAATGTAATATCATTATGATTGTTTTTAAAATAAGTTATATCATCATAATATTGATAAAAAAATACCAGTTTATTTTTAATTTGTCAAGAGGTGTTTTTTAATAGATATATAATGAATTTTAATAACTGATATGGCGCTGAAATAAACGGTATATGTTACCGCACGCATCCGCGTGCTGACAAATAACTCAACATCTTGCTTTCAATACGAATGCCTCACACATTGCTGGAAATCTATGAATTGTTAGGGTTAGGTGAGATGAATTAGTCACGAATTGTGTTGACAGTTCAGTTATCCAGCACTTCCCTAACCTTTCGGAGAAGTTCTGTTGGTGAAACAGGTTTTGAGATAAAGGCAAAGCCCTTCTCAAGGATTCCTTTTTTAGCTATTATATCTGCGGGATACCCGCTTGCGAAAATAACCTTTATAGCAGGTTTCATCTTTTTTATTGTTTTGTAAACCTCTTTGCCGTTCATTTTGGGCATTATCACATCAAGGAAAAGTAACTGGACTTTGTCTTTATTCTCCTTGAACTTCTCTAATGCATCGTATCCGTCAACAGCCTCAATCACCTTATATCCAAATCTCTCAAGCGTCTCTTTTATATAATCCCTGACGCGCCTCTCATCCTCAGCTAAGAGCACTGTTTCGGTTCCCTCGGTTAATGTAACAACCTTTACAGGCTTTGCTTCTTCTGTCTTTATTTCGCTTTCTTTAATTAAAGGCAGGTATATCCTGAATGTTGTGCCTTCTCCAATTTCACTATATACTGCGATAAAGCCGCTGTGCTGTTTGATTATACCGTAAACTATTGACATGCCAAGCCCTGTTCCCTTACCCACATCCTTGGTAGTAAAAAACGGCTCAAATATCTTCTGCCTTGTCTTATCATCCATGCCTGTCCCTGTATCTGTTACTGAAAACAGGGCATATTTACCCTTTTTCCCATAACCATGCGTCTTTATAAATTCAGAATCCATTTCTAAAATTCCTGTTTCGATGGTTATATGCCCGCCGTCAGACATTGCATCCCTTGCATTTGTCACAAGATTCATTAACACCTGCTCTATCTGTATGTAATCAGCCTTTACAATTAATTTTTCATTGGATAATTCTGTCTTCAGTTCTATGTCTTCTCCGATTATCCTTGAAAGTAACTTTTCCGCATTTTTAATGATAATGTTCAGGTTTACAGGCATCGGATTGATTAGACGTTTTCTACTGAATGAGAGAAGGTTCTTCGTAAGATTGGCTGCCCTTTCTGCGGAGATGAGGAGGTTATCAATATATTTTCTTGAGGGGTCGTCCTCTTTAATCTTCATCTGCAGGAGACTGCCGTAACCTATTACTGACTGAAGGATGTTGTTGAAATCATGAGCTATGCCTCCTGTAAGCTGTCCGATTGCCTCCATTTTCTGTGAGTGGCGGAGCTGGTCTTCGAGCTTCCTCTGCTCTGTGATATCATTTAAAACCTCTATGACCAGAGATACTCTTCCAGATGCATCTTTTATAGGATATGATTTTGTTTCTATAAAAAGAGGGTTTCCCTTTTCATCAGTGTGAGCGTGCGTAACAATATAAGGCTCTCCTGTCTTGAAGGCATGTTTTACCGGACAATCCTCTCCAAGCATGTGACAGGGCTTATTAATATGATGGGAAGCCTCATAACAGTATCTGCCTATAATGAATTCAACAGGCATTTTAACCATATCTGAATAAGCTTTATTTGCAGATACAATCCTGTATTCCGGGTCAACTACAATAAGCCCTTCACCAATGCTTTCAAGAATGCTCCTGACATATTCTTCCTTTTGTTTGCGCTCTGTTATATCAAAGATTACCCCGTCAATATAGGCTGGTTTTCCATCTTCGCCGTGTATCGGCTTCCCCCGCTCACTGAAATACCGGATATGCCCGTCCTTACACCAGAGCCGGTATTCAACATGAAACGGCTCACCATTTATAATTGCGTGTTTGACAGTCTTTATCACATCCTCCCTGTCTTCAGGCAAAATCAGGGGGTCAAAAGAGCAGACTTCACCATGTGTAAGCTCCTTTTCAGTAAAGCCTGTCATTGTCTTAATCATGTCATTAAAAAACTCCATCCTGTTATTCTCTTTTATGAATACCCTGTATACAATCCCGGGAAGGTTTTCTGAGAGTGTCTGATAGAAAATCTTGCTTTGCTTCATCGCATCTTCTGTATGCTTGCGTTCAGTAATATCCCGCATGATGCCCTGAAAGAAAAGCGGTCTGCCCGCCCTGTCACGTACTAATACTGCTTCATCGCGAACCCATATCAGCCTGCCGTCTTTAGCAAATATGCGGTATTCTAAGTTGAGCGGCTTGCCGGTTGACCTGCAGCGTGAAATCTCAGACATTACACTTTCTTTATCATCAGGATGAACCTGTCTAAGCCACAGGTCGGAATCTTCTACCCATTCTCCGGGCAAAAAACCGAGTATATTCTCAACCTGCGGGCTAATGAAGAGCGTGCTGTATGCCCTGTCAATATCAATTGATGAAATATAAGTTATTGCAGGAATCTGCTCAACGAGGGTGCGGTATTTGGCTTCTGATTCGAGATGTGATTTCTCTGCCTTTTTTAACTTGGTAACATCCAGCAATGAGACAACGCTTCTTTTTGTTCCCGGAATTATATCAACATTGACTATGACACTTTTGACATCACCACTTCTATCAACAAAAAGAGATTCATAATTCCGTGGGGCGGCATCAGGGTCAATCCTCCTTAATACATGATAAGCCTTCATCTTATTAAGCACATCGCCTGTAAAGAATTCTGTCCAGCTTTTCCTGCTGTCCACTTCTCTGTTGGAATATCCGGAAAGTTCTCCAAACTTCTTGTTTGACAGAGATATTATTCCGTCTTCTTCAATTATTATTGTTGCAGAACCTGTATTTTCAAAAATGGCCCGGTATTTGTTTTTTGAGTGCTGGCTTATTTCTTTTACTTTGTTTTTAACAGTCACTTTGGGTTCTTTTTGCTTTTTTGGATTGTCTTTATCCCCGCTTTTTTTCATATCCTATTGCCCCTTAATGCACTTACTCCTTTTTAAAACTTTCAACAACTCGTCGGAGATTTAAAAGAGAACCGCCCCAATAAATTAGGGCGGTTCTCCCCGGGAGGTAGACAAATGCCCTATCTCTGTAAATATCAGTCATGCTGATACTTAACTCAAGGCTTTGCCTTCTTAATTTCTAAATAGATGCAGCCTTCTTGTCCGCATTCCCTGCACCTTATAAAATCAGTGTTATCAGCCTTTTTTTTTTGTCCTATTTGAAAGTCTGCCTGTTTTAAATCTTAGCCAGTTGCCGACTGCCAAACCTATAATTACAGCCATAAAAATTACAAGTATAGTTATTAAATATTCCATCTATCTCATCCCTTTATAATTGCTCTTTAATTTATCGCCTTAATGCCTAAACTCCTTTAATTTTTGATCGAGACTATATAACCTATCCTGACTTCAGAGTCAACCCCCACAGTTGCAAAAGAGTCTGTTTCAGATGCCTTCTGAACCTCTACGTCTCCAACAGGACGCCCCTTTTCATTAAAAAGAGTAAGGTGCGAGCCCGGCTTAATGCCGTGTTTTGTACCGAGGGCAAAGGCAATCTTATATGCTGCCTCACCCTGCTTTATCCAGTAAACCTCTGCATCTCCGCCTTTAGCCATTAGATATTCAATCTTCTTGGAGAGCTTAAAAACAACAAAAAAAGTCAGAACAGTTAAAGAGAAAACAACAGCCATAACCCCCCATGGTGAAATGCCGGAATATCGCTTTATAAAAGATGTGGAACTTTTTTGCAGGGCAAGAGGGTCTTTATAAACCTTAATCAAAAGAACAAGCGGCGGCTTTTGTGTTACCTGTTCTTTGGGCTTGACAGTTAACTGATAGTCTCCCGGCTCAATATCAGGGCTGACTGTTACCCTTCCGCTCCACTCTGTTCCTCCTACCCAGAACCCTGAGTATATAGAATCAATTGAAAGCTTAACGAGGTCTGAACTGCTTACATATATAAGTTCCTTAACATTTTTGATTTTTCCCTCAAGAGGTCCGTTAATCTCAGTAGATGTTCCTCTGAGTATATGCACAACATTTATCGGCTGTGAAAACCTTGCAATACAGGAATCAAGAAGTGAAATAAATAAGATGATAATAAAAAAAACTGCAACCCTTCCTGCGAGTTTTCTTTTTTTTGTTGCCTGCTCTAAATCTGCAGGCTGGTTTGCAAATACTTTTGCCTGTACATTTTTATAATAATCCTGCCCTGAATAAGGTTTAGGAGGCGCATCAGGTTCAGGCATTGCTTCAGTAGACGACGGCACATCAGCAGAACCGTCAGGGACCTTTGAACGCAGCAGCCTTCTTACAATAATCCTGCCAATAATAAAAGTGGGAATCATTAAACCAAAAAAGAATTTTAAAAAGATAGGGGTTAAATTTTCAGGGTCTTTACTCCCGTAATACATGCCGAGGCATAATTCCACGACAAGCAAAAGATTTACAATCATCAATGCTATTTTTTGACGGATATTCATTCTGTGGCTGATTTCCTTCTGTTAACTTGAAGCGGATTCACCCCCTGTCTTAACTGACAGGGGGGTGAATCCGTAGCAGGAGACCATTTGTGATTCTATTTCCTGTAAATATCAGTCTTGCTGATATTCATGAACTTGAGGGACTTACCCTCTTCCCTGTAGTAGATGCGGACTTCATCCCCGGCATCCCATGTGTAATCTGGAAGAGCAAAATATTCATCTGGTATGTTGAAAGTTTCCAGTATTTTCTGTCTTCCTGAATAGAGAGTGATAGTCTTCTTTTCTCTGTCAACTATCGGGAACTTCGTTGGTTTGCCATCCTTGTCTAATAAAAGAGGACTTTTCTTGTCAACATTTTCCTTCTTTTCTATCGTTTTAAACGGGATTACCTTGAAGTTCTGCGCTGCAGTATCAAAGATTATGATTTCACTCTTCTTGGCGTCGAGTTTCATCCTCAAGCCTACCTTTGGCTCAGGACCCATTCTCGGTTCGCCACCTATTTCCACAGGTAATGCATAGGTATGAGGTGGTAGAACTGTATAGTCAGGCTTTTTAGGGTCTTCATTTCTGTCCCTGATAATGGTAACCGTTCTTTTCTCTTTATCAAAGGCGATGGCCCTTCCCTGATCAATCTTCCCATAATCCTTAGGAGCACCAACGGCAATATAAATTACAGCACCAATAGCGGCTATTGCTATTGCTACCCACATAATTTTATTAAACATATATTATATCTCCCTCCTTCTATTTAGGCAATCCTGCATTCTTCATACGAACCTCTTTTATCATACCCTTGATTGCCTGATATACTATAATGAACATAAGTATGGACACGCCGCCCAGGATGGTAACCGTAGATGCATGATCCATCCAGACTATATCGTATACTCTGGCTATCAACTTCTCAGCAACAGAAAGAGTACAACAGAAAACTGCTGCTCCGAAGAGAAGGCGAATTGCACCGCCTTTGTAATATTTGGTTGCGACAGCGCCAAACTGTGCACCAAAGGCAGCTCCACAGAGCATGATGAGGGCTCCGACAATCTCAGTCCTTCCCTTCCATGTGTAAGTAAAGGTGCCGTAGAGGCCCGAGAGCATGACCTCAAAGAGGTCTGTTCCGACAGCCACGTGGGTCGGACACCCAACGAAATAAATAAGGGACGGCATGCGAATCAGACCGCCGCCGATTCCGAGAATACCAGCAGCCCAGCCGGTTATAAAACCCACTATAAATGGGAGCCAGAACGACACATGTATCCCTGCCTGCTTGAAATGGAATTTCGGGGGAATGGGCAGCTTATGCATCGTTTTGTACCAGGTGACGCCGCCTTCCAGTTTATCGAGCTCTACGCCTTTTTCTGCTGCAAGCTTCTTCTTTTGCTTTATCTTGATAGCGTCAGCAACAATCATATACGTGATGAAGGCAAGGAAGACGAGATAAAGTAGGCGGACATAGAGGTCGATCTTTCCGATTCGCTCAAACCACATAATCATCTGGGCGCCGATCTCAATCCCGATTATCGTACCTCCAAGCATTGCGAGTCCAAGTGGATAGTCAACATTCCCAAACTTACCATGCCGTATAGTTGATACGATGGATTTTCCAGCTATGTGTGCGATATCAGTCCCGATAGCAAAAGCCATGGGGAATCCGAGGATGTTCAGTCCCGGAGTTATCATCCAGGCTGCACCCATACCATAGAAACCACCCATGATTCCGCAACCGAGGCCGAGGATGACCATTCCAGGCCAGAAGACATCGACTCCGGAGATGGGCATGTGTATATATAACCATTCCATAAATTAACCTCCTAACATTATTGTTTAGTGTTCAACCAGCTCTCTCTTAGTCAGGTCAATGCCGGTTAAACCCATAAGAAAATCTCCTATCAAACCGAGAAACGCTCCTGCGAGAGGGATAAAGATACCGCTCAGAATAGTGAACATGAACATGTTATCATTGTACATATTAGCCCACCACGCCAGTAGACCTGTAAGCTTTGTTGTATGGGCTACAACCACAAGGGGTGCAGCCTTCCCGCCTGCTGCCATAGCGACCTCCGGCAAAACAGAGAGAGCTGCCACTATTATCAATAACCCTATCCATAACTTCCTCATTTTTTACACCTCCTTAATTAATTCCTTCTTTGTATATATGAGTTTTTTTCACATACAAAAATACTGAATCTTTACAGTCCCTTTATCACCTCCTTTTTTTGTATTCAATGCTGTATGCCTCCAAGTGCTACCGTACTACACTAACGCTGCACGGCGCATGCGCTGCAACCTTTGAAGCAGTGCTTCCCATTAATATCCTCGTCAGACCTGTAACGCCGGTGCTGCCCATCAGAATAAGGTCAAATTTACCCTCTTTTGCCTTTCTGAGGATGTTGTTAGCCGGCACAATACCTGTCTCAAGCGCGGTATCAACAGCGATGCCTTTCTTATCAAAGATAGCCTTTGCTTTAGCTATGGCATCCTTTGCGTCCGCATCCAGTTTCTTCTGGATGCTCAGAGGTAGGTCATCAAACTCGCTTGTCGGGTATAAAGCCACCGACATAATGGTAACCTTTGCATCTTCTTTTTCAGCCAGTTCAAGAGCCCTTTTAACTGCCTTCAGGGCATTATCAGAACCGTCCGTAGTAACCAATACCTTCATAAACCCCTCCTCTAATGTTTTTTTTTGGGACTATTTGATTCTTTCAAATTCTGTCTGGAATTTATACTTTCCACCGCTTCCGACAAGCCTTTTGTATGCTATCGGGCTTCCATCTGAACCAACAAGTATTCTGTGAATCAGCAATGTGGGAGAACCCTCCTTCATTTCAAGTATATCCGCAACATCCCCTTTTATCTCATTGACCTCGACGGTCTGTATCACCTTGAATATTTTTCTGGGCGATTTCTCCTGTATCATATCATAAAATGAGATCTGGCAGATATCACCATTTTCTATCTCGGGAATTATTGTTATAGGAACAAACATCTCTTCAATATATACCGGCTCTCCACCCACAACTCCTTTACAAAGGATGTAATATATATTGTCTCTGGTCCTCAGATAGCTTTTTATTTCCTCTGAAGGCTCTTTTACACCCTTTGTCAGTAATTTTTTCTCTACCCTCACCCCCTCTCCAAACATGTCCTCTGTTAATCTCGTTTTAACTGCCAAACCCGCATGGCTTATTACCTGAGTTACAAATGTACCTTTCCCCTGCTGCCTTTTGAGATAGCCGGTTCTGACAAGCTCGGAGATAGCCAGTCTCACGGTAGCCTTGCTGACATCAAATATCTTGCAGAGCTCATCCTCTGACGGGATATTTGCGCCTATAGACCATTCACCCTTTTCTATTTTTGCCTTGACAATGTTATGTAGTTGTACATAAAGCTTTTGCTGACTCTCTCTGTCTATCGTTTCTTCTGTCCACATAACCTTATCCTGTTATATTTTTATAATGAGTATACAATATATATGCCAGCTTTTAAAACAATTGATATTAAAGAGAATAAAATTTTTGAGGATTTAAATAATGAATCCATTGGTTGCACTTAAGGAAAATTGGATTTTAAATTTCGAGCAAAAACAAGGCTATTTGATGCAATTAAATGTTGC
>PNNP01000011.1 GCA_013824325.1 Thermodesulfovibrio sp. | reverse complement strand
CCCATATTTTTTGACATAGAGCAAGCTTTGCTTGAAAAGTGATTTATTCCGAGGGTGGTGTGAGAATGCTACCTCAAGGCAATCCAGTCTTTACGCTATGCTTTTTGAACCACTCAACCGCTTTAAAAATTGAGACCTTTCCTGTTGCCATATCAAAAGCAAATCGCTCAAGCTCAAGCTGCGAGGCATTTAAATAATAGCCATTTCTTTGAAGAAAAATGCCAGCCGACGTTATTGCCGTCCTTTTATTTCCATCAACAAAAGGATGGTTTTTGATAAGAGACTCCATCAAGACAGCAGTCTTATGAAAAATATCAGGATAGAGACCCTTTTTTTCAAAAGTTGCTTTTGGTCTTGATACAGCAGACAATAAAAGAGTTACATCCCTAATACCGTGAATACCGCCTGTTTCATCTATGAGCCTGCTGTGAATGAAAAGAATCTGTTCTGCGGTAAGATATCTCACTTTCTGGCAAGCGCATTTAATGCAGGGCGGTATTTTTCGATGAAGTCAGAGACCTGAGAAACAAATTCACGGTCTATCCCCTTTGGAATCCTTTTTTTTCTTGCCGGCTCGATTAAAATCCTTGATTTATCCTCATCAAGCTTTACCTCCACCTCGGAACCCACTGAGAGATTAAGCCTTTCAAGAACGTCAACAGGGATTGACACTCCCCGGCTGTTTCCAATGACACATATTTTTCTCTGCATATCCACCTCTTAACAAGTGTTATAACATAATTATAACATAATTCATCGTGTCATCTTAAATCTTACAATTTCAAACTGTAGCGATACTGATAGAGACATAGAGGGTACCCCTGCTTATGCTGAGATGTCTTGCAGTAAGGAATAAGTTAGATGCTATAGAGGCGACCAGCTCGGGCTGGTCGCCTTAAATCCCTTTGGTGTTATCCTCTGCTGTCCTTCTCCGTTAATCCTCATTAAATAAATACCCTTTATGCCGTCCCTGTCAGAAGTAAAGGCAATATATCTTCCGTCAGGAGAAAAGGCAGGTTCTTCATTATTTCCCTTGTCAGTCAGTTGGACCAGTCCTGTGCCGTCGGATTTCATAATAAATATCTGGTTTTTTCCATTGCTCATTCCAGCAAATGCAATCCTGTCTCCTTTTGCAGACCATGCAGGCGATGTATTGTAATTACCCTCAAAGGTGAGTCTTCTTATTCCATTTCCGTCCTTGTCCGAAATATATATCTGCGGACTGCCTGACCTATTGGATACGAACAGGATATATTTCCCGTCAGGTGAAACAGCAGGCGAGACATCAATCCATGGAGAAGATATTACCTTCCTGCCTTCCATCTCGGCAACATCTCCGATATATATATCAGGATTGCCGTCCTTTGATGATATAAAAACAAATTCCCTGTTTCCGGGAAAGAAATTGCCTGACATGTTCAATCCCTTCAGCATCACAATATTTTTTTCTTTCATGCTTTTCATGTCCAGCAAATAAATATCCCACCTTCTGTCCCTTTCAGCAGAATATAATAATTTGTTTCCATCAGTTGACCAGCGGGGTGTTAATAAAATACCGCCGCTGATTCCAAGCCCGTGCATGCGATGACCGTCCCAGTCCATCAGATATATTTCCTTTTTGCCGTCCTTTGAACCTGCAAAGGCTATCCGTGTTTTGAATATACCGTTTTGTGCTGTGAGGATTTTATAAAGGTCATTGGCTATTGAATGTGAAAGCAGTCTCAATAAATCTGTCGGTGCAGTATATTCTTTTTTCAATACCTCTCTTGCCTCGGAAACATCATAAACAGAGACAACAATACTTAATCCTTTGTTTATATCTGAAGATGCATTCATCCTGCCTTTAACAACGATTTCGGCTCCGAGACCTTTCCAGTTCGCAGGATTAAAAGGCTGTTCAGGTCTCTCTATCTGGGCTGCGTCATCAATGCAATTAAAAAGACCGGTGAAATCAAGGTCATCTTTTGTAATGTCGGATATTTCCTTGCCGCCTGTGAAATTCTGGACAGCAACCGGCAGTCTGCTTATGCCCGGTGATGTAATGTCAATATAGATTTTCCCGGCAAAAGCATCAGACAGTGAATAACAAACTGTAAAGACCAGTAGAATAATTACAGCAATGCCAAATATTAAACGGTGAGCGGTTAAAGGT
Source organism: Thermodesulfovibrio sp. (assembly GCA_013824325.1). Lineage (GTDB taxonomy): Bacteria > Nitrospirota > Thermodesulfovibrionia > Thermodesulfovibrionales > Dissulfurispiraceae > PNNP01. The sequence goes on along the minus strand of PNNP01000011.1, from coordinate 23,764 downwards.
TTTCTCATGGACGGAATCTTAACCCCATTTCCATCTCCTGAGGCGGAGGAGGCAGCGGACTTGCCTTGTTTATTGCCCTTATCACAGAGCGGTCAAATAGAGTATTGCCGGAACCCTTTTCTATTCTTTCTACAATCACCCTGCCGTCTCTGTTAATTTTGATAGAGACAACTGTTTCAAGGTCTTTATCAAGACTTTCAGGAAATATCCATTGCTGTCTTACCCTGCTTTCAACTGCTGAATAATAGTCACCGGCAGTTGCTTTGCTGTTTGTTACCGGCAGACCGGATGATTTGATATCAACCATTTTCCTGAGTAAGACCATCTTTTCAATCTTTTTCTTTGCCATTAACGCACCTATCTGCTCTTTCACTCGTTTTTCGTCTTCTTTCTTTTTGATTTCAGCTTTTTGCTTTGCAGTTAGCTCAACCGCTGACTCTTTCTGTCTGCTCTCTATCTGAGGCGCTGCATCTTTTTCGCTGACGCTGCTTGTAGTTGTTTCGACGGCTGACGAGTCATAAACAAGAGAGACAATATAAGGTAAGGAGGGCTTTGTTATTGCTTTATTCTTTATAATGCCTACTGCTATAACAATTATTAAGAAGTGTAAAAAAAGGGAAAATGTAAAGGCACTGTAAATGCCACGCGGTCTCATTTCAAAGATATCTTCGGCTCGGTTACCATGCCGAGTTTATCTATGCCCGCCTCCTTTATCTCTCCCATTACCTCAACAACAAACCCGTAAGGAACATCCTTATCTGCCTTGAGGAAGACATTGGGATTGAGCTTGCTGATTGCAGCAAGTTTCTTGATTAATTCATCTTTTGATACAGGCGTATCATTCATATAAATAGCCCCGCCCCTTTTTATCACAACACTGACTCTTTCCTCCTGCGGCAAATCTTTCCCCTTTGCCTTTGGAAGATTTACATCAATACCCTGCTGAAGCAGAGGTGCTGTAACCATAAATATGATTAGGAGCACCAGTATTACATCAACAAGAGGTGTAACATTAATCTCTGATAGAGCAGTTCTATTTCTGGCGGGTCTCATCTTGTTTCAGGATATAGTCGACCAATTCTTCTGAAAAGTCGTCCATCTCTATTATCATCCGGTTTGCCCTGCTAAGGTAATAATTATATGCAACCACTGCAGGAATGGCTGCTGCAAGCCCCATGGCAGTAGCGATTAATGCCTCGGCAATGCCGGGGGCAACTACTGCAAGGGATGCCGAGCCGGCAGTTCCTATGCCTCTGAACGCATTCATTATTCCCCACACGGTTCCAAAAAGTCCTATAAATGGAGTTGTAGAACCGGTTGTTGCAAGAAAGCTCAAATACCTCTCAAGCTTTGCAGATTCAAGGGCATCATATCTTTTGAGCATTCTTTTAAGCTCGTCTTTTTCTGTATAAGTTTTCTCAGAGTAAACTGCCCTGAACAGCCGCGCAGGTGGGCTCAGGTCAAATTTCTTTGCTGCAGAAAACAGGTCACGCGGGTTGTGTGTTGAGGCATATATCCTGAGGAAATTATAAGTCTCTTTATCAGCCTTTGCAAAATGGCGCCATTTGTAGAATATAATTGTCCATGACACAATTGAAAAGAAAAGAAGGATAACCAATACGCCTTTTACTACATAGCCTGCCTGAAGGATTAATTGAATAGCTGAATTTTCCATATACCTCCCAAATGCATAAACTTTATATAAAATAAGGATTAAAAGTCAAATTAGATTTGATTTTTTTAGTCCCTGCAGGGTATTTTAAATCATGGGTTTCACCAGAATCGTCAATTCCTTCAAAGACCGGAAAATACTAATTATTGGCGACCTTATTCTTGACCGCTACATCTTCGGGAAAGTCAACAGAATCTCTCCAGAGGCGCCGGTTCCTATCGTCGAAGTGGTTAATGAATCATTCCGGCTTGGCGGCTCTGCAAATGTCGCAAACAATATCATTTCACTCGGCGGAAATGCATCTATTGTAGGAATTGTTGGGAAGGGTCCTGTTGGAAGGATTCTGAAGGACTTATTGATAGAGAGAAATATAAACATAGAAGGAGTAATAGAGGATAAGCGCCCTACAACAGTGAAAACAAGGGTGATTGCACAAAACCAGCAGGTCGTCAGATTTGACATGGAGGACAGGAGAAGGCTCGAAGGAAAGAACCTTGCACAACTTATGAATTTTTTAAAAAAGGCAATCCCGATGCATGATGCAGTGATTATCTCTGATTACAAAAAAGGTGTTGTATCATCCTCACTGGTAAAGTCAGTTGTCAGATATGCAAAGCATCATAATACATTTATCGCTGTTGACCCGAAAGTGGGACACTTTCATTTTTATAAAAACGTTTCATTAATTACCCCGAATCTTGCGGAAGCATCCCAGGGTTCAGGCGTGGAAGTCAAAGACGAAAAAAGCCTGTTTAAGGCTGGAAAGACCCTGATGAATAAACTCTCCTGTAAATCATTACTTGTTACACGCGGGGACGAGGGGATGAGTCTGTTCAAAAAAGATGCACGGTCTAAAGAAGTTGAAGCAACACACATTCCCACTGCCGCTAAAAAGGTCTTTGATGTTACAGGCGCAGGCGATACGGTCATTGCTGCCTTTACCCTTGCGCATGCTGCAGGGGCATCGCTTGAAGAGGCTGCTATAATAGCCAATCACGCAGCAGGCATTGTTGTCGGCGAGGTGGGAACAGCCACTGCTACTCCTGAAAAAATTTTAAAATCCCTCAGCAGTAATGTATAACTCGGAAAAGGTTTTTGCCTGTGTTTAATGTAAAACTCATTACACATCACTGACTACCCGTTACGATTTTATGCCAAAAGCCTTAGCATTATATTCAGGCGGTCTTGACAGCATCCTTGCCATACTCGTCATTCTTAAACAGGGAATAAAAGTCACCGCAGTTCAATTCATCACTGACTTTGGCTGCAAAATCTCTCAAAAATCCCTCTGCGCCGAATTGCCTAAAAAATTCGGTTTTGAGGTCAGAGAATATTATCTTGGAGACAAGTTTTTGGATATTGTAATAAATCCCAAATTCGGACATGGCAAAAATATGAATCCATGCATGGACTGCAAAATTCTGATGCTGAAAGAGGCCAAAAAACTCATGGAAGAAGAGGGCGCTGATTTCATAATCACAGGAGAGGTGCTGTGGCAGAGACCCATGAGTCAGCGGAGAGACACATTCCCAAAGATTGACAAAGAAACAGGCTTGGAGGGTTATATATTGAGACCGCTTAGCGCAAAACTTCTGAAACCGACCATTCCTGAACAGACAGGAATTGTTGACAGAGAAAGACTTTATGGTTTTTCAGGAAGGACAAGGAAACCGCAAATGGCTCTTGCAAAGGAATTCGGACTGACTGAATATGCCCAGCCAGCAGGCGGCTGCCTTCTGACAGACCCCATTTACTCTTCCCGCTTAAAAGAATTATTGTCGCAAAATCAGTCTCCTTACTTAAAAGATATAAAACTGCTGAGACTGGGGCGCCATTTCAGGATTTCACAGGATTGTAAAATAATCGTGGGAAGAGACGAGAAAGAAAACGATGCCATTCAATCATTGGCTGATGATAAAGATTATCTTCTAACTGTTGAAGAATATGGAAGTCCGATAACAATGATGCAGGGCAGTGCATCTGATGATGTTTTGCAATTAGCTGCCTCAATATGTGCAAGATATTCCGATGCAAAACATCTTGATAGTGTCGAGGTCAGTATTTACAAAAATGAAGAGGCTTTTACGATTCAGACAAGCCCTGCAAATGATGAGATCATTGAAAAATACAGGATACAACCAACAAAGATGTAAGATTAACTCACAACCTTACAGGCACTCCTTTTGACTTCAGATACTCTTTTGCTTCTTTGATAGTGTATTCTCTGTAGTGAAAAATGGATGCTGCCAACACGGCGTCTGCCTTGCCTAAAACAAGCCCTTCATAGAGATGATCTAAATTCCCTGCGCCGCCGGAGGCGATTACAGGGATTGAGACTGCTTCAGAAATGGCACGTGTGAGTTCAATGTCATAACCGTCTTTTGTCCCATCCTTATCCATGCTTGTAAGGAGTATTTCCCCTGCGCCGAGTTCCTCCATCTTTTTTGCCCATTGAACAGCATCTATCAGCTTCATCTTTCTTCCACCGTGAGTTGAGATTGCCCATGTTAATCCCTTAGCAGGCAGTTTGAGGCAGACATCTTTCAAAGATGAATCATCAAACCATTTTTCACCAGTTGCATCAGACATATTATCCGCAACCCGCTTTGCATCAATTGCAATAACAATGCACTGGCTTCCGAATCTCTCTGCAGCACGGCTTATGAAATACGGGTCGTGCACAGCAGTTGTATTCAGGGAAACCTTATCACAGCCTGAATTGAGCAGGTCTCTTATATCATCAAGAGTTTTAATGCCTCCGCCGACAGTTAGCGGCATAAATACATCATTCGCTGTCTTTTCTACTACATCGAGTATGATTTTTCTCTTCTCGTGAGATGCGGTTATATCAAGGAATACAAGCTCATCAGCGCCCTGTTCATCATAAAATATTGCATTATCAACCGGGTCTCCTGCATCCCTGAGATTAACGAAACTCACACCTTTAACCACACGGCCGTCTTTCACATCAAGACATGGAATGATTCTTTTAGCTAACAATCTATCCTCCAACTACTCATAAGGCATTACCCATTACGTATCACGGTCTTTATTGCTTCTTTCAAATCAAGTGCTCCTGAATATAATGCCTTCCCTGTAATAGCGCCCCATAAGCCCTTTATCTTTGACAATTTTTTTATATCATCAATGGAAGATATGCCACCTGATGCTATGACCGGAATTCTTAAGCTCTCCACCATCTCCCTTGTGGCTTCAATATTGGGACCTGTAAGCATACCGTCCCTCGCAATGTCAGTATAGATTATTCCTGCTGCACCGTATTCCTGCATCTGCAAAGCGAGTTCCTTTGCCATGACCTGTGTAACCTCCACCCATCCTTTCACAGCAACAAGCCCTTTTTTTACATCAATGCCTATAAGAATCCTGCCGGGATATTTTTCGCAGGCTTTTTTCACGAGTTCGGGATTCTCAATGGCAGCAGTACCGAGTATGACCCTGTTGATGCCATAGGATATAAATTCATCAATCCTGTTTAAATCCCTTATGCCGCCGCCCACCTCTATATCCATTTTCACAGCTTTCCTGACTTTCATAATGATGGCAAGGTTCTTCTGGCTGCCTGTAAATGCGCCGTCAAGGTCAACTATATGCAAAAGTTCTGCGCCGCATGATTCCCATTTCAATGCAATCGAAACAGGGTCATCTGAATAAACAGTAGCATCTTCTTTTCTGCCCTGAAGCAGTCTTACGCACAGACCATCCTTTAAATCTATTGCAGGAATCACGAGCATAGTATTAATATACCAGAAACAGTTGCCAATATCTCAAACTTAGCGATAAGCGGAAACCGATTCTGCTTATCGCTTAATATGGAATATACTGAGAGGCTAAATTGCAAAATCACATAAAAAAAATAATCCTGTTGTCATTTGCCCTGTTTGTTTTTGCCGTTCAACATTCCTCTGCTTTTAGTGTTCCTGAAATACTCCAGTACAATCTCACATGGACAGGCATAAAAGCCGGCGAGGCAATCCTCGAAATCAGAGATAACGGCCCTTATGTGCAATTTATATCAAGGGCAACTTCTGCAAAATGGGTATCACTCTTTTATCATGTTGATGATATTGTCGTCAGCACAGTAAAGAAAGGGCATGGTGAAAATTTTGTCGGAATTCCCCACAACTACAGGATAAAAATAAAAGAAGGCAGGCACAGAAGGGATAAGGAAATTCAATTTGACCATACAGCAAAGAAAGTCACCTATATCAATCATCTGGACAGGGAAAAGGCAGAGTTTGGCATTGAAGATTCAACATTTGACAGCCTTTCGAGCTTTTATTACATCAGACAAATCCCTCTTGAAGTCGGAAAGTCTGTTTTTGTCACTGTTTTTGACAGCAAAAAGATATATAAAGTCGAAGTGCAGGTCTTGAAAAAAGAGGAGGTGGAAACACCGCTCGGCACATTCAAAACAATTCTTATTAAACCAATCATGAAATCAGAAGGCATTTTCTATAAAAAAGGGGATATTCTTATCTGGCTGACAGATGATGAAAAGAGAATCCCTGTCCTCCTGAAGACAAAGGTTGTAGTGGGCTCTATTACAGCAACACTTGTCGGCGGGCGATACTAAATCATTTAATTCTTAGAATTTCACTGTTCTGTTCATTGCCATATTTACCCATCTTCCCATTTGCCCTTATCTTCCCTCCTTCCTTTACTATTTCTAATAAAAATACTTGACATGATTTGACTAATGTATTATGCTATGAACAAATAGAGGTGATAGGATGCCTGCAACGGTAAAAGATTACTATAAGACACTCGGCGTTGAAAAGGATGCTTCTCAGGATGATATTAAAAAGACATTCAGGAAACTTGCGAGAAAATACCATCCTGATCTGAATCCCGGCAACAAGGCTGCAGAGGAGAAGTTTAAAGAGATAAATGAAGCATATACTGTCCTCGGCGACCCGCAAAAGCGCGCTGAATACGATAAAGGCGGGACATTCTCATTTGAAGGATTCAAGGATTTTGATTCCAGAAGCGGTTTTGATTTTGGTGATTTATTCGGCGACTTCTTCAGCACAAGGACTTCAGCAGAGCGCCATTATCCAAAAGGCGAAGACCTGTTTATGAATATGGAACTAACTCTTGAGGAGGCATTCACAGGCGTAACAAAACCAACTGCAATTACGCGGACTGTTACCTGCGATGCATGCGGCGGCAGCGGTGCCGCAAACTATCAGACATGTCAGGCATGCAAAGGCACAGGCCGCACACAGACATCAAGGGGCTTTTTCAAGATGGCACAAACCTGTCCTGAGTGCAGAGGCACAGGGAAAAAGATTACATCTGAATGTAAAAAATGCGGCGGCAGGGGAAGGCCGGTAAGCAGGGAGGGTATAAATGTAAAGATTCCTGCAGGTGTTGATGACGGCTCTGTAGTCAAATTAAGAGGAAAGGGCAATGCAGGTTCAGGCGGAGGTCCTGCAGGAGACCTGCATATAGAGATTTCCCTCAAACCGCATCCGATATTTAAAAGAAAAGGCGATGATATATATGTTCAGCTTCCGGTAACATTTGGCGAGGCAGCGCTCGGAGCCAAAGTAGAGGTTCCAATAATAGACGGGGCTGCTATGATGAAGCTGCCGCCGGGAACTCAGGGTGGACAAAGATTCAAATTGAGCGGAAAAGGTTTTATCTCTCCAAAAACCAAACAGAGGGGAGATGAATACGTGGATATAAAGATAGCGGTTCCAAAAGACATCACTGAAAAGGCAAAGGAGGCAATCAAAACCATTGAGTCTTTATACAATGAAAATCCAAGAAAACGGATGGGGGTAAATAATGGTAAGGAAAAGACAGGATAAGGACAGCCCTGTATACATGATTAGCGTGGTCTCAAGGATGCTCGAAGTCCATCCGCAGACATTGAGGATGTATGAGCGCGAAGGGTTCATCTGCCCTCATAGGATAAACAGGCAGAGGCTTTATTCTGACGAAGATATAGACCGGCTGAATCTCGTTATAAAGCTCACAAGAGAGATGGGGGTTAATAAAGCAGGCGTTGATATTATTTTGAGAATGAGAAAAAGGCTTGAGGCAGTACAAAACGAAATGAAGGAGATGACGAGATACCTTGAAGAAGACATCCGTCACGAATTTGAAAAGAGACTGCGCAGGATATTTTCAGAAGAATAAAAGACCGTGATGTGGAGGAAATTTAAATGAGACTGGACAGATTGACTGTAAAAAGTCAGGAAGCAATACAGGAAGCTCAGCGGATAGCAGAAAAGAAAGGCAACCAGCAGGTTGATGTTGAGCATCTCATTTATGCACTTCTTGAAGATGAAGAAGGCATACCGCTTCAGATACTAAAACGTACCGGTGTGGACATAAATTCACTGAAGGTGGACATTAATAAGGAGATAGAGAAATTTCCTAAGGTCTCCGGCGCAACACCGATAGGACAGCTTTATATATCACCGAGACTGAAGGAGGTCATAGAGAAGGCGTTTGAAGAAGCCACGCATTTAGCTGACGAATACATAAGCGTTGAGCACTTGCTGATTGCTATTTACAAAAGCGGAGGGCTTTCATCCGAAATCCTGAATCGTCATGGCTTATCATGCGATGCAGCCTTATCCGCAATGAGGGAGATTCGCGGGGTGCACAGGGTTACTGACCCGAATCCTGAAGAAAAATATCAGGCACTTGTTCGTTATGGCAAAGACCTCACAGAGCTTGCAAGGAGAGGAAAGCTCGACCCTGTAATCGGTAGGGATGAGGAAATAAGAAGAATCATTCAGGTTCTGTCAAGAAGGACTAAGAATAATCCTGTGCTCATCGGAGACCCGGGTGTTGGGAAAACTGCCATTGTAGAAGGTCTCGCACAGAGGATAGTTGCAGGAGATGTCCCTGAAACATTGAGGGATAAACGTCTTGTGACCATTGATATTGGAAGCATTATTGCAGGTTCAAAATACAGGGGCGAATTTGAAGAGAGACTGAAGGCAGTCTTAAAAGAAATCGAGCAGTCAGAAGGCAAAATAATCACATTCATAGACGAGCTTCACACGCTTGTTGGTGCAGGTGCAGCAGAAGGCGCAGTTGACGCATCCAATATGCTGAAGCCGGCGCTTGCAAGGGGAGATCTGAGATGTATCGGCGCTACAACCATCAATGAATACAGGAAACATATAGAAAAAGACCCTGCATTTGAAAGGAGGTTTCAGCCTGTTTATGTAAAAGAGCCGTCAGTTGAGGATACTATCTCAATATTGAGGGGATTGAAAGAGAGGTATGAGGTTCATCATGGCGTGAAAATAAAGGATGCTGCACTGATAGCATCCACTGTCCTTTCAAACAGGTACATAACCGACAGATTCCTGCCTGACAAGGCAATAGACCTTATTGATGAAGCAGCAGCGAGACTCAGGATGGAAATAGACAGCATGCCGGTTGAGCTGGATGAGATAGAAAGAAGGATGAGACAGCTTGAGATAGAAAAACAGGCATTGATGAAGGATGATTCTCAGGATGCAAAGGACAAGCTCGGGAAAATATCAAAAGAGATGGCAGAGCTCCAGACAAAAAGAGATTTATTAAGGGTGCAGTGGCTTGGAGAAAAAGAGGCAATACAGAAGATAAGAGATATAAAAGAGCAGATAGAAAAAACAAAACTCGAGTCTGAAAGGGCAGAGAGAGAAGGAGACCTTACAAAAGCATCGGAGCTGCGGTATGGCCGTTTGCTTGAACTCCAGAAGGCGCTTGAACAGGAAAACAAAAAGCTTAAAGAGACACACTCAAAACGTAAAATGCTCAAAGAAGAGGTTGATGAGGAAGACGTTGCTGAAGTTGTCTCAAAATGGAGCGGCGTTCCTGTCTCAAGGATGCTCGAAAGCGAAATCCAGAAACTGATACATATGGAAGAGCGGCTGCGCCAGAGGGTGGTCGGCCAGGATGAGGCAATCATTGCAGTGTCAAATGCCGTAAGAAGAGGCAGGGCAGGGCTTCAGGATCCGAACAGGCCGATTGGTTCATTTATCTTTCTCGGACCTACAGGCGTGGGAAAGACAGAATTAGCCAAAGCCCTTGCAGAATTCCTGTTCGATGATGAAGGTGCGATGGTGAGGATTGATATGTCCGAATATCAGGAGCGCCATACAGTATCAAGACTGATAGGCGCGCCTCCGGGATATATCGGCTATGAAGAGGGTGGTCAGCTCACAGAGGCAGTAAGGAGAAGGCCTTATTCTGTAATCCTGTTTGATGAAGTTGAAAAGGCGCATCCTGAAGTCTTCAATCTTTTATTGCAGGTCCTTGATGACGGACGGCTTACAGACAGTCACGGCAGGACAGTTGATTTCAAAAATACCGTGGTGATAATGACATCCAATATCGGCAGCATCCATATTCAGGAACTTTTAGAAGCAAAGGCAAAACGGCCTGTTGCGCATTGGGGTGAGAATAATGATACAGAGTTAAAGCAAAAAGTGATGGATGACCTGAAGGCATTTTTCAGGCCTGAATTCCTGAATAGGATTGATGAAATAATCATCTTCAATTCTTTGACCAACAAACTGCTAAAACAGATTGTGGATATTCAGGTGGAAAAGATGAAAAAATACCTGCATGAAAAAAAGATAGACCTTTTCCTGACAGAGGCAGCAAAAGATTATATTGCGAGGGTCGGCTATGACCCTGTTTACGGTGCGAGACCGCTGAAAAGAATGATTCAGAAAGAGATGCTAAATCCGCTTGCCTTGAAAATGCTCGACAGGACATTCAAGGAGGGTGATGTTGTAGAGGTTGATTACACAGATAACCGTATGGTCTTCGGCAAAGCAGCAACTGCTGAAACCAAAATTTAAAAAAGGGACCTTTGGTCCCGTTTGAAACTATATATAAGGTTTCCTGAAAATACACTTCAAACAAATTCAGGAAAAGGGGGTTAACATGTCAATCGTAAACTGGAGTCCTTTAAAGGAACTTGACGAAATGAGAAGGGATATGGACAGGCTTTTTGAGGAATTCTTTGCACCCTCAAGAAGAAGGAGAGGATGGGTAAAGCCGGAGGTCGGCATAATCGTCCCCAACATCGAAATGTATGACAGAAAAAACGAGATTGTTGTTAAAGCCGAACTTCCCGGTGTTACTAAAGAAGATATTGACCTGAGCATCACAAAGGATTCTCTCACATTGAAAGGCGAGGTCAAAAAGGAAGAAGAAGTAAAAGAAGAAAACTACTACTCAAGCGAAAGAAGCTACGGCAGCTTCACAAGAACCATAGCACTGCCTGTTGAGGTTGAGAGTGAAAAAGCAAAGGCGTCTTTCAAAAGCGGGGTCCTCGAAATAGTCCTTCCGAAAAAGGAAGATGCAAAGCCAAAGGAAATCAAGATAGAAGTAAAGTAAAGACAAGATAGAGGCGGGATTCTACCGCCTCTATCTATTTGACAACCCGTCAAAATTTCTGAAATAATAGTAAGCTTCCTGGGTAGCTCAGCCGGCAGAGCGGGTGGCTGTTAACCACTTGGTCGGGGGTTCGAATCCCTCCCCAGGAGTTATTTTTCTCTCGTTCTGCCAACACATCAGGGGTTTTTGTATCTTCTGATTATTGAATCAATTGCAGATGGTTTTTTCTGTCCTTGACTTATAATATCCCCTTTTCTATCCTATCTCTAATGACTTCATCTGACATCTTCCACAACTTAAACGAATCCCAGAAAAAGGCTGTAACGACCGCTGAAGGACCGGTGCTGGTTATTGCAGGTCCCGGAACAGGAAAGACCTTAACCATTATTTACAGGATAGCGCATCTCATAAGTCAGGGTGTCAGCCCTGAAAATATTCTGGCTGTGACATTTACCAACAGGGCAGCAAAGGAAATGCTTGAAAGAGCCGGTGGACTTTTAGAAGGGAGGGCAGACAAGATTTTTATCGGCACCTTCCATCTCCTCGGTCTCAAAATTATACGTGATACATTGACAGATAATTTTGTCATATACAACAGAGATGATCAAATTATTTTGCTTAAATCATTATTAGGAGTTTCAGCAAATAAAGCTCAGGAAATCGCTGACAGACTGTCACGGATAAAGAGTTTCATGGATGATGCAGATGACGAAATTAAAGGGATTTATGAATCATATCAGTCTGCACTTATGAAAACTTCTGCCTTTGATTTTGACGACCTCATTCTTAAGCCGATAGAAATGTTCGAAAGCAGCGACTTGCTGGAAAAATACAGAAGCAAATTCAAATATATCATTGTTGATGAATACCAGGATATCAATCCGGCACAGTACAGATTATTAAAGCTTTTAGCTGACAGCAAGGGCAATATATGTGCTGTTGGAGACTCTGACCAGGCAATCTATGCCTTCAGGGGCGCAGATGTAGAAAATTTTTCGAATTTTGAAAAGGACTTTAAAGATGCAAATGTAATACCTCTTACACATAACTACCGTTCAACAGGTGTGATAGTGAACGCCTCAGGCATGATGATAAAAAACAATTTAAAAAGGATTGGTAGGGAACTTTATCCAACAAAAGAAAAGGGAAAGCATATTACAGTAATCTCTGTGCCTGATGATAAAGCAGAAGGAGAAGTCATAATAAAAGAGATAGAGAAACAGATAGGCGGCACAAGCCATTATCAAATGCATACAGGAGTTGTAAGGGATTCTTCTGACCGCTCTTGCAGTTTCTCCGATTTTGCCGTAATATTCAGAACAAATGTACAGGCAAAAGTAATAGAGGAAGCATTTATCACTTCCGGCATTCCATATCAGGTAATAGGAGGAAGCCGTCTTCTCAAAAGAGAAGAAACAAACGACATCCGTGAAGACAATTCCGCAGTATTGGAAAACCCGGCTGTTGCAGGCTTTATCAATGAATTAAAACTCCTGACGCCTGCTGATGCCTTTGACCCGAGGGCTGACGTTGTTACTCTGATGACACTCCACATGGCAAAGGGGCTTGAGTTCAAAGTCGTATTTATTACAGGAGTTGAAGCCGGTTTGATTCCCTACACACTCAATAAAGATGATGCAGATATCGAGGAGGAGAGGAGATTGTTTTATGTCGGCATGACAAGGGCAATGAATGAGCTTTTTCTCATTCATTCAAGAAACAGGTTTTTATATGGACAGAGACTTGTTCAGACACCTTCTCCTTTTCTTAAAGAAATTCCTGATGAATTCATAGAAAAAAGTTTTGTATCTGACAGAATAAAGAAACAGAAGAAAGATGACCAGATAGAATTATTTTAGTTTTGGTATTCATTTGACAAGTTTTCCAATTTTCTGGTAAAAAGAGAGTGTGTGGGATTATACAAGCAAGGTAAAAGAACTTTTCCTTAATCCAAAAAATGTCGGTGAGGTTGAAAACCCCGATGCTGTCGGAGAAGTCGGCAGCATAGTATGCGGTGATGCACTCAAGCTGACACTCAAGATTGACAAGGAAACAGGTACTATCACAGATGCAAAGTTTCAGACCTTCGGCTGTGCCTCTGCAATAGCAAGTTCAACAGCGCTTACAGAAATCATTAAGGGTAAAACCTTAGACGATGCCCTTAAAGTTACAAATCAGGATATTGCAGAGTATCTCGGCGGCTTGCCAAAGGAAAAGATGCACTGCTCTGTCATGGGAAGGGAAGCACTTGAGGCAGCAGTCGCAAATTACAGGGGTGAAGAAAAACCTCACGAGGCAGAAGAAAGAATCGTCTGTAAGTGTTTTGAAGTTTCAGAAGAAAAGATACGGAAGGTCGCAATTGAAAATCATCTGACCACAGTTGAGGAAGTAACCAATTTTACAAAGGCAGGCGGCGGCTGCGGTTCATGCATCCCTGACATAGAGGCAATACTTAAAGACATATGGTCCGTAAAGATTGCGCCTGAGAAGCCGAGGATACCGAAGAAACTTACAAACCTCCAGAAAATAGCTCTTATACAGGATGTTCTGGAAAAGGAAATCAGGCCGAGACTTCAGGCGGACGGCGGCGACCTTGAACTCATAGATGTAGACGGCAATAAAGTCTCCATTGCTTTAAGGGCAATGTGCGTTGCATGTCCCATGGGCGGTGTTACTATAAAAGGCATTGAGGAAAAATTAAGAGAGATTGTCAGTAAAGATATTGTTGTGGTGGAAGGATGAAGCCAATATATTTTGACAATAATGCAACAACTGCTGTAGCGCCCGAAGTCCTTGAAGAGATGCTCCCGTATCTCAGAGACCTTTACGGAAACCCTTCAAGCATGCACACATTCGGAGGGCAGCTCCACAAAAAAATCGAAGAGGCAAGGGCGAGGGTTGCAGCGCTTCTTGGTGCTGAGTCTGAAGAGATAATATTCACGAGCTGCGGCACAGAGAGCGACAACACAGCAATCATGAGTGCTGTTGAGTCATCTCCAGAAAAAAAACATATCATAACATCGAGGGTGGAGCATCCTGCTGTTCTGAACTTTGCAAAACATCTTGCAAGAAAAGGTTACCGCGTTACATTTATTCCTGTGGACAGCTTTGGAAGGCTTGATATGAATGCCTTTATGAAAGCCCTTGATGACAACACGGTAGTTGTTTCCATAATGTATGCAAACAATGAAACAGGCGTTATATTCCCGATACAGGAAATCGGAGAGATACTGAGGGAAAGAAAGATTCTCTTTCATACCGATGCTGTTCAGGCAGTAGGAAAGATTCCTATAAATGTGAAAGAACTTCCTGTTGATATGCTTTCCCTTTCAGGACACAAACTCCATGCGCCGAAAGGCATAGGTGCGCTTTATGTGCGGAAAGGCACACGTTTTTATCCCTACATAATAGGAGGACATCAGGAACACAGCAGAAGGGCAGGGACAGAGAACATAGCATCTATAATCGCTCTTGGTAAGGCATGCGAGCTTGCAGAGAATCTTAAAGAGGAGATAGTGTATCTGAGCAGGCTCAGGGATAAACTCGAAAAATCCCTGATTGAGCGTTGTCCTGATGTAAGAATCAATGGAGATACAGAACACAGATTGCCCAATACAACGAATATAAGTTTTGAGTATGTAGAAGGAGAGGCGATACTGCTTAGACTTAATGAATACGGCATATGTGCTTCATCCGGCTCTGCCTGCACATCCGGTTCACTTGAGCCGAGCCATGTGTTGAGGGCAATGGGTGTGCCGTATACAGCAATACATGGCTCCATAAGGTTTTCGCTGAGCCGTTATAATAACGAGTCAGAAATAAACAAAGTAATCGAGACGATGCCGTCCATCATCAAAGCGCTGCGGACACTCTCACCGTATGGCAGAAAACCGCTTAAGTGTTAATCTGCTTCAGCAAACATCAACCCATATATCACTTATCTGAATGAAAACTCTTTTTATAACATTCCTTCTGATTCTTATCCCTTTTACCTCATCTGCTGATTTGATTATAGGCGGTGAAACCGACTATGTTGTCAAAAAAGGCGACACCCTTGAGCTTATCGGCGCAAAGCTTGGAGTTAACTGGAAAAAATTAGTCAAGGATAATGACATCGATGAGAAGAAGATACTCAGCATCGGACAAAAACTGAAGGCAAATACAAGAAAGATAGTTCCGGTGACAGTGGAAAACGGCATTATAGTAAACATCCCTGACAGAATGCTTTATTTCTTTAAAGAGGGTAAGCTCGCAACCATATTCCCTGTTGGACTTGGAATGTCTATAAAAGATGACCAGACTGTCTGGAGAACGCCTACCGGAAAGTTCAGGATTACTGCAAAAGAAAAAAACCCGACATGGTATGTACCTGAGTCCATTCAAGCGGAGATGAAGATAGAAGGCAAGCCTGTCCTTACTGTTGTTCCGCCTGGCCCTGACAATCCTTTAGGGAAATATGCCTTAAAAACCTCGATTCAGGGTATCCTCATACATGAAACCATCTGGCCCAATGCCGTTTACCAGTTCAGAAGCCACGGCTGCATCAGAGTATTGCCTGAACACATGGAGAAATTTTTCAATGAGGTTGAATTAAACATTAGCGGCGAAATACTTTATAAGCCTGTAAAGGTTGCTGTTTCTGATGAAGGAAAGGTGTTCCTCGAGGTTCATAGAGATGTTTACAGAATGGTGAAAAACCTTAAAGACGAAGTTAAAAAACTCTTGGTGGATAAAGGGGCTGCTGAGAAGGTGGACTGGCAGAAGGTTGATACAATCCTCAAAGAGAGAGCAGGTATTGCAGAGGATGTTACAAAAATAGAAATCAGCCGGAGATAGACACAAGGAGTATGCAAAATATATTTTTCAAAAATACTCAAGCCTCTCCTGCTTATTATTTACTTGCTGTTGTTTTCAAGATTTTTTTTGCCTGCATGTTATATAATTAATTTATTTTTCTGCACGGAAAGGAAATCTGCTGATGACAACTCTGATAAACTCCCGTGATATTGACTTCCTGAAAGAACAGGCAAGGAATGTCCGGGTCGAGATTTTGAAGATGCTTACAGAGTCCGGCTCAGGACACACCGGCGGCTCTCTGTCTGCTGCAGATATTGTTACAGCGCTTTATTTTTACAAGATGAGGCACAGACCGCTTGAGCCGAAATGGAAGGAACGTGACAGATTTATCCTGTCCAAAGGTCATGCTGCCCCTCTCCTGTATGCTGCCCTTGCACTTGCAGGATATTTTGACAAATCACTTCTCAGCAGCCTCAGGAAAATTGGAAGCCCGCTTCAGGGACATCCTTCTTCAAAACTGCTGCAGGGGGTTGAAGTATCAACAGGCTCACTCGGACAGGGATTATCAGTTGCAAACGGAATTGCGCTGGGACTCCGCCTTGACAGGACCCCTGCAAGGGTTTTCTGTCTCCTCGGAGACGGTGAAATACAGGAAGGACAGGTATGGGAGGCTGCAATGACCGCAGCACATTATATGCTCGATAACCTCTGCGCAATTATAGATATAAACGGACTCCAGATAGACGGCAGATGCTCTGATATAATGAAGATTGAACCGATAGCTGCCAAATGGATTGCATTTGGGTGGCATATCTTTGAAATAGACGGTCATAATATGGAGGCAATAGTAAACGCACTCGACGATGCAGAAAAGATTAAAAGAAAACCCTCTGTAATCCTTGCAAAAACAATCAAGGGCAAGGGCGTATCCTTTTTTGAAGATAAGGTTGAGTATCACGGTATTGTGCCAACAAAAGAGGAACTCGAATTAGCGCTAAAGGAGCTTGGTGAAAATGGGAAGTAGGGAACAAGAGTCCAGAGTCCAGAGTCCAGAGTCCAGAGTTAAAACTCAAAACTCCGAACCCCGGACTCCTGACTTTTTTGGGCAGGCTGTTGCAACAAGAGATGCCTACGGTGCAACGCTTGTTGAACTTGGTAAAAAAAATGAAAGGATTGTCGTGCTTGATGCAGACCTCTCGGGTTCAACAAAAACTGGCAAATTCGCAAAGATATTCCCTGAGAGATTTTTTAATATAGGCATATCAGAGCAGGATATGGTCGGCACTGCCGGCGGGCTCTCCCTTACAGGCAAAATACCTTTTGCATCAACATTCGCTATATTTGAAACAGGCAGGGCATGGGAGCAGATAAGACAGACCATATGCTATTCATATCTCAATGTAAAACTCGCTGCAACCCACAGCGGCATAACTGTCGGTGAAGACGGTGCCTCACACCAGGCTGTTGAAGACATTGCATTAATGAGAGTTGTGCCTAACATGACAATCATAGTTCCTTCTGACGGATTTGAGACAAAACAGGTGATAGAAGCTGTAGTGGATTATGAAGGTCCTGTTTATGTCAGACTTGGAAGGGCAAAGGTTCCTGCCGTTATGCCTGCTGATTACAGGTTCCGGATTGGAAAGGCTTATGTATTCAATATCGGCAATGATGTAAATATAATCGCTGCCGGGATAATGGTCTCCGCTGCGCTGGAAGCGAGGGATATTTTATCAAAAGAAGGCATTGACACCGGCGTAATCAACATGTCAACAATCAAACCTCTAGATACAGACACATTGCTTGCTGTGGCAGAGAAATCAAAGCTTATTGTCACTGCTGAGGAACACTCTATAATCGGCGGGCTTGGCAGCGCAGTCTCTGAGTTCGTATCAGAAAACCATCCTGTCCATGTAAAAAGAATCGGCATAAAAGATATATTTGGCTGCTCTGGTTCCCCGAAGGAATTACTGAAACTTTACGGACTAACCGCTGAAGACATTGTTAAAACAGTGCATGAATGGAAGGGCAAATGAATGAATGGGAATAAACCCGTTAGCCTTTTACTGTTAAGCAGATGATAAAATTCAAAAATGTCTCAAAATTTTTCGATTCACAGACAGTTCTAAGAAACATAAACTTTTATATAGACAGGGGTGAAATGGCTTTTGTAACGGGTCCCAGCGGCGCTGGCAAATCAACTCTTCTCAAGCTCATATATCTTGATGAATGGCCTGACGAGGGAGAAATTACTGTTGGTGATTTCCATCTTACATCTTTAAAGCTTTCAAGAGTGCCCCTTCTGAGACGCTCAATCGGTGCTGTTTTTCAGGACTTCAAGCTGATAAATAACCTTACCATTTTTGACAATGTTGCCCTGTCACTCAGGGTAAGGGGGATAAACGAAAAAGATATAAAAACGCCTGCCCATGAAGCATTGAAAAAAGTGCATCTGAGACACAAGGCTGAAGATTACCCTCAAATGCTTTCGGGAGGAGAGCAGCAGAGGGTTGCAATCGCACGCGCAATTGTCGCTGAACCGATGCTGATACTTGCGGATGAACCAACAGGTAACCTTGACCCCAATACAGCAACAGGAATTTCAAGGTTATTCCGTGAAATAAACATTCAGGGAACAACCATCATCATCGCAACCCACAACAGGGATCTGTTCAAAGGCTCCGGCAAAAAAGTCTTTCAACTGGATGCAGGACACCTTATAGGCGAGGAGGTGGGCTGATGGCTTTTCCTTATTCAATTAAATCCGCAGTCCGTAGCCTTATTAAAGAAAAATGGATTAACATACTTTCCATCCTTACTGTTGCCTCAAGCCTTTTAATAATAACCCTCACTTCTTTCACCCTGTATAATTTAGAGCTTGCCACAAGCCGGCTTCCTGAAAGGTTTTCAATGATTGTCTATCTGAAAACAGGCATCTCCAAAGAAGAGACCCAGACAATAATCAATAATCTTAAGAACAGGCCGGAGATAGACAACATTAAATACATCTCAAAAGAAACTGCCTTGAAGGAATTAAAACAAAAACTCAAGGATGCACCCTATATACTGGAGGGACTGGATGAAAATCCTCTCGCATCGTCCATTGAACTGAAACTGAAGAAAAATTTCGTTACAGAATCCAATGTCAATATTATTTCAAAAATGCTTAAAAATATACATGGTGTTGATGATGTCTATTATGGAGAGAAGATAGCAGAGACCATACATCTTTTGAAAAGGTCTGTGGAGAATATAAGCATAATAATATTGCTGTCCATCGCCGCAGGTGTGGTCTTTGTCACATACAGTACTGTGAAGATACTTTTTTACAGGAAAAAAGACGAAATAGAGATATTCAAACTGCTCGGCGCAACAGGCGGTTTTATAAGGACACCTTTCATCATCGAAGGAAGCGCAATCGGATTTTTTGGCGGGGTTCTCAGCATAATCGGAGCCCTTATCTTCTATTTCGCCATTACTTACAGACTGAGCGCAGTAATCCCTATATTGAAAAACCTCGTTTTCCCTCTTGAATTTTTAATCGCCCTGCCCGTAATCGGGATTTTTCTGGGCATTGTTGGCTCTTTAATAGCCATCGGGAGGCTTCGGCTTTAAGAGAATGCGGTGGAAAACCTCTGTATGCAGTATCCTTTGTTCCTGCTTGCTGTTGAGTATTTGCTGTCTGCTCTGCAGCCCCGGCATGTTATATGCTGAAAGCCCTAAAGAAGAGTATAAGAAGATACAGAAAGACATAAAGAAACACAAGAAGAAACTCGAAAAAACTGAAAAGGTCGAACAATCGGTACTTGAAGAACTGAGAAAGACATCTGCGGAATTAAAAGAGATAGAGAGCCATCTGTCAGCACAGCGGAAAAAGTTAAAAGAGCTGCAAAATACTATAGCCGCACTGCAAAAAGAAATTGATGATAAAAAGGAAAGTCTCCAGACACAGAGCAGTCTCCTCAAAAAGAGATTGAGAATAATTCAGCGGATAAGCAGAGAGAGAGACGCCCTGCTTATAATCATTGCAAAAGAGGATACCTCCGAGGCGCTGAGGATGATGCGGTACTTAAGGGATATCTCCGCTCATGATTACGAACTCATCAACAAATTCAAAGAAGACCTCAGGATTCTAAACGAAAAACAGATAGAGCTCCAGAAACTATTTGCAGTCAGAAAATCAGAGGAAGAAAAATTAACAAGGCTGGAGACATCTGCAAGGGAAAAGAAAAAGACAAAGGGAACCCTTTTAGTCAAAGTAAGAAAAGAAAAAAGCATTTACGAAAAGATGATAAGTGATTTAAAGGAGTCGTCAAGCAGGCTTTCGAGGATAATGCAGGAATCCGAAAGAAAAGAGAAGGAACACAGAAAAAAGGGTATTACAAAAGTAACACCTAAAAGAAAAGAAGAACTGCCTGAGGACAGTGCATTCACAAAACTCAAGGGAAGGCTCCCCTGGCCTGCAAACGGCAGCGTTGCCATACAATACGGCACTCAGGTTGACCCGATATTCAATCTTCCTGTTTTCAGAAGCGGTATTCATATAAAAACCTCCTTAGGCACACCTGTTGCAGCAATTTATGACGGCAAGGTTGTATATGCAGACAACTTCAAAGGTTACGGGCAACTCGTAATAATAAACCACGGCAGCGGCTATCATTCGCTTTACGGGAACCTTTCGAAGATTTTTTCAAAAAATGGAGCTATAATAAAAGAAACCCAGACATTAGGGGAGGTTGGTGAATCAAGCACACTTGGAACAAGCGGTCTCTATTTTGAGATTAGATATAGAGGCAAACCGCTCGACCCTCAACAATGGCTGAAGAGATAAACGGAGGATAAAAAGATGTCTTTAAGAAAAAAATTGCTGCTTATACCGGTAATCCTGCTTATTGTCTTTGGATGCGTTTTGCTCGGCAGGTGGAGCACTGAAATTGTAAGTGCACAGAGCAGTTACGAAGACCTCAAAACATTTACAGAGGTCATAACATTAATAAAGAAAAATTATGTGGATGAAGTCAAAACAAAAGACCTCATCACTGGTGCCATAAAGGGAATGGTGAACTCACTTGACCCTCATTCGGGGTATATGTCACCCGAGGCATTCAAGGAATTTCAGACTGAAACCAGGGGGGAATTCGGCGGTCTCGGCATCCAGATAGCTGTAAAGGATGGTGTGCTTACAGTGATAGCCCCTATTGATGATACCCCTGCATTCAAGGCAGGAATAAAGGCAGGAGATAAAATCATTAAGATAGGCGGGGAACTAACAAAAGATATGGGAATCCATGATGCCGTATCCAAGATGAGAGGATCTAAAGGGAAACCTATAACCCTGACAATATTAAGAGATGGCTGGAAGGAGCCGAAAGATTTCACCATAGTAAGGGATATTATCAAAATAAAGAGTGTGAAGGCTAAGATAATTAAAGATAACATCGGATATATCAAACTCTCACAGTTTCAGGAAACAACAGCTTCTGACCTCTCCTCTGCATTGAACAAACTGAAAAAAGAAGGAATGAAATCCTTAGTACTTGACCTAAGAAACAATCCCGGTGGACTGCTCAACAGCGCAGTTGATGTTGCGGGGCAATTCCTTCCGCAAAAGAAACTTGTGGTTTACATAAAAAACAAGAGCGGTGAAAAAATTGAATATCTTACCGAAGATGAAACGCCTTCTTACGAAGACTTGCCTTTGGTTGTTTTAGTAAATCACGGAAGCGCCAGCGCCTCAGAGATTGTTGCCGGCGCACTAAAAGACTGGAACAGGGCTATAATCCTCGGCGTACAGACCTTTGGCAAGGGCTCGGTACAGAGCCTCGTTCCGCTCAGTGACGGTTCCGGGCTCCGCCTGACCACTGCAAAATATTATACTCCTAATGGGATAAGCATTCAAAATGTCGGGATTACACCTGATATAGTGGTCAAGCTTGAGACAAAAAACGGGAAAGAACTATCTGTCATACGGGAAAAAGACCTTGAAAGACATCTGAAAATCGAAAACCAGAAGCTTGAACCTGCAGAAGAGGAAAAAGTGCCTTTAGAAGTTTCAGAAAAGGAAGATATACAACTACAGAGAGCTATTGATACTTTAAAGACATGGAAGGTCTTTGAAAATATGCTGAAAAAAGCAGCATGACCATTTATGATTGCAGATTTGTGATTCCAAAATCATAGATCGGCAATCTACAATCTGGAATCAAATGAGCCGTATTATATTAGACATAGAAACCGTCGGTGTGGATTTTGAGTCCCTTGAAGACTCCACAAAAGAGTATCTTCTTAAATGGGCTGAAACCGAAGAGGAAGAGGAGAGGGTCAAGGAAAGCCTCTCTTTTTATCCTGTCACAGGTGAAGTCATAGCAATAGGGATGCTGAATCCCGATTCCAACAAGGGAGCTGTTTATTTTCAGGCTTCCGGAAATATGCTTCTGCCCTTTGAAGAGAACGGCATAAGATTCGAGTGCGGGACAGAGAAAGAGATACTCGAAAAATTCTGGCAGACTATAAAGTCATATGACCAGTTTATAACATTTAACGGCAGGGCTTTCGATTGTCCGTTTATTATGATACGCTCTGCTGTCAACAGGATAAAACCTTTAAAAGACCTCTTGCCCAATAGATACAACAGCGCCCACATAGACCTTCTTGACCAGTTAACATTCTACGGTGCATCAAAAAGAAGGTTCAGTCTTGATATGTGGTGTAAGACCTTCGGCATTAAAAGCCCCAAGTCTGAAGGCATCACAGGTTATGATATAAAGAATCTCTTTCAATCAGGAAAGTATGTTGACATTGCAAGATATTGCGCAGGCGACCTAAAGGCAACAAAGGAACTGTTTTCAATCTGGGAGAATTACATAAAATTTTTATAGGGCTTCCAAATGTATATCCGGTAGTATCCCGGACAGACACTCGTTCAAGCTCGAATTAATCCCTTAAGTATTCTTTGATCATTTTAACTTGAAATTTTTTTTCAGATAACACTCTTTTTACAAACCTGAAAATCTTGTTGCGTGCATTTGTGCTTAAATCAGGATAGAAAGCAGGATTGGCAACAACTACGCCTCTGAAGGCAAAGAACGGTGCGAGCACTTCAAACAATTCCTCATCTTTAGTTGCGTTTACATATTCTTCAAAAAACAAATTAAAACCCTCAAGATATGCACCCTTAATCTTATTGTGAAATCTTAGAGAAAAAAAGATGTAGTTAATCGAAAGGGCTGTAATGTCATCTGCAGGTTCACCCCATGGTCCCCTGCTCCTGTCAAGCAAAATAAAGTCTGTTTCAGAACTTCCGACTTCTGACTTCTGACTTCTGACTTTTTTAAACCATATATTGCCGGGATGAAAATCGCCGTGAATCTGGGACAGCCGGTGTGTCCTCATTTTCAATCGCGCCCTCCAGTCTATGCACATCTTTTCTATTTCAGCCATTCCATCATAACTCATTACACCGTCAGGATATGTATCAAACACACCCATAATACACTCGCCGTGTCCGATTGTATCCCGTATTTTCCGCCAGTACAATGCCCTTGAATCTTTCTTGACAGAATGTATTTTTGCAAGGTATTTTGCCATTGCCTTTATTTTATGGATGTCCGGAGGTTCGAGTTTTTCTTTTTGAGCGAATTCAGTTAAGTCCTTGAAATAATCCCTGCCTTCACCTCTTTCCATCAGGAGATAATATTCCTTGCCGCCGCCGATTGATTTAATCGAGCCGTCCTCAAGCTCTGCGAGCACATCAACAGCGAGCACATGCTTTGGTAGGTTCTTGTATTCATCGAGGTCAAGGAGGAATACAGCAGCCCTGTCAGATGGATAATCATGTCCCAATCCTTCAGGAAAGAGACCTTTTATAACGTATGATTTAATGCCTTTGGCGGTTTGAATTTCTGCGAGGAATCCTGC
>PNNP01000010.1 GCA_013824325.1 Thermodesulfovibrio sp. | reverse complement strand
TAGAAAAGGGACTTCGCCGCCACATTCAAATAACACGCTGCAAAAGACTCACGTGCAAACCCTTCAGGTTTCTTTTGCAACAGAAACGTTAGGCGCAATAGACCAGAGAAATATTTTGGAGGAATATATGAGTCGTTATTGGGTAATTGCACCATATGATTCAACAAAATTGCAAATTTGGGAAAATGTTTGGAAATATGATTTAACAAATGGTGTGATATCAATAGGATGGAATGAATTAGGTAATATTTCCAATCTTAATGAAAAAGAACTTAAGGAATTAATAAAATCTACTTATCCAAAATCTAGTTTAGGAATAAATACTTTTTCATTCAATGTGTTATGGAATTTTTATCATAATATCTCAATTGGCGATATTGTAATAGCAAGAAAAGGAACTAAAAAAATCGCAGGAATTGGAAAGGTCATTAAAACTGCTTTTTATAGCAAAGAAGATGGTGAAGAAAGTGTAAATAATTTAACAGATTATTATTATCCAAATTTTATTGGTGTAGAATGGAATCAACAAATAAAAGATATTCAATTTAATGAAATAATTTTTTCATTTCAAACAATGTATGAAATAAATGAAAATAAATACAATAGTCTTTTGCAAGGGAAAAGCCCACAAGAAGAAGATGAATTAGAAGAAACAGTAGAAAAGAAAGAATTTTTTATGGAGAAATATTTAGAAGAGTTTATTATCTCGAATTTTGATACAATCTTTGATAAAAAATTAAGATTATATAAAGACCCTGAAGGGAATATTGCTAGACAATATCCAACAGATATTGGTGTTATTGATATTTTAGCTGAAGAAGTAAAAACAAAAGATTTAATTGTAATTGAATTAAAAAAAGGTCGTGAATCTGATAAAGTTGTAGGTCAAATTTTACGTTATATGGGTTGGATTGATGAATATTTAAGAAAAGAAAATCAAAAGGTAAAAGGAATAATTATATGTAAAGAACCAGATCAAAAATTACTATATGCTATAAAGAAAACTATTGATATTCAAATAAAATACTATGGAATCGATTTTAAATTAATGGATAACTGGTCTACTACGTCTAACAGCGGATAAAAGACCCAGTGCTATGTACTTCCGCTCAAATTGCCTTCAGCAACTTCTTTTATCTGCAAATCTTTATACAAAATTGCGCCGCTCAAAGGTGAAATAAAAAACAGATGAAAAGTCAGTTATATGTTCCCGAAATGACAAGAAGATACTTAAAATCAGAAGTGCAGTCTTTCGTTGAAATATATTTTCAGAAATTATTGCCCATTTTTAAAGATATCGAGAGTGAGGCAGATAAACTTGCAAATGACTTTTACGACAATTTCATGAACCAACCGGCCTATGACGAATATATCGATCCCTCCTCTATTGCAGAACACGCATTAGAAATGGGCATAGAACATTACTCCTATCTCAAATTGGGAAAATATAATTTGACCGCATCCTGGCATGCAACACTTTATCAACTCTGGGAACAGCAATCAAGATTGTTTCTATTTCGTGAAATGTCCCACGTCTATAAAATTGAGTTTGAAACATTCTGTACTAATCTGTCAGAGATAAAGAAATTCTATAAATTTCACAATGTCGAAATAGAACAGTTCTCTTGCTGGTCGAAAATAAAAGAATTGTGTCTCTTATGCAATGTTATAAAGCATGGTGATGGCGATTCAGCAAAAAGGTTGCGCAAAATAAAACCGGTCTTATTCAAGCAAGAAGGTGAAGTCGATTACATGGAAGCATATAAGACAACGTTGTTGGAGGAAACCTTAAACATAAATGAGGTCACCTTGAATGATTATAGAGAGGCTCTCTTATCTTTTTGGGATGAAATTCCCGAACGGAATTACAGTAACGAATTATGAGCGGCGCAACTTCGTATAACACTGGCGGAAAAGCTACGTCACAAAACCTATGGGCTTCTTTTCCGCCAAGAACGTTAGCCGCCACCGCCACAAAATGATATGAATACCGAATCAGAAAACTGGCTCAAAAGAGAAGATACAGTCAACTATCCTGATCGATTAACAAGACTTGATTGGATTGCAGAACTGATGCCGAAGTCCAACTTCGTTGCTTTTCAAGGTGGCTTAATAGCAAAGTATCTCTTCGAGGAGATGAGATACTGCTTTGTCTACGCTCAATACTTGGCTTCCATTGCGTTGGGATTTTCATTCATTGAACACACAATAGCTGCGATGTTCTATGCATCGGGTAGGAATGATCTTACAAGAGCAAATGCATCAAAACTATTACAGGAAGCTCATCAAAGTGGTTGGCTCACACGTGACGAGTTCACCACTTTCAACCAAGTCAGAGAGAGACGAAATCCGATAATTCATTTTCGCACTCCGTTGGAAAACGACACTATCGAATACCGAATGATTACGGAGAATGAATTACCGTATTCCATCATCGAAGCAGATTCCAGAATTGTGATCACCGCCGCTATGCATCTGTTGTCAAAGCACTCTTTCTGATTTGGTTAATTCGAGGGTAAACATGGCGACACGTTATCTGAAAGCCGCCACATATAATGGACAATAAAGTTGATTTAATAGTTCTAATACTTTGATTAATCTTCGGGATCATTATAGGATGTATATTTGTTTTACCATTCTGGTTCTTACTCTATCTCGACATCACATTGTACATAGGTGGGTTACTTATCTTATATATGTAATTATGCTATATTAAGAAAAGCCATACGGAGGTGAATTTATGAGACAATATAAAATAATTGTAGAAAAACATCCTGACGGATATGTTGCATACCCATTGGGGCTTAAAGGGGTTGTAGTTGGGCAAGGAGATACATACGAAGAAGCTCTTGCAGATGTTAAATCGGCAATCCGTTTTCATATCGAATCATTTGGAGAAGAAGTACTCGAAGTTGAGCCACCTGTCCTCGAGGCATTTGTTGCAGAGGCTGGAGTATAGGTTTAATGCCTAAATTTCCAGTTGATGCCCCAAAGCAGAGAGTCATAAAGGCATTTGAGATTTTAGGCTTTAAGATGATTCGAGAAAGAGAGCACATCTCGATGGAACGGATAAATCCTGACGGAACTAAAACCCCTCTCACCATGCCTAATCATCCAAAGATAAAAGCCTCAACACTTCGCACAATTTGCACACAGGCAGGTATTTCGAGAGATGATTTTCTTTCGGCATATGACAAAACTTGATGGCGGCCTTCAGATAACATGTCGGAAAAGACGTCCGTCAAAGCCCTTCGGGATCTTCGCCAAGCCGCATCCCGTTATCGTAAAGATTTTCTCCGCCTATTTTTGGTAAAATAGAAACAGATGATAAAGTTCAGAATTTACATAGATACATCGGTTATTGGCGGATGTTTTGACGACGAATTTGCTGAATACTCAAACTTGTTGTTTCAAGAATTCATTACAGGTAAGAAGATTGCCGTAGTTTCCAATCACCCATGGAGATAATAGATGAAAGCTAAAAAATTTGATTCAGTAAAAATGATGAGAGACATAAGGGAGAGTGTATCAAAGGAGTTTTCAAAGCTTTCTGCTAAGGGGAAAATCAATTTACTTGAGAAGGAATTTCCTGAAATCAAAATCAGTAGGCGGCGAAAACATCCGATAACAAAGGATTGACGTTAAAAAGGAAATCGGCAGACTTTATTTTCATATTCCTAAAGGAATAGCCTGCCGACTTCGCCAATCCCAATCGTTAGCCGTTCATTGCGGGCAGGGAAAGGATGAAATGAAGCAGAAGGATATGTTAATAAAAAGCCTGAAACGGTGTTCCTTAGTAATAGCAGGAATATTTCTTTTATTTGCTGCATCATCAGCGCTGGCAGAAGAGTGGAGCCAACGTTATATCGAAAGTCTTCCAGATTCTGCTTTTGCTGCCATTGAAATTACGAAAGATGGGAAGAAAATTCGACATCTTCCCCATCATAACCATGTGGGAGAAGTTGATATCTATCATTTGAAGAGCGCCTTAAGCAGAATTCATCAGGTAAAATGGATAGACCCTGCAAACTTTACCAAAGCCAAAGCCCACTTGGAGCAACATTATCTGGACTACAAGCAGAAACGGGCTAAAGCTTTTGGACTAAAAAGTACCGTTAACATCAACAAGGCATCGGCTAAGGAATTAATGCAACTCCCTCATATTGGAGAAAAACGGGCACAGAATATAATTGAGTATCGAAAAACGCATGGGGGTTTCAAAAGTGTAGGAGAGTTGAGACGTGTTCCTAGTATCGGACCTAAGATACTTAAAGATGTCGAGGGTCTTGTTACTGTGGAATAGAGTTTAGAGAAAGGAAACGGAAGATTCTATTTATTACACTGCCCGCAACGGTAGATAATAGAGTCTTTGTCTACGACTCTTAGAGAAGTTAAACAATTAAAGGCTATGCCATCTTATGATACAATTATGTTATCCTTATATAAAAAGGAGGCAGGGCATGAACTGGAGAGAGAGAATAAGTGTTGACCCTCTTGTGTGTCATGGAAAAGCTTGTATTAAGGGAACGCGGATAATGGTGTCAATAATACTGGATAACTTAGCGGAGGGGGTCGGTGAGATGGAAATCTTAAAAAGCTACCCCTCACTGACTTTAGAGGATATTAAAGCAGCCATAGCATATGCTGCTGAACTATCTCGTGAAAGACTGGTATCAGTGTCAACATAGATAAATATGCAGTTCAAGATAGATGAAAACCTACCAATTGAAATTGCAGAGTTGCTTATTAATGCCGGTTATGACGCACAAACTGTAAATGACCAACGGCTACAAGGCACAAAAGATTCTATTCTTATGGATGTGTGCAAAAGTGAAAATCGTATTCTGGTTACTCTGGATACTGATTTTTCCGATATTAGGGCATATCCACCAAAAGAATTTTCTGGCATTATAGTCCTGCGAGTCAGAATCCAAGCAAAACATCACGTCATTAAAGTTTTCAGTAGCATCATTCAGCTTATTAGCCGTGAACCTTTAATACAGCACTTGTGGATTGTTGAAGAAACTAAGGTTCGTATTCGTGGTGGAGATGATGAATAATATAGCCCTACTCGCAATATTGGATAACAGAGTCCTTGTCCACGACTCTTAGAGAAGTTAAAGTTTGAGATTAACCCCTCATTAATTTTTCCCCTGCGGGCCTTCAAGGAATGATGGTGCTTTGATTACATCAGACTTTGCATCTCTTGACTCCTCCATTATCTCTTCATATTCCGGTATCACTATTCCCCTTTTTACCATTATGCTGAAGATTATACTGGAGCGGTTTGCAACATATTTTGATGTTCCAAGCGGGTTGTATTTTCTCGGATTCGGGAGCACTGATGCAAGTCTTGCAGATTCTTCAGGATTGAGCGCTGATGCTGGTTTGCCGTAATAGTGATGTGATGCTGCTTCAATACCGAATATTCCTTCTCCCCATTCTGCAACATTAAGGTATAGTTCAAGGATTCGCTTTTTTGAAAGGTTTTTTTCAATTCTCCATGTGAGGATTGCCTCTTTCAATTTACGCAAAGGATTCTTGGAAGGGGATAGATAAAGGTTCTTTGCAAGCTGCTGGCTGATTGTGCTTCCGCCGAATTTAAACTTCTTTTCTTTGATATCCTTTTCAACTGCCTTCTGAATTGCCTCAAAGTCAAATCCTTCATGTCTCCAGAATTTGTCGTCTTCTCCGATAATAACAGCTTTTGTCAGATAGGGCGATATGCGGGAAAGCGGAACCCAATTCTGTCTGATTGTAATATTTTTGCCTTCCTTTTGCCATTCATGTTCACGGTATTGCATAAAAGCGGTCTTCTTAGGATTTTCCTTTTTCAGTTTTGATATATCAGTAAAGAAAAAATACCAGATGACATTCAGAAGAAATGCTGATATTAAAATCAGAAAAAGTATTTTGAACAGTTTGAGACTCTTACGAATGGACATTATTAATTATTCAACCTCTCCATCCAGCTATCTTGCTTTCGATACGGATGCCTCGCGCATTATCGGAAATTTATGAATTATCAGGTTTAGCTGTTAAATATTGAAATACCATCTTAGTATACTGCCGCCAAAAAAAAGCGTGATAATAGCGCCAAGAGATAAAAAAGGCCCAAATGGTATCTTTGTCTTTCTGTCCTTTCCCTTAAAAACCATCAGAAAAATCCCGACTAAGGAACCCGTAAGACTTCCGATAAATGTAGTCAGTAACACAGCCTTCCAGCCCATGAATGCGCCGACCATTGCCATCATTTTAATGTCCCCTCCGCCCATTCCGCCTTTGCTTACAACAGCGATGAGATAAAACAACCCTCCTCCAAGAAGCATTCCTGCTGCAGAGTTTAAAAAACCAACAATTGAGATACCGGTGAACGGGTAAAAGGATGAATGGACAAATGGATCGGGAATGATGAAGGATGCCCCTAAAATACCGATTACAAAACCCGGAATGGTTATTAAATCTGGAATTAGCTGAAACTCCGAATCAATAAATATTATCACAATCATTGCCGAAACAAAGGCAAAGAGAAACAACAGATGCCATCCCATGCCGAAATATTTAAAAACCGACCAGTATAAAATGCCGTTAAGCAATTCAACCAATGGATAGCGCATGGAAATCTTGCCGCCGCATTTTTTGCATCTTCCCTTTAGAATAAGGTAGCTTATTAAAGGTATATTGTCCTGTGGTTTAATCAAAGTGCCGCATGAAGGACATGATGATGAAGGACTGATAATGGAAATATTGCGGGGAATCCTGTAAATACAGACATTGAGAAATGAGCCGACTATCAGACCAAAAATAAGGAATATCAGTTCAAACAAGTTCATGCACTTATCTTGCTTATCTCCGACGCCTTTTCCAGTGTTTCTTTTATCTCGGGCTCAATGGTTTCAAGTTCTTTGATAGCATCGGCAACTTCCTTGTTGGCATAAATATTTTTATCTTTACCCTTAAGTTCGTATACTTCCTCTCCGATTTTTCTCAGTAATTCATCTCGTTTGTTCTTCAGTTCCTCTGACCTGTAAAGGAGCTTGAAGACCATGATTTCGACCCTTGTCCTCTCCGACAGGAGTGACGCAAACCATCTAATCTTTTCAATGCCGCCTTCCATGTCTTTTTTAATTCTGCTGAACATAATGCCTCCCTTTACGCCGTTTTAAACAACTCTATTCTCTTGCCCCAGAAATCCTCAATGGATTTTCTGAGATGAGGATAATTCGCAAGTGTCGGTTCCTTTTCAATCAAGGCAAATGCCTCTTTGCGGGCAGTTTCCAGTATTTTAACATCTCTCAGGAGATTTGCAACCCTCAAATCAGGCATACCTGACTGCCTTGTTCCGAAAAATTCTCCGGGACCCCGGATATTGAGGTCCTCATCAGCAATTCTGAAACCGTCTGTGGTCTCAACCATTACAGCAAGTCTTCTTTTTGCGTCATCGGCAGCGCCGTAGGTGAGCAGAACGCAGTGTGACTGATTGCTGCCTCTTCCCACTCTTCCCCTGAGCTGGTGCAACTGGGCAAGTCCAAACCTTTCTGCATGTATTATAACCATTAATGTTGCATTTGGCACGTCAACTCCGACCTCTATTACTGTTGTGGAGACAAGGATGTGGATACTGCCGTTTTTGAACTCCTTCATGATTTCTTCCCTCTCAAGCGGCTTAATCCTGCCGTGAATCAATCCTACTTTAAGATATGGAAATCTTTGTTGAAATGCCTTCATCCCTGTTACGGCTGCCTTTAGATTTGTTTTATCCGACTCTTCAATAATAGGGTAAACCACATAGACCTGCCCCCCTTTTTTTGTCTCATCTTCTATAAGTTCGTAAATGTGATTTTTCTGCTTTTCATAAAAGAGAATTGTAGTTATCGGGTTTCTGTTTGGGGGGAGTTCATCAATCACTGAATAGTCAAGGTCGCCGTAAAGCGTGAGCGCAAGCGTTCTCGGTATGGGAGTTGCTGTCATTATGAGGGTGTCAGGGTTTGTGCCTTTTTTTCTCAGGACTGCCCTTTGCATGACCCCGAATCTATGCTGTTCGTCTATGACTATCAGACCCAGATTTTTGAATGTCACACCCTCCTGAATTAATGCATGTGTTCCGATAATAATATCTGCATCGCCGGATGCAATACTTTCAAGCTCTTTGTTTCTCTTGCTCCCTGTAAGTAGATGAATCCTTAGTCCGAGGTCTTCTAAAAGACCGTGGATATTGATGTAATGCTGTTCCGCAAGTATTTCTGTTGGTGCCATCAGAGCTGACTGATAGCCACATTCAACAGCAGTGAGCATTGAAAGAAGCGCAACTATTGTTTTCCCTGAGCCTACATCTCCCTGTATGAGCCTGTTCATAGGAGATGGTGATTGCATATCTTTGAGTATGTCTTTTAAAACCCTTTCCTGCGCACCCGTGAGTTTAAAAGGAAGGTTGCTTAGCAGTCTGCCTGCAAGTCTTCCGTCAGGTGAGAATGAAATGCCTTTCTCTGCTATCTCTCCTTTTTTGATTGCTGCCAGTCCGAGCTGAAATGTCAAAAGTTCATCAAAAGACAGTCTCTGATGATAAGGGCTTACTCCTCTGTTTAAATCATCGAGATACAGGGCACTTTCTGGGAAATGGACATTGTATAAGCTCTCTCTGAGGTCAGGCAGATTGTATTTTTTGATTATTTCAGAAGGCACGGGGTCTGAAATGAAAGGTATGACAGTGCTGACCGCAGAATACATAATGCTTCTCATCTGTCTCTGGCTGAGCCCTTCAGTCAGCCTGTAAACAGGAACTATCCTTCCTGTGTGAATGTGGTCAATATCGCTGCTGTTTTCTTCGACTATCTCATCGATTATCTCATATTCGGGGTTGATTATTTCGAAGCCTGCTCCCCGGTAATTCAGTTTTACCATGCCATAAAAGACAACTTCCTGACCTTGCTTGAATATCCTTTTGAGGTACGGCTGGTTGAACCATTTTGCCTTGAGAAGACCGCTTCCGTCTGTGATTAAGACTTCAAAAATCTTAAATTTTGGTCTTCTGCTCGGTGAAATGATATCGGCTTTTACGACCTTGCCTGTGACTGTATTCAGTTCGTCATATTTTAGGTGGGCAATTTTTTTAATGGAGCTTCTGTCCTCATATCTGTACGGTAGGTGAAAAAGTGCGTCTCTGAATGTTTGTATGCCAAGGCGGGCAAGCAGTGATGCCCTGCGGGGACCGACACCTTTTATGTACTGGACAGAGGATGTTAAGTCATTCTGCATTCAAATTTGCCCAAATGAATTACTGCAGTTTTCTGGTTATTTTTCCTTGTCCTCAGGATTATTTGTTTCGCTTCTCAGTGTAGTATTGAGTGTCTTGTCTGCTTCCTCGAGCTTGATTTTAGAATACTCTGATTCGCTTAATATATCTATCTCCCAGCCGGTCAGTCTGGTTGCGAGTTTAATGTTCTGTCCGCGTTTTCCGATTGCAAGGGAAAGCTGCTGGTCATCTGCAATCACCATGGCAGTTTTGGAATCTTCACTTATTCCAACCCTGTCAACAGTAGCAGGCGTGAGAGCCCTTGCTATAAATATCCGGGGATCGTCATTCCACGGGATTATGTCAATTCTCTCTCCCCTCAGTTCTCTGACTATGGACTGGACTCTTGTGCCTTTCATGCCAACACAAGCCCCTACAGGGTCTATTGAAGTATCCTTTGAATACACCGCTATTTTTGTACGCTCGCCGGGTTCCCTTGCAATGCTTTTTATAATTACAATCCCGTCATGTATTTCAGGAACTTCCATTTTAAAGAGACCTATTACAAAATTCGGGTCAGTTCTTGAAAGCATGATAATAGGCCCTTTCAGGGTCTGTCTGACTTCAGACAGGTAGGCTTTTACAATATCGCCCCTTTTCAATGTTTCATTCGTGAGGGTTTCTTTCTGTAAAAGCACCGCTTCGGTTTTCCCGAGCCCGATGTAGTGAATACCCTTTTCCTTTCTCAGAACAGTACCGCTGATTATATTTCCAACTTTGTTCTTATATTCTTCATAGATTATATCTCTTTCTGCTTCTTTAACCTTCTGGAATAAAACCTGCTTTGCTGTTTGAGCGGCTATCCTTCCAAAATCCGGAAGAGGAATCGTTATATCAACAGTGTCACCTATTATCATATCAGGATAAATGGTTTTTATATCATCCAGTGCGATTTCCTCATCCTTATCCAAAACCTGCTCTACGACTTTTTTTGTCTCAAATACCCTTATGTCACAGGTCTTCTGGTCTATGTTTAAATTTATATTGGTTCTGTTGGCAAATTTTTTCCGGACAGCAGAAAGCAGGGCAGCTTCGAGCACTTTCAATAATGCTTCACGGGAGATGCCCTTTTCTCTGCCTATCTGGTCTATTACTAAGCACAGCTCCTTTGCCATCATTTCTACTCCTATGACTCTATTTCCAGTCTTGCCCTTGAGATTTTATGAATAGGGATGAAAATATCCCTCTCACCCTCTAACGCTCTCTTCTTCGGAGATTTTTTAGAGGATACCGGCTCTTCTATTTTTAGTCTAATCCAGTCTTCTCCGACATCTATAATCCTTCCTGTGAAAAAGGTCTGGTTGCCTATTTTCTCTTTTGTAATAATACGTACAAGTTTGCCGGTATTCTTTTCAAAATCCTTCTGTTTTGTAAGAGGCCTGTCGAGACCCGGCGATGATACTTCCAGCATGTAGGATTCCTTTATAGGATCCTCGACATCTAACAGCGCCTCAAGACTCCTGCTCATTCTTTCGCAGTTTCCTATGGTTACTCCGCCTTCTTTGTCTATCGTTACTCTTAACAATGTCTTCCTGCCCCTGCCGTGCATATCAACATCAATAAGCTCGAACCCCCCATCCTCGGCTGCCCTAAAGGCGAGGTCATAAATCTTTTTTTTGAAATCATTTATTTCCATAGCTCATTAAAAGCTCATTAAAACAAAAGAGTGGGTTTGCCCACTCTTTTGTAAAAAGCATAGAGATACGATGTTTAAAACATAACAGTTTTTGCAGATAAAAGGCAACACCATGAGGGGCTGATCATGTCCCTCATGGTGTTTTTTGTAAAACTATTTCTTTTTCTCTGCTGGTTTTTCAGGAGCCTTTTCAGGGGCTGCCTTCGGAGCCTCTGCTGGCTTCTGCTCAGGAGCTGGTGCAGGAGCCGGAGCCTCTACTGCCTTCGGAGCCTCTGCCGGCTTCTTCTCTTCAGCCTTCTGGCAACCAACTGCCAAGGTAAATGCTACGAGTAACACAAGTGAAAGTATAATAGCTAATACCTTTTTCATAATTTTTAGTCACCTCCTTCCAAAATTCTTGCCAAGAATCGGGATAAAGTTAACTTTAATTATTAACATATACAATACTTCTTGTCAAGAAGTAAAATTTTGCGTTTGGGGCAAGGATTATATCTTTATTTTCTCCTTTCAAAGACATTGGCTGCAATTATAACAAAAACCAAAGAGGCAATAAGGATAACGGAAATGTCAAGACTTAAAGGAAAATCATGGGTAAGCAGCTTTTTTTCAGGAAAGACCATATATTTCAATGCGTCAATTCCGTATGTTAGCGGATTAATCATTGAAAGAAAGCCGAGTATCTGGGGCAGTAATTTTACAGGATACATTGCCCCTGACAAAAAAAACATTGGCATTACAATGAAATTCATGATGACGCTGAAGCTTTCGAAGTTTTCATAGAATGTTGCTATCAGTATGCCGAGAGATGAAAGGCAGAATGACAGGATGATGGAGATGCAGAGTATAAAGAATATCTGCATAATGCTGAGTTTCAGCCCGATAACAGGGAAAAGGAGGAGGATGATTAATGCCTGTATGGTTGCGACCATTGTGCCGCTTAATGCCTTTCCGACCACAATCGAGAATCTGGATACAGGCGCTACAAGCATCTCCTTCATAAAGCCGAATTCCTTATCCCATATTATTGATATTGATGAAAATATTGAACTGAACAAAATAGTCATTCCTATAATCCCGGGGAAAATGAACTGAATATATGGCATGCCCATATCAGGTGATACCAGTCTTGTCAGCCCGCCTCCGACGACGAAAAGCCACAGGACAGGCCTTGCGAGGGTGGAAATAAGCCTTCCCTTTTCCCTGACGAATTTTATGAATTCCCTTGCTACAATTACATAAATAGCATTTAGGTCATTCCTAATCATAGTTAGCGTGTATTCCTTAAATCGTAATTTATACAGGGTAAGCCCTGTCTTCCAGCAAGATAATTAGCCCTTTTGTGCAATTTTGTGAGTCAATGCACCTAAAAACATTTTATTCACCAAAGTATATGTTACCGTCTGCATTCGCAGACTGGCAAATAACTCAGAATCTTGCTTTCAATACAGAGGCTTACCCTATATTTGCAATTGACATTATCCCCTGTCAGATTTCTTTCTGTAAGACCTGATGGCATCTTTGATTTCATCACCGCCGGATACTGTTTCAGGTCTAATTGCCTTACCTGTAAGCTTCAAAAACACGTCATTAAGTGTCGGCCTCTGCAGCCTTACGGAAATTACCATATCTGCAAGGGAGCTTATAAGTTTCGGGATGCATGCATCCCCTCTATGTACGGATATGAATATCTCCCCGTTTTTCTCCTCTGCATCAAGTTTAAGGTTGTTTTTTATTTCGTGTATTGCTTCTTCATTATTTTTTGTCCTCAGGTATATGACGTCGCCGCCTACCATCTTTTTCAATTCTTCGGGCGAGCCCTGCGCAATTAATTTGCCTCTATCAATAATGGCTATCATGTTGCATATTTCTGCTTCTTCCATATAGTGAGTGGTCATGAATATTGTAACGTCATTTTTCTCAGGCAGTTTTGATATGAATTCCCAGAGATTCGTCCTGCTCTGGGGGTCGAGTCCGAGCGTAGGTTCATCAAGGAATAATACCTTTGGCTGGTGAATGATACTCCTTGCAACTTCAAGTCTCCTTTTCATTCCTCCTGAAAATTTTTTAGCCTGGTCGTTTTTTCTTTCATAAAGCCCGACAAAATTAAGAGCGTCGTCAATTCTTTTTTTACGTTCATTTTTCGGCACATTATAAAGATATGAATGGAACAGAAGATTTTCGTAAGCGGTAAGTTCCTTGTCAAGCGTATTGTCCTGAAAGACGATACCGATTTTGTTTCTGACTTCTGACGATTCCTTCATGCAGTCATGCCCGTCAATGTAAGCTTTTCCTGATGTCGGAGACATAAGGGTGCATAGTATATTAATGGTGGTTGTCTTTCCGGCGCCGTTAGGACCGAGGAACCCGAAGATTGTGCCTTCTTCTACCTCAAAGGATATCTTATCAACAGCGGTAATGTTGCCGAATTTCTTTGTGAGATTTTCTACCGTGATTATTGATGACATTACTGATACCACTCAACTTTGTTTTTCGGCACATGCCAGTATATGAAGTCATGCCATATCCCGATCGGCGCTTTCTCAACGCCTTTAAATCTCTTATGAAGCACAGGCAGGGCGTCAGGGACATAAAGGAATGTGCAGGGCTGTTCCTCTGCGAGTATCTCATGTATGCGGTGGTATATTTTTTTTCTTTTTGTCATGTCAAAGGTCTGCCTTCCTTCAATAAGCAGTCTGTCAATTTCTTCGTTTTTATAAGAGATAAAATTAAATTCACCTTCTTTAGTCTTGGATGAATGCCAGATGTCATAAATGTCAGGGTCTCTTGACAATGCCCATCCCATGATAACAGCCTCAAATCTTTTTTTGTCAATAAATTCGTGCAGCATTGCCTGCCACTCCAGAACCTTTATGTTCATCTCTATTCCGACTTTTTTCATCTGCTCTTTGATTATCTGTGCAGCCTTGAGCCTTGACTCATTGCCCTGATTTGTTATTACAGTAAAGATAAAAGTTTTTCCATTTTTTTCGAGCAATCCTCTTGCATTCTTTTTCCATCCGAGTTCAGAAAGGATTTTTATTGTTTTATCAGGATTGTATTCATAATCTTTCACGGATGCATTAAAAGCCCATGATTCAGGAGGGAATGGCCCTGTGCAGGGTGTTCCATAACTTAGCAGCACCCCTGCAATAATCTCATTTTTATTGACTGCATAGGCTATTGCCTGTCTCACACGTTTGTCAGAGAACATCGGATTAAGAAGGTTATATCCAAGATATGTATAACCGAATGCAGGGTATCTGAACTTCTGAAAATACTTATTGAAGAAATCCGTATTTGCCTGCAATTTATACTGAGGAGGCGTTATGCCCATGAAGTCAAGGCCCCCGAACTTCAATTCAAGAAACATCGTGGCTGTATCAGGTATTATCCGCGCTATAAACCTGTCAATATTCGGCTTTTTTTCAAAATAATCATTAAACGCTTCAAGGACTATCTTTTGACCTGTCACCCACTCTTTCAATTTATAAGGTCCTGTGCCTACAGGATGGCGGTTGACTTCAGGTGAGGTGAGGTCTTTACCTTCAAGCACATGTTTGGGTATTATCCCCATCCCCCATGATTCGAGAGCCGGTGCATAGGGTTCTTTGTATGTTATTTTTGTGGTATATCTGTTCAGCATCTCTACTTTTTTTACAGGTCCGTATATGCTGCTGTAGGGTGTCGGAATGTTCGGATTGGTTACGGTTTTGTATGTAAAAAGCACATCCTCTGCCGTGAACTCTGCCCCGTCATGCCATTTGACGCCCCTTCTCAGATGAAATGTTATTTTGAGTCCGTCAGGGCTTATATCCCATGATTCTGCAAGGTCTCCGATTATTTTTATATCTTTGTCATATTTTGTGAGACCGTTGAATATGTATCCGCTGATCTCTGCTGATGCAGAGTCAGATGCAAGAAGCGGGAGCAGTCTTTTTGCGTCAGACAGCAAACCTATGGTGATGGTGTTTGGATATTTGATTTCAGGCTCTTTTGAGCAGCTCAAAAGAAAAAGAACTGTAAATGAGAAGATGAGTAAAAGGGTGAATGGGTGAAGCGGTGAACGGTTAAATGAGTGAATGTATGAATGAGCTAATGAGTGAAAGGAATATTTTTCTATATTTCCCATATACCCATATGCTCATCCACGCATCTGCTATTTATTAGCGGGTTGTTGCGGTGCTTGTTGCTGCTGCATCGGCTGCTGCGGTATTTGCTGAGGCACTGTTTTGTTTTGTTCAACAGGTGCGGTCTGCTGTATAACAGAAGTACCCTTTGTTGTCAGCATTGTCAATATAAGTGATGTCAGCATGAAGGCCACAGCAGTAGCAGTTGTCAGCTTATTCAAAAATGTCGCCGCGCCCCTGCTTCCGAAAAGTGTCTGGCTTGAACCGCCGAATGCAGCGCCTATATCTGCACCCTTTCCGCTCTGAAGCAGGATAATAAGTATCAAGAACAGACACACCAGAACGTGCATGATTAGCAAAAATGTTATCACTACTACCTCCTTGTTTTTATTTTTTATATTTAACTATTTTAGCAAAACTGTCAACTTTAAGGCTTGCCCCGCCAACGAGTGTTCCGTCAACATCATTGCAGCGCATAAGTGATTCTATATTGTCCGGCGTAACACTTCCGCCGTAAAGTATCCGTATTTCTTGAGCAGCCATACCATAAAGAGAAGAGAGCTTCTCCCTGATGTATTTATGGGCTTCCTGCGCCTGCTCAGGAGTCGCTGTCCTGCCGGTCCCTATTGCCCAGATTGGCTCATAAGCTGCCACCCAGCCCTCAGCAGGTACGTCTTTTAATCCTTCAGTCAATTCTCTGTTTAGCACTTCAAATGTTTTTCCGGCTTCCCTTTCTTGTAGAGACTCGCCGATACAGAAGATTACATTCAGATTATGTTTCAATGACGCCTTGATTTTTCTGTTTACGATTTCATCTGTCTCTTTGAAATACTGACGCCTTTCTGAATGCCCGATAATTACATATTTACAGCCGATGTCAGAAAGCATTGCCGGAGATACCTCTCCTGTGAAGGCGCCTTTGTCTTCATAGAAGACATCCTGCGCAGAGAGCTTTATATCTGTATTTTTCAGAATCGCTGATGCTGTATGTAAAGATGTAAACGGCGGGGCTATGACAATCTCAACATCTTTCACATCCCGGACAACAGGGATAAACTCGTTAAGAAACGCCTGAGTTTCAGCAACAGTCTTATTCATCTTCCAGTTGGCTGCCATAAATGGTTTACGCATAACCTATAATTTAGTTTATTAAGCAATTCTAAGTCAAGCAAAGGCAGATTAAAAGAGTGTTGTTGACTTAGCTGAATTGGGGCTTGTATACTTTTTATTTATGGAAGAGATAAATGAGCTTATAGAACAACGCCTTAAAAAGCTAAGCGAGCTGCGGGGTCTTGATATTGACCCTTATGACGGAATATTTAATCCTGAAGCGAGCGCTGCAGAGCTTAAAGCAAAATACCAGTCGGTAAATAAAGAGAGCCTTGAGTCAGATGCTGTTTATACTTCTGTTGCAGGCAGGATTGTCTCAATGCGCGACTTCGGCAAAGGTTGCTTTGCTCACATTCAGGACGCTACAGAAAAAATCCAGATATTCTTCAGCAAAAATGTCCTAAATGAAAAATTCGCTTTATTAAAGAAACTTGATATCGGAGACATAATCGGAGTTTCAGGAAGATTGTTCAGGACAAAGACTAACGAACTTACAATTGAAGTGAGGGATTTTGTTTTTTTAAGCAAATCAGTAAGACCGCTTCCTGAGAAATGGCACGGACTGAAAGACATTGAACTGAGATACAGGCAGAGATATGTTGACCTTTTTGTCAATCCGCAGGTAAAGGAAATATTTGCCAAAAGGAGCGCAATCATCAAAGCCATAAGGGATTTTCTTGAGGCAAACGGCTTCATAGAGGTCGAAACACCAATGATGCATCAGATTCCAGGTGGTGCAACTGCCAGACCTTTCAAGACGCATCATATAGCACTCGGCATTGATTTATACCTCAGGATTGCGCCTGAGCTTTATCTTAAAAGACTTCTCGTCGGCGGCTATGAAAGGGTTTTTGAACTTAATAAAAACTTCAGGAATGAAGGCATATCAACAAAACACAATCCTGAGTTCACAATGCTTGAATTTTACATGGCATATAAAGAGTATAATTTTTTAATGGAATTTACCGAAAAAATGTTTTCATATGTAGTTGATAAAGTTCTCGGCACATTAAAAGTGCCTTATGGCGAAGCTGTGATAGATTTAACTCCGCCCTGGCCAAGGATTCCGATGCGAGATGCATTAAAACAGAAGGGCGTGCCCGACGATGTAATAACAGATTATCAGAAGGCTGTTGAGTGGGCAAGGGCAAAGAATCTGGATATCCCAACAGGCACCTCTCACGGCAAGATTCTGGATGAGATATTCAAGGAGTTTGTGGAGCCGGAACTTATGCAGCCCACCTTCATTATTGATTATCCAGTGGAACTTTCTCCTCTTGCCAAGAGAAAGCGTGATAACCCGGAGCTTGTGGAAAGATTTGAGCTTTTCATTGCATCAAGGGAAATAGCCAATGCGTTTTCAGAGCTGAATGACCCCATTGACCAGAGAGAT
This sequence comes from Thermodesulfovibrio sp., assembly GCA_013824325.1. GTDB lineage: Bacteria > Nitrospirota > Thermodesulfovibrionia > Thermodesulfovibrionales > Dissulfurispiraceae > PNNP01. The sequence continues at coordinate 9,391 of PNNP01000010.1, read as the reverse complement.
AGATTTTTGAAGCAGGTAGAGGAAAAGAAAAAGGGCGATGAGGAAGCTCACTGGATGGATGAGGATTTTGTGAGGTCACTGGAATACGGTATGCCGCCTGCTGCCGGCGAGGGAATAGGCATTGACAGACTGGTCATGCTTCTTACCAATTCACAGTCAATCAGGGATGTTATACTCTTCCCACAGTTGAAGCCGGAACAATGAAAACAATTTTAAAATGAATCTTCCCTATCAATTATTTATTGCCTTAAGATACCTCAAGTCAAAGAAACGGCATAGAGGCATCTCGTTCAATACTGTTATCTCCATTGGGGGTGTTGCTGTCGGTGTGATGGCTCTGCTTGTCGTTCTTTCGGTGATGAGCGGTTTTCATGAAGACCTCCAGAAAAAGATACTCGGTGCGAGTGCCCACGCTGTTGTTCTCAGTTATCAAGGCGGCATTCAAGATTACAAGCCTTTAGTAGAAAAATTAAAAGCCGAGCCTTCCATAATTTCCATGTCTCCCCTTGTTGTCGGTCAGGTAATGGTGTCATCAGGCAAAAGGGCGCACGGTGTTTTCATGAGGGGCATAGAGCCGGCTGCTGAATTCAAGACAACAGATATTTTAAAGCACATAAAGGAAGGCAGCATTGAGGAGCTGGTATCTGCATCATCACCCCGCAGCACAAAATCTGCAGCTCCCTGGATAATCATCGGCAAGGAGCTGTCTGCAATGCTCGGTGTCTTTCCGGGTGATACAATAAATGTAATTTCACCTGTTGGAGAAATGGGACCATTGGGGATGCTGCCTAAAGTAAGGCAGTTCAAGATTGCCGCTATATTTGAAATGGGCATGTTCGAATATGATACAAATCTTGTCCTTGCAGATTTGCGGTCTGCTCAGGACTTCTTCGGATACGGCAATGCTGTTTCAGGCATTGAGCTGAGGTTAGATGATATTTATAAGGCGCCACAAATCCGCGACTCTGCCACCAGAAAACTCGGATTTCCTTATTATGTGAGGGACTGGATGCAGATGAACAGAAACCTCTTTTCAGCTTTAAAGCTTGAAAAGTTTGCTATGTTTGTTATACTTGTTCTTATAGTGCTGGTTGCTTCGTTTAATATAGTCAGCACCCTCATGATGAATGTGGTGGAAAAGGCAAAGGAGATTGCCATATTAAAATCAATGGGCGCGACAAATCAGGGCATTATGATGATATTTATGTTTCAGGGATTGATGATAGGCATTGTCGGAACAACGATAGGGATAATCTGCGGCTACACGCTCGGATATATATTGAATACCTATGAGCTCATCAAACTCCCTGCTGATGTCTACTATCTCAGCAAGCTGCCGGTAAAGATGAAACTTTTTGACTTTATAGTTGTTTCTTTTTCGGCGGTTATAATAAGTTTCCTTTCAACACTGTATCCTTCGTATCATGCTGCGAAATTGAACCCTGTTGAGCCATTGAGGTATGAATGAATGATAATCAAGTTTATAAAGAGAATCGGCTGTCTGGCAGTAATTCTGTTTATAGCCTTTGTAATCATTACATTATGGGGCGGCGGCGACAAATTCAGGGAGCTTGGAGACAAGGCAGCAGACAAAATAAAAGAATGGGCAGAAGAGATAGCCGAACAGGCTGACAAGCTTAAAGGAACAAAGGATGAACTTGAAGAAAAGAAAAAGCAGCATGAAGAAAAGGCTGTTGAGTCATTCAATAAATTAAAGAATATAGTGGGAGATAAAAAATCTGGTAATAATAAGTAAACTCGAAAAATCATTCTATACGCCTGCAGGCGAGCTCAAGATATTAAAAGGCATTGACGCAGTTTTTAACGATGCAGATATGGTCGGCATTGTCGGTGCATCAGGAGCGGGCAAGAGCACTTTGCTGCACATACTCGGAACCCTTGATAAACCCACATCAGGCACGGTTATATATAAAATTCAGGAGTCAGAACTCAAAAGTCAGAAGTCAGAAAAAGGGATAAATCCATTTTCTCTTAACAACGGAGAACTCGCAATATTCAGAAACCGCATGATTGGATTTGTCTTTCAATTTCATTACTTGCTTCCGGAATTTACAGCACTCGAAAATGTAATGATGCCTGTGCTCATATCCAGGAGCCACAGACGGGAAGCCGTAGATTATAAGGAAGTATACGACAGGGCTGAAAAACTCCTTGACGAACTTGGTTTGTATCAAAGAAAAAATCACAAGCCGGGCGAGCTTTCAGGAGGCGAGCAGCAGAGGGTTGCTGTTGCAAGGGCTCTGGTGGCAAATCCGAAGGTTCTCCTTGCTGATGAGCCAACCGGTAATCTTGACACAGCTACAGGTGAGGAGCTTTTCAAACTTCTGATGGATATAAATTCAAAACTTGGTGTGACTCTTGTGCTTGTCACTCACAATCAATCACTTTCCGCAAGATGCCACAGGGTGCTGGAAATGGTTGACGGGAAATTTAGGGGATAATTTTACAACTTTGTAAAACTTCTGTTCATAAGCTTTAAAGCCTTTTTTATAACCTGTATGTCTTGATGGGAAAATTGATGGAATATTTCTTTTTCATGGGGGAATAATTCACTTATATGCATGCCTAAACCCTTTGCTATCTGAATCAAAGAATTTAAGCTCGGATTAACCTCTCCCCTTTCTATCTCTCCGATGAATTTGTAGCTTATTCCTGATTTTTCGCCTAACTCTTCTTGCGTTAAGCCTTTTAGCTTTCTCAGAGTTCGTATCCTTTTGCCCAGTTCTATCGATATATTGTCACTCATATGGTTAACTCCTAAAAATTACATAAATTATATGTTGTTTTTTGATTGCCATAAACCCAGTATATGTGAAGATTACCTTGACAATGACACCAATATGTGCTAATTTTGATAGCAAATGTACTGGCAGTATGGCTTAAGACAGTAAAATCAACGCCTTTTATATGAAGGAGGGCTTATTATGCAATGTCCTTTTTGTAAAGAAGAAATTCAAGAGGGGGCGTTTAAATGCAGGCATTGCAAATCAATGCTTAGTCAATCATCTCCACAGCTAAATCCACCTCAAATCGCTTCTGCTCAGTATGAGATTCTCTATCCTGGGTCATATGCGATGGTCAAAGTTTCTATGAAACAGGGACAGACCATAAAAGCCGAGTCAGGAGCAATGGTGGCTATGAGTCCTACTATCGAAGTGGAAGGCAAAATGGAAGGTGGTGTTCTCGGTGCATTGGGACGAAAGTTTCTGACAGGAGAAAGTGTATTTTTGCAGTCGCTTAAGGCAATGCGTGGAGACGGAGAAGTTTTGCTTGCCCCTGCATCTCTCGGAGATTTGAAGGTTCTTGATCTTAATGGGGCTAACTCATTTTTTGTCCAAAAAGAGGGCTTTCTGGCTGCCGATGCCTCGCTTGCTATAGAAGTGGCATCACAGGGAATACTGAAGGGTTTTATTAGCAGAGAAGGTATTTTTATACAGAGGGTGAGCGGTGTTGGCAAGCTTGTAGTTTCCAGTTTTGGAGCTATCCATAAACTTACCCTCGCCTCTGGGGAGACAATGATAGTTGATAACGCCCATCTGGTTGCATGGAGCGGGACAATAAGCTATGAGATGCGAAAAGCAAGCGCCGGACTGTTAAACACTATTACATCTGGCGAGGGATGGGTCTGTTATGTTAACGGCCCCGGTGAAATGTATATACAGTCCAGAAATACAGCGGGGTTTGGAGGGTGGATAAAACGCTTTCTCCCATCAGGGAGTTGAAAACAATAAAACAAAGAGGAGGGTTATTATGCAATGTCCATTTTGCATGGAAGAGATTGTAGAAAATGCAGTGAAATGCAAGCATTGCGGCTCTGTGCTGGAGCAATCGCGGGTTCATAGTAGTATGGCTTCCAGGAACCTTTTTCAGGAGATCATCAAAGATGTCGTACAGAAAAAGGATATGGATACTATAATCGGAATTGCAAGTGTTGTATTGGCATTGTTTTTTATCTTTATCGGTGCAACTGCTAATATGCTCATAAACTTTTTATTCCTAATGAATCCAGTAGCAGCGGGGTGGGTTCTCAAAGGAGGAATGACTGCCCGCAAAAATGGAGAAAAGCCCAAATTGCTTATCATAGGGGGGATAACATTCCTCTTATTAGCCTTTCAGATTTTATATCTGAGTAATGGTCTTTCCCAGTTGGCAGCCATGTCAAAAATATTTGGCCGTTGATGAGATGCATTTTGCAGAAGCAATAAAATCGCTCATGAGGAGGCATTTATGAAGTGTCCATTTTGCATGGAAGAGATTCAGGAAGGGGCGGTTAAGTGCAAACATTGTGGGTCAATGCTGACAAGTATTGGAGCTGGCTCACCCATGTCGTCACCCGCGGGCAGCAAACCAATCTACACGGATTATTCTCAAGTCCCTTGGTTCAGAAAAAGATGGTTTCTTGTCCTTTCTATACTCCTTTTCATTCCTGTCGCAGCCATTATTTCTTTGACAGGAGACTTCTACTATGTGAAGAAGGGACAATTGAAAACTTACGGGAAAAGCACAAAATGGGTATTAATAATAATAAGCATTGGCATTTTGGTCAGAATTTTTAGTGCATTGCGCTAATGCAAAGGGCACGCAGCAGATAAAGGCAGGGTTAAATTTTATAAGCAGGAGGTATGAAACAATGAAAAGGATTAAAATGACATGTGTATTGGTTTTGGTTATTGGTCTTTCGGCATGCTCCGACAGCAATATTTCGCAAGTAAAAAATGGAACTCTTGCCCTTGATAAAAGCCTGACGGTAGGACAGGCTATTGATAACTACAAATATTTTACAAAAACAAAATGGGAAACCTTGACCACTGAGAATAAGAAAAAAGTTGTTCAGGTGTCTGGCAAAATAGATTTGTCAAAACATCCTAAGATCAACCAAAAAGAAATGCCGGTGTTAAAAGAAGTGGAGATGCGTTTTCAGTTTGTTATAAATCAGGATAAAACTTTTGAGTTAAGCTGGTGTGGTACTTGGGTTGAGAAAAATAATGGGGAAAAGGTAGAGCCTCCGCAGCAAACTTACCTGAAGGCGTGCATAAATTCGCTTAAGGCTATTTACGATAATTCACCGGATATTTAATGAGAGGGGAGGGGAAAATAATCATGTATAAGAACCATAGGAGGTCGATAATAATAAGGACATGGCTAATAATTTTATTGCTATTAATAATGGCAGATGGTGTATTTGCCGGAGACAATTTTACAGGACAGTATAAAAAAAAGAATGGAGAAATTAATGTGCAGGTACTTCCTGATAACAAGTTGAAATTCTGGATCAATACTGTCATAGGTATGCATCCGTGCAATATAGGTGAAGACGGAAATACAGTTGCTGTATTTGTGGACAGTAATCGTGCAGCTTTTAAGGGTGAACAAAATTGTGTCGTTGTATTGAGATTTGAAAAAAATAAACTGAAGGTTACAACTAAGGATTGTGATGGATATTGCGGAATGCATGCTGTAGGGAGCATGGACGGAACTTATATAAAGAAAAACAATAGACCTGATTTCCCAAAATAATAAAGTATGTGCCAGATAATTTTTTGGAGGAGGAATCTAATATGAAAAGGATAGTGTTAGTTTTTTTGTTGGGAATTTTTATTTGTCCGTTTATGGCAATAGCACAAGAAGACGGATGGAAAGATTTAAAATGGGGAATGACTTTTGCGGAAATAAAAAAAATATATAAGGATGAAAATGGCAAGAAATGTAATAATGCAAGCCTGGAGACTTACATTCAGGAAATTTATGTTGGAATAAAAGAACTTTTTTATCCAGGTGATCTGCCTAAAAATGAGCTCGTTGAACTTTTTTGTAATGATTGGTATACAGGAGTTTTCTTTTTTAAAGGGAAATTTTTTGGGAAGGTGGTTAAAGTTGATTTAAGTGAAAAGCCAGCACAGGAAGAAATTATGAAGCGATTAAAAGAGAAATATCCCAAAGGCAAAATTTCTTATGGGACGGGAGTGAGTTCCAGTAAAGGTAAATTTAGATATCCGATTTTTGAATATACCTCTAATACTGTCAAAGTATTTAATAATGATTATGAGTTGTATTTTTATGATTTGAAAACTCTTAATGCTTTACTAAATAGTTATACCAAAAATTTACAGCAAATAGAAGAACAGAAAAAACAAGGATTAAAGAAATTGTTTTAAATTGATGGGAAATATATCCTACGCCTTTAAATGAATGTGTAACCGAGGTAACAGGAATCAATAAAAATGAAATAAGGTCTCGTAGCAGAAACAGTGGGGCAATGGTTGCAAGGCATATACTGGTTGGGACATGTAGAGAGATTGGCTATAAGCTTGTAGATTTACAATCTGAATTGAGAAGGGATTTATCAGTATTATCGCGTTGGTGTAGTGCTTCCGAAGGAGAGGAAAGGCGGAGGATTGTGCAGAAAGTTCTTAAACAATTAATTGCATGAATGCAAGCCTGACCCCTACAAAATTTATTTGCCCATTTACCCATTTACTCATTTGCTTTAAATCAGTTATCATATAGTCCAAATTTTTATAAGGAGGTAGTATCATCAGACTAATCCTGCCTGACGGCTCAGCAAAAGAGACAGAGCCATCCGAGTTAAAAAAATATATAGAGTCTTCAAACGCTGTTGCGATAAAGGTTGACGGTGAATTAAAGGATATTGCATCTTCAGACAGCATTAATCCTCAATCTGCGGTGGAGCTTATATCCTTTGGTTCCGGCGAAGGCAAAGAAGTTTACAGGCACAGCACATCACATATCATGGCGCATGCCGTAAAAGACCTTTTCCCTGATGCAAAGCTTGCCATAGGCCCTGCCATTGAAGAAGGCTTTTACTATGACTTTGACAGGGCAGTCCCGTTTACCCCTGAAGATATCGAGAAGATAGAAAATAGGATGAAGGAGATTATTAAAAAGAACAGTCCGTTTCAGCGCAAGGTTCTGCAGAGAGACGAGGCAATTCAGCTTTTCAAAAAAATGGGTGAAGATTATAAGGTGCAGCTTATTCAGGAGATTCACGATGACTCCGTATCAATATATGAAGAAGACGGTTTTGCTGACTTGTGCAGGGGTCCTCATCTTCCAAAGACAGACAGGGTCAAGGCATTCAAGCTCTTAAGCATTGCAGGCGCATACTGGCGCGGCGATGAAAAAAACAGAATGCTCCAGAGGATTTATGGCACTGCATTTGAAAACAAAGACGAACTCAAGGCATACCTTGATTTTCTTGAAGAGGTTAAAAAGAGAGACCACAGAAAACTCGGCAGGGAGCTGGATTTATTCAGCATCAGCGATGAAATAGGAGCGGGTCTCATTTTATGGCATCCCAATGGTGCTATAATCAGAAAGGTTATAGAAGACTTCTGGCGGGATGAACATATAAAAGCTGACTACAAAATACTTTACACCCCCCATATAGCAAAATTAAATCTTTGGCAGAAGAGCGGACATCTGGAATTTTATAAAGAAAATATGTATTCACCCATGGACATTGAAGGAATTGCCTATGAATTAAAACCGATGAACTGTCCTTTTCATATAAGCATTTATAAAAGCGCCCTGAGGAGTTACAGGGAATTGCCGGTCAGGTATGCGGAACTGGGGACGGTTTACCGTTACGAGAGGTCAGGCGTTCTGCACGGACTGTTGAGAGTCAGGGGCTTTACACAGGATGACGCACATATCTTATGCAGAGAAGACCAGATAGAGGAAGAGATACTCAACATACTTGATTTCACGCTTTTCATTCTCAGGACATTCGGATTTGACACTTATGATGTTTATCTTTCCACACGTCCTGAAAAATACGTCGGCACATTAGAAAGCTGGGAAAGGGCAACCAATGCCCTTAAACAGGCACTTGAGATAAAGGGATTGACTTACGAAATAGACCCGGGAGAAGGTGTTTTCTACGGACCCAAGATAGATATAAAGATAAAGGATTCTTTAAACAGGTCATGGCAGTGCAGCACAATACAGATTGATTTCAACAATCCTGAAAGATTTGACATGGGTTACAGGGGTGCGGACGGCAGGGAACACAGACCCATCATGATACACAGGGCTCTCATGGGCTCTCTGGAAAGGTTTTTCGGTGTGCTTATTGAACATTATGCCGGCGTGTTCCCCCTGTGGCTTTCTCCTGTTCAGATTTCTGTATTGACAATCGCCGAGCGGCATGGCGATTATGCAACTGAGATATACAAAAAATTTAAAGAGTCGGGCATTCGGGCTGAAATAAATCTTGAAAATGAAAAAATAGGTTATAAAATAAGGGAAGCCACCGTGAGAAAGATACCTTATTTAGCTATAATAGGGGACAAAGAAATTGCTGAAGAGAAGATAACAGTAAGGAAAAGAAACGGTGAAAACATCGGGCCTTTCACAGCGGATGAATTTATTAGTATAATGACACAAGAGGCGAACAGCAAAAATTAAATAGTGGACAGTTGGAATCTAATAAGATATTATTAACTTAAAACTTTTTTGGAGGTGATAGCATCAGTAAAGACATAAGAGCCAACGAAGGTATCAGGGCAAAGGAAGTGAGGGTTATTGACGAAGATGGCAAGCAGATCGGCGTTTTCAGTGTTTCTGAAGCGCTCCGTGTAGCAAGGGAGAGTGGGTATGACCTTGTAGAGGTTGCACCTAATGCCGTCCCGCCTGTCTGCAGGGTGATGGACCTTGGTAAATATAAATACCAGATGAGCAAAAAACATTCAGCCCGCAAGACAAGTGATGTCAAGGAGATAAAGATAAGACCCCAGATAACAGACCATGACCTCCAGCTTAAGATAAAGAATATCAGGAGGTTTCTTGACGACGGCGACAAGGCAAAGGTTACCATGTTTTTTAGGGGCCGTGAGATTGTCAGGCCTGAAATAGGGATGAAGTTGTTTGCTAAGATACTCGAAACGCTTACAGGAAAGTTCAGTATAGAACAGCAGCCTAAATTAGAAGGCAAAAGCATTACAATGGTTCTTGCTCCGAGCAGCAAGTAGTAATTTAAGATTTGTGATTTGTGATTTGTTTAATCCAAAATCTGCAATCTGAAATCAAAAATATAGAGAGGGGGAATAGATGCCGAAAATTAAGACACACAGGGGTGCTGCCAAAAGATTCAAGGTGACGAGCAGCGGCAAGATAATGAGACACAAGGCTTATAAGAGTCATCTTCTGACAGGCAAATCTTCCAAGAGGATGAGAGGTCTCAGGAAGAGCACACAGGTTCCTGATGTTCAATATGATAATATCAGGAAATTACTGCCATATCAGGCATAGCAGTCCAGAAGTCAAAACGGCATGTTGTGAATGAGGTTTCATCCAGCATGCCGTTTTATTTTTGTAGAAATTGAAAATTCATATATTATGACATCGTCCT